>DAOLRO010000220.1:0-4673 GCA_035418665.1 Phycicoccus sp.
CGGACGATCGATCGGCTCGGGGATGAGCACGGACTCAAGCCCAAGGACGTGGCCGTCTTCTATCGCACCAACGCGCAGTCGCGGGCCCTGGAAGAGGTGTTCGTGCGGGTGGGGCTGCCCTACAAGGTGGTCGGTGGGACGCGCTTCTACGAGCGGCGCGAGGTCAAGGATGCCCTGGCTTATCTGCGAGTCCTGTCCAACCCCGAGGACACGGTCAACCTGCGACGAATCCTCAATGTCCCCAAGCGGGGTATCGGCGATCGAGCCGAGGCCTGCGTGGCGGCGTTGGCGGAACGGGAGCGGATCTCGTTCGTGGCCGCCCTCGGTCGGGCCGAGGACGCTCCGGGGATCGCCACCCGCTCGCTGACCTGCATCAAGGGCTTCACGGCTCTCTTGGAGGAGCTGGGCCGGGTGCGCGACGATGACTCAGCCGGCATCGGCGACCTGCTCGAGGCGGTCATCGATCGGTCGGGCTATCTGGCTGAGCTGAGGGCCAGTCACGATCCGCAGGACGAGACCCGTATCGAGAACCTTGCCGAACTCGTCGCTGTGGCAAGGGAATTCGACGATGCTCGTGCCGAGACCGGTGAGACGGGGGCTGTCACGGACCTCGAGGACTTCTTGGAGCGAGTGTCCCTGGTGGCAGACGCGGACGAGATCCCGGACGCGCCCGACGGCGACGGGACCGAGGCGGAGGAGGCCGGGGTCGTGACGTTGATGACGCTGCACACGGCCAAGGGGCTTGAGTTCCCGGTGGTCTTCCTGACCGGACTCGAGGACGGGACCTTCCCGCACCTGCGGAGCCTGAACGACCCCAAGGAGTTGGAGGAGGAGCGGCGGCTGGCCTATGTCGGCATCACGCGTGCTCGTGAGCGCCTCCACATCTCGCGGGCTGCGGTCCGGTCTGCTTGGGGCGCACCGCAATACAACCCGGCGAGCCGTTTCCTCGACGAGATCCCGGCGCAACTGATGTCGTGGGAGCGGGAACTGTCGGGCATGGCGGCCATCGGGCGTCGTGACCAGCGCCCCGCGGTGGCGACGCTGGGTTCACGCCCCGGCGTGCGCTCTCCGGGCAACCGGCCCCCGATCCACCTGACCAAGGGGGAGCGGGTCAACCACGACTCCTTTGGCCTCGGCACGGTCATCGACCTGCGGGGCGACGGCGACAAGGCTCAGGCCCAGGTCGACTTCGGCGGGGACACCGGCGTCAAGTGGCTGTTGCTGCGCTTCGCCCCCCTCGAAAAACTCTGACCGAACTCGACGCCATACGGGCTCGGCCATGCGGGGATGCCCGCCCAACGTCCGCGACCTTGCTCCCGATTCATGACCCCAGGTTCGTAGCCTTGCCCCCGATCAGGGGTTCAGCGTCACAGTTTGTGACGCCAGGTGCGGAGAGCTGGGCGTACCGCGCTGGCCAACGACACGGCATACGAAGTGGGTGTCACAAATGGGGACGCGAGCGGGCAGGACGCGGTACGGCATACGAAGTGGGTGTCACAAGCGGGGACTGGCCGGGCCAAGAGGTGCTGAACGTACGAACTTGGCGTCACAAATGGGGAAACGGGCGGTCAGTGGCGGTTCGAGCGGCTGGAGCGGACCGAGCTGCCGGAGTTGCCGGACCGGCCCAGAGGTGTTGCCCCCGCGGCCACCGTGTGGCCGTCGTGATCGAGATGCGCCAGAGCCGTCGTGATCCCGTGCACCACATCGCCGACGATCGGCAGCGAGATGTGCCCCACCCCGTGCAATTTGACGTTGCGCACGGTCAGGTCCGGGTGGCGTAAGGCGCCGTTGCGTTGCGGCAGGATCAGCTGGTCCGCGTCGGAGTAGTAGGCGATGAACCTCGTGCCACACCCCGGCACTGGCTCGGCCAACTCGGTGAGGAAGCCCGAACCCGGCCGCATCTGGGCGATGACGGGCAGCGGAAGGGCGTACGCGGCATACGTCCCCGCATGTGGCGTGCCCATCGTGACGAGAGTGTGCACGCGTTCGTCGCCACCCAAGCGGGTGACGTAGTAGCGCGCGATGAGGCCGCCGAGGCTGTGGCCGACGATGTGGATCCGCTCACAGCCGGTCTCGGCGACGATCGCCTCGACCTCCTCGCCGAGCTGGAGGGCAGCCCGCCGCAGGTCGGTGGTGAGCGTCGACCAGTTCATCGCGAAGACCGCCCCGAAACCCCGTCGCGACAACCCACGGCGCAGCAGGGTGAAGATCGAGCGGTTGTCGATGAGGCCGTGGACGAGCAGGATCGGCGTTCCTGCGGCTTCGAGATTGGTGTGGATGAGGCCGCGCTGGATCGGTGGGAGGTGCTCGATGCGGTGTCCGGACTGGCTCTGCCCGCGTCCGCCGAGGTGGCCGATCGGGTAGGTCAGCAGGTGGGCGGCGATCCATGTCCCTTCGATGACCGACCCCATGAGCGCGGCCGGAGTCATCAACGATCGCGTATGCCGGACGGTCGCCTCCGCGGCCCGGCTCACCGTGCGCACGGCGCCAGCCACGGGAGCGAGCGTGGCGGTGACATGGCGCCAGGGGGAGGTGTGGGCGGCAGGGTCGACACAGGGACGGGCCGCGGCGGCCCGGTCGGAGCCTCGTCGCTGACCGGTCATGGTTACCCCAGAGTAGGGCCTGACCGGTCGGCGCGGGAGTCCTGCCGTCCACGGGTGAGATTGCTCCCACTGGTGCTCCCGGTCGCCGCCCGGTGGGCCGCCGCGTCTAGGCTGAGCCCCGGAACCCGACCGCCGACGTGCGGGCTGCGTGCTCACGTGGTCCTCGCCCGGGCGCCCGGTGTTGTCCTGCGGTCAGACCAGATTGTCAACGACAAGAAATGAGGCTGGAGCGCTCGTGGACCTCTTCGAGTACCAAGCACGTGATGTGTTCGAGAAGCACGGGGTCCCCGTGTTGGCCGGTGCGGTCGCCACCACCCCTGCCGAGGCACGCGCCGCGGCCGAGGAGATCGGCCAGAAGTCCGGCGGCGTGACCGTGGTGAAGGCCCAGGTCAAGACCGGGGGCCGTGGGAAGGCCGGTGGGGTGAAGGTCGCCAAGTCGGCCGAGGAAGCCGAGCAGCTCGCTGAGCAGATCCTCGGCATGGACATCAAGGGGCACACCGTCCACCGTGTGATGATCGCCCAGGGTGCTCGGATCGCCGAGGAGTACTACTTCTCGATCCTGCTCGACCGCGCGAACCGCACCTACCTGGCCATGTGCTCCAAGGAGGGCGGCATGGACATCGAGCAACTCGCCGTCGAGCGCCCCGAGGCCCTCGCCCGCATCGGTGTCGACCCGAACGTCGGCGTCGACCAGGCCAAGGCCGACGAGATCTTCGACGCGGCCGGCTTCGACGAAGCCGACCGCGTCGCCTTGACCGACGCCTTCCAGAAGCTCTGGGTTGTCTACCGCGACGAGGACGCGACGCTCGTCGAGGTCAACCCGCTCGTGAAGACCGAGGACGGCCAGATCGTCGCCCTCGACGGCAAGGTGTCCCTCGACGCCAACGCGGACTTCCGTCAGCCCGACCACGCGGCGCTCGAGGACAAGGAGGCCGCGGACCCGCTCGAGGCCGCCGCCAAGGAGAAGGACCTCAACTACGTCAAGCTCGACGGCAACGTCGGCATCATCGGCAACGGCGCTGGGCTGGTCATGTCCACCCTCGACGTCGTGGCCTACGCCGGGGAGGAGTTCGGCTCCAAGCCGGCCAACTTCCTCGACATCGGTGGTGGCGCCAGCGCGGAGGTCATGTCCAACGGTCTGCACATCATCCTCGGCGACCCACAGGTCAAGTCCGTCTTCGTCAACGTCTTCGGGGGCATCACCGCCTGCGACGCGGTCGCCAACGGCATCGTCGGCGCACTCGACAACCTCGGCGACGAGGCCACCAAGCCGCTCGTCGTGCGCCTCGACGGCAACAACGTGGAGGAAGGTCGGCGCATCCTCGCCGAGCGCAACCACCCGCTCGTGACCATCGAAGAGACCATGGACGGCGCCGCCAAGAAGGCCGCCGAACTGGCCGCCGCCAACTGACGCCCCGGACGAACAGGAAAAGACAACCACCATGGCAATCTTCCTCACCGAGAACTCCAAGGTCATCGTCCAGGGCATGACCGGCTCCGAGGGCATGAAGCACACGACGCGCATGCTCGCCTCCGGCACCAAGATCGTCGGCGGCGTGAACCCGCGCAAGGCTGGCACCACGGTCGATTTCCCTGACGGCGTGCAGGTGCCCGTCTTCGGGACAGTCCAAGAGGCTATGGAGGCCACCGGCGCCGATGTCTCCGTGCTCTTCGTGCCGCCGGCCTTCACCAAGGCCGCCGTCATCGAGGCGATCGACGCGGGCATCGGCCTCGCCGTCGTCATCACCGAGGGCGTGGCCGTCAAGGACACCGCCGAGTTCTACAACTACAGCCTCGGCAAGGGCACGCGGATCATCGGCCCGAACTGCCCCGGCCTGATCAGCCCCGGCAAGTCCAACGCGGGCATCATCCCGGCCAACATCGCCGGCCCCGGCCGGATCGGCCTGGTGTCCAAGTCGGGCACGCTGACCTACCAGATGATGTACGAACTGCGCGACTACGGCTTCTCCACCGGCGTCGGCATCGGCGGCGACCCGATCATCGGCACCACGCATATCGACTGCCTCGAGGCCTTCGAGGCCGACCCCGAGACCGTCGCGATCGTCATGA
>DAOLRO010000221.1:0-4651 GCA_035418665.1 Phycicoccus sp.
CTGAGCAAGGACTGTGCCGTCGTCGGCACCGGCCAGCGCATCGAGGTCTGGGACGCCGCTGCGTGGGAGTCCTACATCGCCGCGAGCGAGCAGGCCTACGCCGACACCTCGGAGGAGGTGGTTCCCGGCCTGCTCTGACCGTCCGTTCCAGCGCAGCCCACAGCCACGGACCTCGACATCTGCCCCACAACGCTCCACCCCCCAACCATTCCGCCCCCGCCACTCGGCCTCCACCCGCTCGATCCCGACGCGACTTCCCCCGCGCCGGGCGCGACGGATGGGGACCAGGTCGCGAGGTCGGCCACGAAAGCAACAGATCACAGGCCTCAACGCAATGGCGAAGGAGAGAGGAGATGGCGATGGCTGGCACTCGCCCCACGGCGCAACGCCACACGCCCGTGCTGCGTGACCGCCTCGTCGAACTCCTCGCCCCGGCCCTGTCAGAGCCGGGGTCGGTGTTTGTCGACGCAACGCTGGGCATGGGGGGCCACACGGAGGCCGTCCTCATGGCCTGCCCCCACGCTCGCGCCCTGGGCATCGACCGCGACACCGAAGCGCTGGCGCTGGCCACCGAGCGGCTGGCGTCGTTCGGGGACCGTTTCACCGCAGTCCACGCGGTCTACGACGCGATCGGCGCGGTCATTGCTGACGCCGGGGGGAGGGCCGACGCCATCCTCTTCGACCTGGGCGTCAGCTCGCTCCAACTCGACGAGGCCGAACGCGGCTTCGCCTACGCCCAGGACGCCCCGCTCGACATGCGCATGGACCAGACGAGCGGACTGACGGCAGCGGACGTCCTCAACACTTATGACGCCGCCGAGCTGACCCGGATCCTTCGGGACTTCGGTGAGGAGCGCTTTGCGGGGCGGGTCACCTCGGCCATTGTGCGGGCTCGCGCCGCCGAGCCCTTCACCACCTCCGCGCGGCTCGTCGATGTCCTTCGCTCCGCCATCCCCGCTGCCTCGCAGCGCACGGGTGGCCACCCTGCCAAGCGGACCTTCCAGGCCCTCCGCATCGAGGTCAACCGCGAACTCGAGGCGTGGCAGGCGGCGCTCCCGCAGGCCATCGAGCACCTCGCGCTCGGCGGGCGGATCGCTGTCATGTCCTACCACTCGCTCGAGGACCGCCTGACCAAGCGCGCCCTCGCCGCGGGAGCGACATCGACCACCCCGAAGGGCCTTCCGGTCGAGCTCCCCGAGCACGCGGCGTACCTCCGCCTGCTGACTCGCGGCGCCGAGGAGGCGTCCGCAGACGAGCAGGCCCGCAACCCACGATCCGCATCCGTCCGCCTCCGGGCCGCCGAACGCATCCGCACCACGAAGGGACACCTGCGATGAGTCAGATCGCGACCGCCCGGCCGTTGCCGCGTCTGGCCGGTTCTCGGGCCAAGGTGACACCACCCCGGGACCTCCGAGTGGTCGTCGGGGCACCCAAGGGCCATGCCGGCCTCGTCATGCTCTCGCTCGTGCTGCTCACTGCTGGCCTCGTCGCGGTCCTGTTGCTCAACACGTCAATGGCGCGAGGTGCCTTCGTGCTCACCGACCTCGAGAAGCGGTCGAACGAGCTCTCGGAGACCCAGCAGGCGCTGCGGCACGCGATCGACTCCCAGAGCGCCGAGGCCGAGTTGGCCAAACGGGCCCTCGACCTCGGCATGGTGCCGTCTTCCACCGCTGCCTTCCTTCGCCTCAGCGATGGGCAGGTCCTCGGCGTGGCGGAGCCGGCCAAGGAAGCGGGCCGCTTTACGGTGGTGGCACAGGCCACGCCGGCCGCGCCGGCCGCCGCCTCCGCGTCGACGCCCGCCGCGGCGAAGCTTCCGGAGCCCGGGACCACCGTCACCACCGAGGGGACGATCACCCGGACGACGATCATCGCCGTGACGGCCGATGGCGTGGAGACGACGGTCACGAGCGTCGACAGTGCCACCGGCGCGACCACGAGCACGACGACCCGCACGCCCATCCCAGCGGCTGCGGCGGTAGCACCCGCTGCCGACGCGGCCAGCCCGAGCCCGGCGCCGACGGCGCCCTGACCGACCGCCACTCCCACACCGACCGACTGCACACCGCCGACACAAGGGGACTCTTGAGGCCACCGAGCAAGCCCGGGAGCGAGGGTCGAGGGGGCCCGGCGTCGGCATCTGGACGGGCGCCCCGACCGATGACGCGGGGCGCCGTCCCGCGTCCGCCGGCGCGAGGCAGTGGCCGCCCCTCCCCCCGCGCTGCGGCACCCGCCACCAAGGACGCCGCGGGCAGGAAGCCGCATCGCCCCAAGGCGCAAGACGCGCTCAGGCCGCGCCCGGCCGCCAAAGAGGCACCGCGGAAGCGGCCTGTCGAGTCGTCTCGAGGTCACGAGGCATCGGCCAAGGGCCGAACCGGCTCCCCGCGCCCCGCCACTGCGCGCCGCGCGGCATCGGTGCGCCAACCCCGCGAGAGCGCGGCAGCCGTGGTGGGTCGATGGGGCGGTGGCGGGGGACGGCCGCCAAAGGCCCGCCGCACACGGCCGGCGCCGCGTCCGGGCAATCCGATCAGACGCACTCGCCTGCTCCTCGTGGCAACCCTCTTCGTCCTGTCGATCTTCGGCGCGCAGCTCGTGCGCATCCAAGGGTTCGATGCCGAGAGCGTGGCGGCCCAGGCCAAGCGCCAGCGGACCGCAACCGTGGCCATTCCGGCCCTGCGCGGCACGATCCGCAGTGCGGACGGCGTGGTCCTGGCCTCGAGCCTCGAGCGGATCACGATCGTGGCCGACCCTTCGGCCGTCTGCACCTACAAGACGAAGAAGAATGTGTGCGACCCGGCCACGTCGGACGCAGCGGTGACCAAGGCGGCAGAGGCCTTGGCGCCACTGCTCGGTCAGGATGTCGAGAAGCTCAAGAGTTCACTGGTCGGCAACACCCGTTATCGCATCCTCGAGCACAAGGCGACGCCCCTCACCTGGCGCAAGGTCAACGAACTCCGCATCCCCGGCATCTACAAGGACCAGAGCCCGGGCGCGGACGTGTCGCTGCCCGAACGCACCTACCCGACGGGGCCGAGCGCGGCCTCCTTGGTGGGTTTCGTCACCGATGACGGCAAGGCGGGGGGTGGCGTCGAGCAGATGCTCGACAACCAGTTGACCGGCAAGGTCGGGCAGGTCGAGTTCGAGACCAGCGCCACCGGCGAGATCATCCCGACGGCCGGCGTGACCCGCCAGGACGCGGCCAACGGCAACGACGTGACCCTCACCATCAACTCCGGTCTCCAGTGGTATGCCCAGAACGCATTGGCCCAGAAGATGCAGGAGACCGAGGCGCTTTCGGGCACGGTTGTGGTCCGCAGCGTGAAATCGGGTGACCTGCTCGCGGTCGCGTCCTATCCGACCTACGACCCCAACGACATCGGCAAGGCCGAGGGCTCGCTGACGAACAAGGCCTTCGGAGAGGTCTTCGAGCCCGGGTCGACGGCCAAACTGATGACGATCGCTGCAGCGATGCAGGAGAAGAAGGTCACGCCGTCGACGCCGGTCATCGTCCCGCCGACCCTGCCGCGCTACGACCAGGTCTTCAACGACTCGCATCCCCACCCGACGCTCTACCAGACCGTCACGGGCGTCCTTGCTGAGTCGAGCAACATCGGGACCGTCCTCATCAGCGAGACGATCGAGCCCAAGACCTTGGAGGAGTACTTCCGGAAATTCGGGCTGGGTGAGAAGTCACCGATCGGCTTCCCCGGTGAGAGTGGCGGGATCCTGGCCAAGTCCGAGGACTGGAGCGGGACCCAGCGCGCCACGGTCGCCTTCGGTCAAGGCCTCTCGCTCACCGCGATCCAGGCAGCCGACGTCTTCCAGACCATCGCCAACGATGGCGTCCGGATCCCGCCCCGCCTCATCGCCTCGACGACGGACGCCGACGGCAAGGTCACGCCGACCGCGGCGAGCAAGGGTGAGCGGGTCGTCGACGCGCAGGTCGCCAAGGATGTGTCCCTCATGCTGGAGGGTGTCGTCAGCCCCAATGGCACCGCGCCCGAAGCTCAAATCCCTGGATATCGCGTCGCCGGCAAAACCGGCACGGCCGACCGCTACGACCCGGCTGTCGGCGGCTACAGCGGCAAGACGGCGAGTTTCATCGGCTACGCCCCCGCCGACGATCCCGAGATCGTCGTCGCGGTCATCCTGCAGCGGCCGATCAAGGGCTACTTCGGTGGGTTGGTCGCTGCACCTGTTTTCCATGACGTCATGACCTACGCCCTCCAAGCCCTCAAGGTGCCCCCGACCGGGACCACCGCGCCCGCGCTCACGTTGGATGTCGATCCGGCGGCCGCGGAGGCCGACCCGACCGTCCTGCGCAACGTCCGCGGCAAGAACGGCAGGTAGGGTCTCCAGCCGTGGTCCACACCTTGCGGCCGCGTCAATCGCGACCCACGCTCCTCTCCAGGATTGCCGCCGATCTGGGGGCGCCTGCACCCGTTCGTGAGGTGACCGTCACCGGGGTCAGCCTCGACTCGCGGGCGGTGCAGGCCGGAGACCTGTATGCCGGGTTGCCGGGTGCCCGTACGCATGGCGCCCGCTTCGCCGCGGCTGCACTGGCTGCCGGGGCGGTGGCCATCCTCACCGACGCCACAGGGGCAGAGCTGGTCGAGGAGAGTGGGACGGACCTGCCCGTCCTGGTCCATCCGGA
>DAOLRO010000222.1:0-4610 GCA_035418665.1 Phycicoccus sp.
CTCCAGTGCTACTGAAACTTCTCGTCCTCGGCGGCACCGCGTTCCTCGGCCGAGCAATCGCTGGGTATGCCGTGGGACAAGGTCACGACGTCACCTGCCTCGCGCGGGGCAGCGCCCCTGTTCCAACAGGGGCGCGACTCGTCGTGGGGGATCGGGACCGGGACGACACCTTCGAGGCGCTCGCCGACGACACGTGGAATGCGGTCATCGACGTGACCCGGCAGCCGGGGCAGGTTCGACGGGCGGTGCGTGCGCTGACTGCTCGGCACTGGGTGCTCGTGTCGTCGGGCAATGTCTACAGCCGGTTCGATCGGCTGGAGCAGAGCGAGGGCGCGCCCACTCTCGATCCGTTGGTCGAGGACGTCATGGCCGACATGAGCGTCTACGGCGCCGCGAAAGTGGCATGCGAGAACGCGATTCGCGAAGGGTCGAGCAGTCACACCATCGTTCGCGCCGGGCTCATCGGTGGGGATGGGGACTGGTCGGGGCGCAGCGGTTACTACCCGTGGCGGTTCGCCCATCCGACCGGGCCGGACGTGCTGGTTCCCCCGGACCTGGCCTTTCCCACCGCCCTCATCGACGTCGAGGACCTAGCTGCCTGGATCGTCCACTGCGCCCTCGACCGCGTCCAGGGCACGTTCAACGCTGCCGGGCCCACCACCGACCTCGGGTCGGTCCTCACCCTGGCCCGGTCGGTCGCCTCGAGTGCGGCCGTCGCCCGGCCGGTGCCTGCGGACGTGCTCGACGCCGCCGGTGTGAGCGCCTGGATGGGAACGCCCTCCTTGCCGTTGTGGATCGACGACGAATCCTGGCGCTACTTCGCGACCCTCGACACGACGGCGGCTCGCCGAAGGGGGCTGCGGACGCGACCCTTGGAGGAGACGTTGCGCGCCGCACTCGCCTTTGAGGAGCGTCGGACTGTCCCCCGCCAGACCGGACTAACCGATGACGAGGAAGAGCGCCTCCGCCTTCTGCTCGGCTGAGCCGACGGGTCGGCGGGGCGACCCAGGGAGGCGATGCGCGGCATACCTTAGGGGGTTTGCTCGGCACACCCGCGGGCGGGGCGCGCACGGCATACCCATGGGCTCGCCGGCCCGAAGGCAGGCGAGCCCATGAGTCACGCGTTGTCGGCTACGTGAGGAAGAGCGTGGAGAACAAGCGCACTGAGAGAGCCACCACGGAGAGCAGTGCGAGACCGCCAAACACGTTCTGCCACCACGTGTTTTTCAATGTGCCCATCAACCGGGCCCGGTTGGCCATGAGGATGATCAACGCAGCGAGGATCGGCGCCACGAAGACCGTCAGGGCCTGAGCGACGACGATGAGTTGCACCGGCGAGGACTGGAAGGCCAGGGTCACCCCGATGCCGAAGGCGAGGATGGAGCCTGCGACGATCTTGGCCGTTGGAGAGCCTGCCGAGGACCCCCGACCGAGGCCGTCGGAGAGCATGATGCCGCCGGCCGTGGCGTTGGCGACCATCGACGAGAAGGCCGCCCCGAGGAAGCCGAGCGCGAAGATCTTCGCGCCCAACGCCCCGGCCAGTGGCTCGAACACCTGAGCCAGCCCCACGATCGAGGTGACCGGCTTGCCTGCGGCGCCCAACGCGGCGGCCGCGACCGCGATGACCAGGGCGGTCATGATCCCGGGCGCGACGATCCCGGGGATGGTGTCCGCGATGGTGAGGTCGCGATAGTCGCGTTCCGTCCGCGCATGTTCCCTGGTGCCGTATGCCGTGAAGAACGCGGCATTGCACGACAGGTTGGTGCCGACGAGCGCGACGATCAGCAGGGTGGACCCCTCCGGAATCGTCGGAATGAGGCCGGCCGCGGCCGCACCCCAATCCGGCCGTGCGGCAAAGGTGCTCGCGATGAAGGCCACGGCCATGAGGGCGACGATGACGACGAGCACCCGTTCGACGGACTGATAGACGTTGCGGAGGAGGAAGAGCGCACCCACGGCGATCGTGGCGATCACACTCCACATGACGGGGCTGCCTCCCACCAGGAGCGAGATCCCCAGCCCTGAGCCAACGGCGTTCCCGACGCTGAAACACAGGGTGATGAGGAAGACGCCCACACCGGCGAGGACGCCGACCCAGGTGCCGAGCTCGTCCTTGATCGAGGTGATGAGCGAGATCGGCGAGCGGATGCCCAACCGCACACTCATGTCGGTGAGGAAGATCATCAGGATCGTCGACACGACGATGACCCAGATGAGGGTGTAGAGGTAACCACTGCCGGCCTGCACTGCGGTGGTGAGGTTGCCCGGTCCGAACTGCCAGGCGCCTGCCACGAAGGCCGGTCCCATCAGAGCGAGCATGCGCAGTATGCCGCGGGTCGCGGGCTGCTCGGAGGTGTCGGCGATCGTGGCCGACGTCGGAGATTCGACGCGCTCAGTCATCATGCCTCCTTGGTCCGAGTGGCTAGGTCACGCCGGGACAGTGACTCGGCCGAGACCCGATTGGACGAACGCCGCGGCGATCTCGGCGTCGGCCCCGTCGGCCAGCGGCAGCAGCGGCGTGCGAACCGTCGCGTGGTCGAGGATGCCTCGGTGCACGAGGCCCCACTTGAGAGCAACTGTGCCCTCCATGTGCGAGCCACGGTGGTAAACGTTCTGCGTCACGGGGAGCAGGCGCTCGTGGATCGCGTGGGCGCGGGCGTAGTCGCGGGCCTTGCCCGCCTCGATCAGCTCGATGAGCGGCTCTGGCGCGATGTTGCCGTAGCCCACGAGCAGACCGTCGACATCAAACATCGTCGGCAGCAGGTACTCGTCGTGGCAGGAAAGGACCTGAAGATCCGGGTATGCCGCGCGCAGAGCGGGGATCTCGGTGTACCACCGGCGCATGTTGCGGACGCCGTTCTTCGTCGCGAACACGCCCTCCTGGCCGGCGATGTCCAGTTGGGTCTGCAGGTCGTAGGTCGCCTTGGTGTTGTCGGGGTACTGGAAGAGGATGAGCGGCAGGCCACTGCCTTCGTAGATCTCCTGGTAGCGGGACTGCGGGGCACCGGGCTGGTAACCGAAGCGCAGCCAGCCGTGTGACGGGTAGACCAGGCCCGCTGCGGCGCCGGCGTCGACGGCCGCCTTGGCCTCGATGGCTGCGGTCTTGTTGCCCTCCTTGGTGATGCCGGCGATGACCGGCACCCGGCCGTCGGTCGAGGCGACGAAGGCCCGGATGACGTCCAACTGCTCGGCTTCGGTGAGGAAGGTTCCTTCACCGGCGTGGCCGAGGACGACCAGGCTCTTGACGCCGTCGATCGAGCCCAACCACGAACCGAGCCGGGCGATCGCGTCGAAGTCGACGGCACCGTCGGGCGTGAAGGGGGTCACCGGTGCGGGGTTGAGGCCCCGAAGGTCAAGCGTCATTGCTCCTCCTGTGTGTGATGTGGAATCGTTTGCGGGAACGTTTGCGTGAACGATTGCAAGTATGATCCGAGAACGAATTCGTTGTCAAGGGTTTGCGGGCGACTGCCCCGGAGTGCCCCCCAACTGGCCAGGGCTGGCCCCTCGGCCAGCCCTCTAGAATCTGACCGAAGGAGGTCCGCTTGAGCGTCCCCACTGTCACCCTCAAGGACGTCGCCCAGGCGGCGGGCGTCAGCATCTCCACGGCCAGCCGGGTCCTCGACGAACGCGGGAGTTTCTCGACGTCAGCGGCGGCCGTTCGGGTTCGCGCCGCCGCCGACGAGTTGAGCTATCGACGCAACACCGCGGCCTCCAGCCTGCGCCGTGGCGCCACCGGCACGTTCGGCGTTCTCGTGCCTCGCCTCTCCGACACTGTGATGGCCTTGATGTTCGAGGCGATCGAGCGGGCGGCGCGCACCCGTGGCCACTTCGCGCTGGTGGCCACGTGCGGCAACGAGCCTGACGACGAGGCTCAGGCCACCGAGACGCTGCTCGATCGAAACGTCGATGCGGTCATTCTCGCCACGGCCAGAGTGGACGATCGCCTGCCAGAGTCCTTGCGCCGCAGGGGAATTCCCCACGTCTTGGTGCTGCGCACCGACCGCGTGAGCCCGTCATCGCTGGGCGACGACGAGGCCGGTGGCTATTTGGCCATGCGGCATCTGCTCGACCTCGGTCACCGGGATATCGGGCTGATCAACGGGCCGACCTTCACCTCGACGGGCCAGGATCGGCGCGCTGGTGCAGAGCGGGCGCTGCGCGAGGCCGGCCTGACCCTCGACCCCGAGCTGGCGCTGACGACCGGCTACGGGATCGAGCACGGGGTCGCCGCTGGGCGGCTGCTGCTGGAACGCGCCCACCGGCCGACGGCAATCTTCGCGGCCAACGACCACCTGGCGATCGGCGTACAAACGGCGGCGCGTCTGCTCGGGCTCGTCCCTGGCCAGGGCATCTCGATCGTCGGCTATAACGACATCCCTCTCGTGGCCCAACTGCCCGTGCCGCTAACGAGTGTCCGCACGCCCTTCGACACCATCGCGGCCACCGCGTTGGATCTGGTCACGAGCAAGTCGGTCGAGCGAGAGCCGATTCGCCGGGCCCTCCCGACGCTGATCCCCCGGGCGTCGACGGTGCGGGCACCTCTCTAACCATCGAGGCGGCAGACTCAGGGGATGAGCGACGACGCGTTGCTGGCTGCGAAGACCCAACTG
>DAOLRO010000223.1:0-3009 GCA_035418665.1 Phycicoccus sp.
CTTCCTCAAGGCCAACTGAGCCACACGGCATACCCATTGCCGTGAGTCGGCCCGGGAAGTCTGCGACCTGGGAAGGCCGGCTCAGATCACGCCGAGGGAGACCATGGCGTCGGCGACCTTGATGTAGCCAGCGAGGTTGGCGCCGACGACGTAGTCACCGGGCGAGCCGTATTGCTCGGCCGTCTCGACGCAGGTCTGGTGGATCTCGCCCATGATCTCCTCGAGCTTGGCCTCGGTCTCCTCGAAGCCCCATGAGTCACGGGAGGCGTTCTGCTGCATCTCGAGCGCGGACGTCGCGACGCCGCCAGCGTTGGAGGCCTTGCCCGGCGCGTAGAGGACCTTGGCCTCGCGGAGGAGGGCCACGGCATCGGGAGTCGTGGGCATGTTCGCACCCTCGGCGATCAGGCGGACACCGTTCTCCACCAACGCCTTTGCGCCCGATTCGGGCAACTCGTTCTGGGTGGCACACGGCAGCGCCACGTCGCAGGGCACGTCCCAAATGGACCCACCGGTGACCAAGCGTGCCCCCGCACCCCGCTCCGCGGCATACACACTCAACCGCTCGCGGCGGACCTCCTTGACGTCTTGGAGGAGCGCGAGGTCGATCCCGTCCTCGTCGACGACGTAGCCCGAGGAGTCCGACACAGCGATGACGCGGCCGCCGAGTTGGTGCACCTTCTCGACGGCATAGATCGCGACATTGCCCGAGCCGGAGACGACGACCTTCTTCCCGTCGAAGGACTCGCCGACCTCGCCGAGCATCGACTGCGCGAAGAAGACCGTGCCATAGCCGGTGGCCTCGGTGCGCACCTGCGAACCACCCCATGACAGGCCCTTGCCGGTGAGGACGCCAGCCTCCCAACGGTTCGTGATCCGCTTGTACTGGCCGAAGAGATAGCCCAGCTCGCGCCCACCCACCCCGATGTCGCCCGCTGGCACGTCGGTGTATTCGCCGAGGTGGCGATAGAGCTCGGTCATGAAGGACTGGCAGAAGCGCATGATCTCGGCATCCGAGCGGCCCTTGGGGTCGAAGTCGGATCCGCCCTTGCCGCCGCCGATCGGCATGCCGGTGAGCGCGTTCTTGAAGGTCTGCTCGAAGCCGAGGAACTTGATGATCGAGAGGTTCACCGACGGGTGGAAGCGCAACCCGCCCTTGTAGGGGCCGAGCGCGCTGTTGAACTCGACCCGGAAGCCACGGTTGATCATGACCTCGCCGCTGTCGCTCACCCACGGCACCCGGAAGATGATCTGCCGCTCCGGCTCACAGATGCGCTTGAGGATCGACCACTGCGCGTACTTGTCGTCACGCCCCGCGATCGGGGTCAGGCTGCTCATGACCTCGAAGACGGCTTGGTGGAACTCTGGCTCGCCGGCATTGCGCGCCAGGACGGCGTCGAACATCGGCTGCATGCTGGGGTGGAGTGACTCGGCCATGGGTCTCACGTTAGCCACCATCTGAGACGCCGTCCGAATCCGTCCGCCCCCCGGTCACCGCTCACCTCCCGTTGAGAGTGCACGACTTGCCGGTCAGATTCGAATTTCCGCGGAGTGTCGTGCACTCTCAACGGAGGTCCGATGCCCCGGTCGTTCAGGCGGCTCGGCCGTGGCGAGCCAACGAAGCTGTGACTCGCTGGATCAGGGCGAACTGCCGCGCCCCCGGCCGCAGGTCCTCGGACCACACTTCGTGCCCCTCCCAATCGTGGTCCCCGAGGAGCGCCAGTCGGCTGGAGTCACGGCTGCGGCGATCCCGGTGGGCGTGATGCTCGCTCTGGTATTCGGCCACGGTCCTGGACTCCCGCCAGACCAGGTCACCCTCGGCGAGCCACCCACCGCCTCCGCCACCGTCAGGACCGTCTGGGCTGTCCGCGTGGATGTTGGCATTGATCAACGGCTCCGGCAGTCCGCATCGCACGAAGAGCAAGCGGGTCCGCGTCTCTTGAGGTGACTTCACGCCAGCGCGGATGAGGGGGAGGGCCTGGAGGAGCACCGACTTGCCCCGGTACTTGAAGCGCCCCGTCACGCGTGCACGAATCAAGGCGAGTGCCGGGTCGACGACCAGTGGGTCGAGGTGGCGCTGGGCATGCCCCAACGCAGACCGATTGCTCCCGGCAAGTTCACGCCTGATGACCTCATTGAGCACCTCGTCCCCGATGACGATCAGGTCATCCAGATGCAGTGCACGCCTCCGTCCGACGGCCAGCGATGCCAGATCGCACCAAGTGTCGATCGCGTCGGTGACCGGCAGATCGTTGACCATCACCATCGTCCGCAACTCAGCGCCGCGGTGTCCGATCCATCCGGGTCGTCGACGCTGCGCCCTCTTGGTGGGGGTGACGACGTCCAGATCAGATCGTTGGGCGAGGGATCGTGGGAGTGAGAAATCATGCGCCAGGGCGGCCGTCACATGGGAGAAGGCCGACGATTCGGGAAGGACGAGTGCGGTCGCGAGGGCTCGATCGCGCCATTCCCTGGGAGCAACTGGGGCCCACACGCCTCGCGTGACGTTGTGCATTCCGCGTCGCGGCAGGTTCACATCCGGGACATCGCACGCGATCGCGTCCGCGCGCGTGAAGGCATGCGCGGTGAGGAGGGGCTGTGGCGCGGGCTGGGGGTTCTCGTCCATGGTCAAGGGTGGAACATCCGGCTGCAGCACCGAACGCACTATCCACAGCCCTGTGCATAACCCCCGGCCATGCCAGATCGGTCGATTTGAGAGTGCACGACACTGCGGCGCAAACGCGAAACCACCGGCAAGTCGTGCACTCTCAACGGGGAGGGGAGGGGAGGGGGGTCACAAGCCGGAGGTGCGGAGGACTCGGCTCAGGGTGTACGCGGCCGTGCGGACCGCCGGCCCCAAGGTCCCGGGGTCGAAGCGCGCCGTCGAGCCAGTGATCGACAGGGCCGCGTGCACCTTCCGGTCGGACCCGAACACCGGAGCCGCCACGCACGACAACCCCAGGGTCGACTCCTCGAGGTCCAGGGACATCCCCACCGACCGGATCTTGCGCA
>DAOLRO010000223.1:3109-4610 GCA_035418665.1 Phycicoccus sp.
GAACGCATCCCTTGATGGAACCACACTCCCTGCCCCACCGTAAGGACCACCGGACACCAGCCCAGGGGGACCCCATGACCAGCTCGGACTCAGCATGGTGTTCGACCACGCCGAAACGCCAGGCCCCCGGTGATGACCACGCCGGCCTGAAGTCGGTCGGTTCGGCCCTCGACGTCCTCGAGTGCTTCGCCAGCGACACCGAACTCGGTGTCAGTGACATCGCCCGCAAACTCGGCGTCGCGAAGTCGACCGCGCACCGCCTCCTCACGACCCTCGTCACGCGCGGATTCGTCGAGCAGGACCAGCACTCCGGCCACTACCGCCTCGGCATGCACCTCTTCGAACTCGGCCAACTCGCCCACGCCCGCAACGAACTCCGCCACGTCGCCATGCCGGTCCTCCGCCAGATCCACCAGACGACCGGGCTCACGGTCAACTTCGGCGTCGCCGACGGCCCCGACGTCGTCTTCCTTGAGCGCCTCGAAAACCGGGACGGCGTGCGCATCCTCGGCCACTTCGGCCGCCGCCTCCCCGGCCACACGACGAGCTCGGGCAAGGTGATCGCCGCCTTCAATTCATCGGTGTATGCCGCGCGCGTCGCCGCTGGCTTCCCCCCGCGCGTCACCGGCACCGTGCGCACGATGGCCGACTGGGCCACGCAGGTCGAGCAGGTGCGCAAACTCGGGTATGCCGTGTCGCACAGTGAGTCCTTTGAGGGGAGTTCGTCCGTGGCCGTGCCGGTGTTGTCGCGGAAGGTCGCGGTGGCGTCGGTGTCGGTGTTCGGGCCGAGCGAGATCATCAAGCCCGACATCGAGCGCCTGGTCCCGCTGCTGACGGCTGGCTCGAACCGCATCACCAAACACTTGGGCGGCTGACGCCCGCTCTCTCGTCTGGCTCCTGCTCCGCCGTCGTTCCCGCGTGGGGAACATGCCCGGTGGGGTGGCGGGCCCCGGTCCTACTGTCGTGAATGGTCGACGTGTGCCTCTCGTGGTGCGCGCCCTGGCTCGTGAAGAAAGGTGAACGTCGTGGACAGCACCACCCGCTCGGAGGCGGCGCGCCGACTGCTCGAGGCCTACTCCTCGCGCGAGGCGATCGACGCTCTGACCTCGACCTATGAGGGCATGACGCTCGAGGACGCCTATGCGATCCAGCTCGAGCAGCTGGCGGCGTGGACCGGCCAGGGCGGCCAAGGTGGGCGCGTCATCAAGGGGCACAAGGTTGGGCTCACCAGTGCCGCGATGCAGAAACTGCTCGGGGTGTCCGAGCCGGACTACGGCCACCTGCTCGACGACTTCTTCTACCTGGAGCACATGCCGATCCCGGCGGACCGCTTCCTGCAGCCGCGGATCGAGCCCGAGGTCGCCTTTGTGTTGAAGAAGGACCTGAGCGGTCCTGGCGTCACAGTGCACGAGGCCATCGCGGCCGTCGACTTCGTCCTGCCGGCCTTGGAACTCGTCGACTCGCGCATCAAGGACTGGAAGATCGGGCTCTTCGACACCAT
>DAOLRO010000224.1:0-4581 GCA_035418665.1 Phycicoccus sp.
GACCTCCGCCGTGACAGGGCGGCGCGCTAACCAACTGCGCTACGGGGCCTTGTGTGGCACAAGACCGGTGGTGCTGAACTGCGTATCCCCAACGGGATTCGAACCCGTGCTGCCGCCGTGAAAGGGCGGAGTCCTGGGCCGCTAGACGATGGGGACCCTCATCGAGAACCCTCGTCCTGGCGAGCCAGGCTCGGATCCGTCGAGGACTCCGAAATCATAGGGGAGCCCTCACGGATCACCAAAACGAGACCATGTCACCGAGGTCTGGGCGCTGTTCTTGCCCCAGAACCTGCGCGAGGACGCCCGGAAGCAAAGAACCGCGAAAGGCGGGCCGACCGCCAAAGCCGACTCCCGGCATACCAATGGTTGGGTATCCCGGGAGCCGACTCTCGCTGCGGTCCCGCCTCAGTTGGTGGGTCGGGTCGGAGTGACGTCGGTGAGCACCGTACCGTCCTTGAGGACCAAGTCGTAGGTGAGTTGGGGCTCGGGACCACCTTCACCGCTCGGCTGGGCCTCTCCGGACAGGTCGAAGGCTGAGCCGGGCCACCACGCGGCATACGACCCGTCCTTGATGGATGCCTCCGCGGAGGTGCCGTCGATCGAGGAGCGGATGGTCATCTTCACAACATCAGGACCGACCTGGCCGTCCACCATCGACGCCGGCTCGCCACCTCGGCCGAACCAGTTCGCGCCCATGGTGAACGTCGACATCGAGCCCTCGTAGAACTGCGCACCCGACGGGTCCTTGAAGTCGTTGGCCGGGTCATAGCCCTCGGCCGCAGCCCCGCCCGCCGCGCCGGACGAGAGGTCCTTCACCGTGCGACCGCCGATGGGGAGCATGCCCACGCAGGTGACGCTCGCGTTGGTCGGGCCGTGCGCGTTGGTGCCGTTGCCGGTGAGCAGCATCGCGACGTAGTCACCGCGTCGTTCGGCCAGGCGCACCGAGAGCTTGGCATCGCCGAGCCACGAGATGTCGCCGGTCTGCTCACGGCAGGCCTTCTCGAAGACGGCGTTGTCGGCGGCCGCCACCTGGGCAGGGGTCGCCGTCCACGTCGCGTATGCCGCAGGCGCACCCACGGTCGAAATGGCCAGACCCGCCGTGGTCACCGCGGCGAGAGCCGCAGCGGCGGATGCCCAACGGACGGCCGCACGACGACGCAGGGGCACCGCGCGCGCTGGAGCTGGCACCGTGCTCGGCGCGGCGGGGTCGGTGGCGAGGATCTGCGCCATCCGTGCTTCGGATCGGATGCGGTCCTCAGCGGTGAGCGGGGTCGCGGGATCGAGGCCGCGCAGCTCTGAGTCGGTGCGAGGGTCGAGGATGTCGGGGCTGATGCGGTTCATCGGGAGTTCTCCTGGAGTGAGGGGACGGCGCGGAGGGCGGCCGGTCCTGGGGTGCTGCTGGGCTCGAGCAGGCGGCGCAGCGCACGCCGCGCTCGGGAGAGGCGGAGACGGTATGCCGTGGGGCTGATCCCCAGCACTCGCGCCGCTTGGGGTGAGGGCAGGTCCTCCCAGAGAGCGAGGGCCAGCACCTCCTGGTCGGTGGGGGACAGGCGGCGCCACGCGGCGGCCAGATCGGCCTGCCGCGCGATGAGGTCGACGTCGAGGTGATGCGCCTCGGGGAAGGCGTCACCGATTCGGACGGCGACCGCCTCCTGGCGGCGATCCGAGCGCTGGGCGTTGAGGAGGCAATGGCGCGCCACGGCATACAGCCATGGAAGCGCCTCTCCGGGGCGGGTCGGGACGTCGTCGAGTCGGCGCCAGGCGACGAGGAAGGTCTCTGCCGCGATGTCCTCGGCGGGGGCAGGGCTGACTCGTCGGAGGGCGAAGCGCAGGACGGCGTCGTGGTGTGCGGTGAAGAGCTCACGGAAGCGGTGCTCCCGCTCGGCTCGGCCCGCTGTCATGGTGTCCATGTCCCGTCTATGTCCGGCCGGCTCGAGAGTGTGTCACCGGGATCAGGGGTTGGCCCAGGAGTGGAGTCGCTCGGCGTCCCAGGTCGTGATGATCCGGTCGACGGGCACTCCCAGCCGAGCAGCGCGCTCGCAGCCGTAGGCCTTCATGTCGAGTTGGCCCGGTGCATGAGCATCGGAGTCGATCGAGAAGAGGCAGCCCAACTCGAGGGCCAAGAGGATCAACTCGTCGGGCGGATCGCAGCGCTCGGGGCGCGAGTTGATCTCGACGGCGGTGCCCGAGTCGGCGCACGCCTCGAAGACCGCGCGCGCGTCGAACGCCGACTGCGCACGCGTGCCCCGTGACCCCTCGACGAGCCGCCCCGTGCAGTGCCCCAACACGTTGACGCGGCGGTTCTGGACCGCCGCGATCATCCGCTTGGTCATCGGCGCGGCATTCATCTTCAGCTTGCTGTGCACCGATGCCGTGACCAGGTCGAGCTTGGCCAGCATTTCTGGGGTCTGGTCGAGGGAGCCGTCATCGAGGATGTCCACCTCGATCCCCTTGAAGAACGAAAACCCATCTCCCACACCACGGTTGATCGCATCGACGATGCCGATCTGCTGGGTCAATCGCTCAGCCGTGAGCCCATTGGCGACGCGCAACTGCGGCGAATGGTCGGTCAGGACCATCCACTCGTGCCCGGTCTCGAGCCCGGTCAGCACCATCTCATCGATGGGCGACCCGCCGTCCGACCAATCGGAGTGGAGATGGCAGTCGCCGCGCAGCACGGCATACAACTCCTCACCGCCGGTGACCAACGCACCGCCGGCTTTGCCCTCCAACTCCACGAGGTATGCCGGGTGCTCACCTCGCGCGGCCGCCTCGATGACCCCGGCCGTGGACTTGCCGATGCCCTGGACCTCCTGCAGGGTGCCCGCCTCGGCGCGCTGCACGACCTCGCCCGGTGCCATCGTCTTGAGGGCCTTGACGGCGTTGCGGAAGGCCTCGACCCGATAGGTTCCGGCGCGGGTGCGCTCGAGGAGGAAGGCGACGCGGCGCAGGGCATCGATCGGGTCGAGTGGCTCAGGGAGATCGGTGGTTGGGGTGAGCAGCGCGACCATCAGGCAGTGGTCTCCACGACCGCCTGGAGCCCGGCGAGCAGTCGGTCGACGTCCTCGTCGTCGGTGTAGGGCGCGAGCCCGACGCGGATCGCGCCGGTGTCGCCCAGCCCGAGGTGGCGGCTGCACTCCAACGCGTAGAAGCTCCCGGCCGGAGCGTTGACCTTGCGCTCGGCCAGGGCACGTCGCACCTCTTGGTCGTCGTGTCCCTCGAGTGTGAAGAGCAGGGTCGGCGTGCGCGAGGCGGCGTTGCTGAAGACCCGGACACCGGGCAGCGCCCGGATCCCGGCCTCCATCCGCTCCCGCAGGCGCATCTCGTGGGCGTGCATCGCCGCGAAGCCAGTGAGGATCCGGTCGCGTCGGTGGGAGGAGCCGTCGCCAGACCCGCCCAAGGTCGCGAGGAAGTCGACACACGCCGTCGTCCCGGCCATCAATTCATAGGGGAGAGTGCCGAATTCGAATCGCTCGGGCACATCGTTCGTGGCGGGCAGTAGCTTGTCGATCGCGAGCGGCTCGAGGCGCTCCTTGCTCGACGCAACGACACCGCAGTGCGGCCCGAGGAACTTGTAGGGCGAGCACGACCAGAAGTCCGCCCCCAACGCGGCGATGTCCACGCTCTCGTGGGCCGTCCCGTGGACGCCGTCGACCCAGAGCACGGCACCCACGGAGTGCGCGAGCTCGGCGGTGTGGCAGATCGGCGGCTTGGTGCCGATGAGGTTGCTCGCGGCGGTCATCGCCACCAGCTTGGTCCGCTCGGTGACGACCGCCTCGAACTCCGAGACCGCCTGCTCCCCGGTCTCCGGATCGAAACCCGCCCAGCGCACCGTCGCCCCAGCAGCCTCGGCGGCCTGCACCCACGGCCGCACGTTGGCGTCATGGTCGAGTCGCGACACCACGATCTCGTCGCCGGGGCCCCACTCCTTGGCCATGGCGCGCGACAGGTCGTAGGTGAGTTGGGTGGCGCTGCGCCCGAAGATGATGGCCCCCGGGTCGGCACCGAGCAGGTCGCCCAGTGCCGCACGGCAGGACCCCACGATCTCCTCGGCTCGGCGCTCGGCAGCCGTCACGAAGCCGCGGTTGGCGATGGCCGAGGTCAGCGTGTCCGCCACGGCTTGCGCGACGACGTCTGGCGTCTGGGTGCCGCCGGGGGCGTCGAAGTGGGCTGCGCCCTCGCGCAAGGCCGGGAAGTGGGACCGCACCTTCGCGACGTCATAGTCAACAGAGGCCGGGTATGCCGTGGAGCCGGGTGTCATGCCGACCATCCTCCCGCTTCGGTCAAGACTCCCAAACCCCAGGTCGAGATAGACCGACACTCGCGGGAAAACGCGCTTTCCCGCGCGTGTCGGTCTATCTCGACTCAGGTGGTGCGCTTGTAGCGGACGACCTTGTCGCCCTCGCGCACGGTGATGCCCTCGGCGTCGGTGGCCAGCAGCGTGACCGGGTCGCGCGTCACGAGCCGGGGGCCCGTTGCCGACGGGGTCAGGTAGGTCACGTGAGCGCGCGACCAGGGATGCCACCACACGAAGGACCTGCCGGTGTCCGGGATCGGGAGCACGGGGTCGTTGCTCGCCGG
>DAOLRO010000225.1:0-4473 GCA_035418665.1 Phycicoccus sp.
CGGCCAAGGGCATCTGGCAGTCGATCTTCTACTCGGCCATCGGTGGCTGGATCCTGCTGCTCGCCTTCCTCTTCGCGGTCCAGGACCCGGAGGGCGTGACCGAGGGCGGTGGCGGTGTCGCGGTCATCTTCAGCCAGGCCTTGTCGCCGGGTTGGGCCAGCACGGTGCTGCTCATCGCGAGCATCGGCCAGTTCTTCTGCTCGAGCGCCTGCCTGACCTCGACGAGCCGCATGCTCTTCGCCTTCAGCCGTGACGGAGCCGTGCCCGGCGCCTCCCTCTGGGCGCGCCTCGACAAGCGCAAGATCCCCGCCAACGCCGTCCTCATCTCGGCCATCGTTGCGGCGATCATCACCCTGCCGGCCCTCATCGAGGTCAACATCGGCACCGCCGAGGCCCCGATCGTGGTCCCGGTCGCCTTCTACGCGGTCGTCTCCGTGGCAGTCATCGGTCTGTACGTCGCCTTCGCGATCCCGATCTTCCTGCGCTGGCGGATGGGTGATGCCTTCAAGCAGGGCGCCTGGAACCTCGGCACCAAGTGGAAGTGGATGGCCCCGATCGCGGTCATCGAGATCGCGATCATCTCGATCTACTTCATCCTGCCGATCACGCCGGCCGGGTGGCTGGGCAACAAGGACTTCGACCTGAAGTTCGTCAACTACGCCCCGGTCCTCACCATTGGCACGCTCATCGTCCTGTGGATCGGCTGGCACCTCTCGGCCAAGAAGTGGTTCACCGGACCCAAGACGACCGTCGACCTGCCCGCGGGCGTCTCGGCAGCCGACGAGTTGGCCTACGAGCACGACCACGGCCCCGGCAGCCACATCTGAGTCGGGCGGTTCGGTCCTGTCATGAGTGAAGCGGTCGAGCACGGTCTTGATGTCGAGGCCGTGCTCGACCGCCTTCCGCTGCTCGCCGGAATCCCAGCGAGCGAGCGCATGGTCACCCCGCTGCCCGGCGGGCTGACCAACGTCAACCTGCGTGTCCGCGCACCGTCCTCGCCCAGGCCGGATCTCGACGTCGTGGTCCGGATCTCACCCGCGTCCACCGCGTTGCTCGCCGTCGACCGGCACGAGGAGTGGGTCAACACCGGTCGCGCGGCCGCTGCCGGGGTGGGTGCTCCCGTCGTGGATTACCTTCCCGGAGAAGGGGTCCTCGTCGTCGGCTTCCTTCCCGGACGCACGTATGCCGCGGAGGACGTCGGTCTCAACCTCCCGGCCGTGGCCGACGCCGTCCGTCGGCTGCACTCAGCCGAGCCCTTCGCGTCCCGATTCGACATGTTCGCCGTGCGGGAGCGCTATCTGGGCATCGTCACCTCCCGTGGCTTCCGCCTTCCAGAGGGGTATGCCGGGATCGCACCTGCCGTGGACCGGCTGCAGTCGGCCCTCGCGTCCCACCCGCAACCGCTCGTCCCGTGCCACAACGACCTGCTCGCCGCGAACTTCCTCGACCACGAGGGTCGGGTGTCGATCATCGACTACGAATACTCCGGCAACAACGAGGCGACCTTTGAGTTGGGCAACCTCTGGGCCGAGTCACAGCTGGAGCCGGAGCACCTCGAGGAGCTGGTGGGGGAGTACTTCCTGTCTCCTGGTGCGGCCGATCCGGTCCTGTTGGCCCGGGCCGAATTGTGGGCGCAGATGGCTCGGCACGGCTGGACCTTGTGGGGAGTGATCCAGGCTGCCGTGAGTGATCTCGACGAGGACTTCTGGGGCTGGGCGATGGAGAAGCACGAGCCGGCGATGGGCTTCTTCACCTCCCGTCGCTTCGAGGATCTCCTCGACGTGGTCGGTGGCTCCGGGCGATGACCCTGTTCTCGGCGAACCGGCCAGCGGGCGGCAGGATTCTCACGTGAGCCCCGATCTCCCCAGCCGCGCCCGGATCGTCGTCATCGGCGGCGGCGTTGTCGGCGCGTCCACGGCATACCACCTCTCCAAAGCGGGCGAACGCGACGTTCTCCTCATCGAGCAGGGCCGACTCTCCTGCGGCACCACGTGGCATGCGGCTGGCCTCGTCGGCCTGCTGCGGGCGAGCGAGAGCGGGACCCGGCTCGTGCAGTATTCGGCCGACCTCTATGCCCGTCTTGAGGCGGAAACCGGTCTGGCGACCGGCTATCGGCAGTGCGGGGGGCTCATCGTGGCCCGTACCCCGGAGCGGATGGTGGCCCTTCAGCGGACGGCGGCCAACGCTGCGGCCTACGACCTCGACTGCGAGTTGGTCTCGGCCCAGCGGGCGGGGGAGATCTGGCCGCACCTGCGCACCGACGACCTGCTTGGGGGGATCTGGTTGCCCGGTGATGGCGTGGCGACCCCGACCGATGTGACCCTGTCGCTCGCCAAGGGGGCACGGCTCGGCGGGGCCCGGATCGTCGAGGGCGTGCGGGTGCTCGGCGTGGACGTGGCCGGGGGCCGCGTCCGGGGAGTCCGCACAGACCACGGCGACGTCGAGGCGGAGATCGTCGTGAACTGCGCCGGCCAGTGGGCCAAGGCGGTGGGCGCGATGGCTGGCGTCAACGTCCCGCTGCATTCGGCGGAGCACTTCTATGTCGTCACCGACCAGGTCGCCGGGGTCGGCCGGGACACGCCGATCTTGCGGGACCCCGACGGCTGGACCTACGTCAAGGAGGAGGTCGGCGGACTCGTTGTCGGGGGCTTCGAGCCCGAGGCCAAGCCGTGGCGCTCACCGGAGACGTTGCCGTATCCCTTCGAGTTCCAGCTCCTCGAGGAGGACTGGGAACACTTTTCGATCCTCATGGACTCGGCGCTGCACCGGATCCCGGTGCTCGAGGAGACCGGGATCCGCAAGTTCTACAACGGTCCGGAGTCGTTCACGCCGGACAACCAGTTCATCCTCGGCGAGGCGCCCGAGGTCGAAGGTTTCTTCGTCGGGGCCGGGTTCAACTCGGTCGGCATCGCGTCGGCCGGGGGAGCGGGTCGTGCGCTCGCCGACTGGATCGTCTCGGGAGAGCCCCAGCAGGACCTCAGCGGCGTGGACATCCGGCGGTTTGCCCCCTTCCACGGGAGCACGCCGTGGCTGCGGGCCCGGGTCAGTGAGGTGCTGGGGCTGCACTACGCCGTGCCGTGGCCCAACCGCGAGTTCGAGACCGCCCGTCCCTTCAGGCGCTCCCCAGTGCACGAGCGACTGGTCGCCGCGAACGCCTGGTTCGGATCGAAGATGGGTTGGGAGCGACCCAATTACCTTGCGCCGCACAGTGAGTCACCGGAGTCAGTGTCCGCATCGTATTCCTGGGGCTTCCAGAACTGGCATCTCTGGGTCATCGAGGAGCAACGGGCCACGCGCGAGCGGGTCGCCCTCTTCGACCAGACCTCCTTCGGCAAGTTGAGGATCCACGGCCCTGATGCTCTGGCTCTCCTCCAGTGGTGCTGCACCGCCGACATCGATCGACCCGTCGGGTCGGCGATCTACACGGCCATGCTCAACAGCCGCGGTGGCTATGAGGCCGACGTCACCGTCACTCGCACCGGGGAGAGTGACTTCCTCCTCGTCACGAGCTCGGCTTCGCCGATGCGCGATGCCGACTGGCTGCGTCGGCACCTCAGGGACCTGCCCACGTCGGGGCGGGAGGCGACCATCGAGGACGTCACCACGGCATACGCGATCTTTGGCCTGATGGGGCCACGGTCGCGCGACGTCCTCTCCCAGCTCACGGGAGCCGACCTGTCGGAGGAATGGTTCCCCTTCGCCACCAGTCAACAGATCGACGTCGGTCCCGCGCGGATCCGGGCCACCCGCATGACCTACGTGGGGGAGTTGGGCTGGGAACTCTGTGTCCCAACAGAATTCGCGCTCGGCGTCTGGGACGACCTGGTGGCGGCGGGCGAGCCGCACGGACTCGCGCTGGCCGGCTACTACGCGATCAATGCCCTTCGGCTGGACATGGGCTATCGCGCGTGGGGCGCCGAGTTGACCCCCGACCGCAACCCCGTCGAAGTCGGGCTGCTCTTCGCCTGCAAACTGCGGACCGACATCCCCTTCATGGGTCGGGAGGCGGTCGAGGCGGTGCGTGCCGAGGGGCCGCGGCGGCGTCTCGTCTCGCTCGTCGCCACCGACCCCGCCGTGCAGCTCTGGGGAGGCGAGTTGCTCACCCGCGCCGGGGATCCCGTCGGTCAGGTGACGTCGGCGGCGTGGTCGGTCACCCAAGGGGCAGCTGTGGGCTTGGCCTGGCTGTGGTCACCCGATGGCGGGGTCGTCGACCGATCGGTCGCCGATCACACGGGGTATGCCGTGGTGGTGGCGGGCGTCCCGGTGCCAGTTTCCGTGTCCCTCAAGGCCCCTCGCGCCTGATGCTCACAGCCACGGGTTGATCACGTCGAGTCCGATCCCCTCGAAGTCCTTGGTGTTGCGTGTGGCGAGAGTGCCGCGGGCTTCAAGGGTGATGGCAGCGATCAGGGCGTCGAGGCTCCCGATCGGGCGCCCCATCCCACGCCGAGTGGCGATGACCTCGGCGTAGCGATC
>DAOLRO010000226.1:0-4426 GCA_035418665.1 Phycicoccus sp.
GGTCATCACGACCCTGGGCATGGAGGACCGGGAGCGCCTGCGTGAGGGACTGGCTGCCGCCCTGACCCGTCGCGGCGGGCAACGGCAGGTCTATGACGACCTCTTCGACATCTGGTTTCCCGCTGCCCTCGGGTCCCGCTCCGCGCTGGACGACGACCCCGACCTACCCGACGACCCCGCCGAGCGCCGAGCCATCGCCGCCCGGCTGCGCGCCGATCTGGTCGAGGCCCTGGCCGCCGGGGACCAACGGGCCCTCGACGAGTTGGCTGCCCGGGTGGTCAGCGAGTTGGGGCGTCTCGGCAACGACTCGACCACGGGCAGTTGGTCGTCGGCTCAGGCCCTCGACATCCTCCAACCCCAACTCGCGATCACGGCAGCCCTCGCCCGCCTGCAGGACGCCGCGGACGGCATACCCGGCGGTTCGGGTGACGGCAGCGGCGGGTCAGCGGGCGCGGGAAGCGGGACGGGCGGGCCGCCCAGCGGGCAGGGATTCGCCGACCGGTTCACCCGTGACGAGTTGCGGGCGGCGGTGGCTGCCTTCCGGCGAAGGGTCGAGGTCGAGACGCGCCGACGCAACGCCGAGGCACGCGGGCCGGAACGCATTTCTCGGTATGCCGTCCGCCCACCCGTCGAGCAGACCCCCTTCCTCCTGGCGGGCGCCACGGAGGTCGAGGAGTTGCGGCGGACGATTGCCCCCCTGGCGAAGAAGTTGGCCTCGCGGATGGCGGCCCGTCGGCGGAGGGCGCAACGCGGCGAGATCGACATCCGCAAGACGCTTCGCCGGTCGATGTCCACTGGTGGGGTGCCCATGCGGCCCGCGCTGAAATCGCGCTCGCCGCACCGACCAGATCTGGTGCTGTTGTGCGACATGTCCAGTTCGGTGGCGGGGTTCTCGCGCTTCACGATCCTGCTCATGCAGGCGCTCGCGGGGCAGTTCCGGCGGGTGCGGATTTTCGGCTTCGTCAACATCTGCGACGAGTTGACCGAGGTGGTGCTCCACGCGCCGCCGGGTGCAGACCTCACGCCTGTCTTCAGAGACACGGCGCGAATGACGCGCTGGCATCGCAACAGTGACTACGGATCAACCCTGGCGCACTTCGTGGAGCACCACCTCGACGCGATCGGGAATCGCACCTCGGTGCTGATCCTCGGCGACGCCCGGACCAACAACACCGATCCACGGGCGGATGCGCTCGAGGAGATCGTGGCCCGGGCCAAGCACGTCGACTGGCTCAACCCGGAAGCGCCGTCGCAGTGGGGCACCGGCGACTCGGTGGCTCCGCTCTATGCGCGCCACGTCGACATGCACGAATGCGCCAATGCGGTGCAGTTGCGCCAGTTCATCGACCGACTGACCCTCTGATCGGCTCACCCGAGCACCTCGTCGAGTGGTCACTTGATGAGGGAATGGGGCCGTCCATTACGTCATCAAGTGACCACTCGACCGGTATTCGCCGAGGTCCCACCGGATGTGCGGCGCCCACTACTGTCGACTGCTGACGGACCGGCTAGGGCTAGGACGGTTCGACGCATGACTTGCATTTGCGATTGCAAACATCTATGTTTGCAATCGCAAAGATCACTTGGTCCAAGGGGGAGAGATCATCATGCGACACACACGGATCGGATCGATCGCGGTGAGCGCACTGACCGCGGTCCTGTTGTCCACGGGGTTGGCCGCGGGTGCGGCCGCCGGCTCCACGGCATACACGCCAGCGATGGCGACCGGGGTCGTGACGGAGGACCCTGCCACGCCCGGCAAGTTGCTCCTCATGCTCGATGCGTCGGGCTCGATGCTCGAACCCGACCCCTCGGGCCTGTCCAAGATGGAGGCCGCCAAGAAGGCGCTCACGGGCGTTGTGGACTCCCTCCCGGCGACCTCGGAGGTGGGGCTGCGGGTCTACGGCGCGACGGTCCAGGGCGGCACGCCCACCCCTGAAGCCTGCGCCGACACCCAACTCGTCTCCCCCATCAAGGCGCTCGACAAGGCGGGCCTCACGGCGGCCATCGCCGGCTTCCAGGCCAAGGGTGAGACCCCGATCGCGCACTCGCTCGAGAAGGCCATCGGCGACCTCGGCAGCTCCGGCAAGCGCAACATCATCCTCGTCTCCGACGGCGAGGAATCCTGCGTCCCCGACCCCTGCCCCGTCGTCCAGAAGCTCATCGGCGAGGGCATCGACCTCCAGATCGACACCGTCGGCTTCGCCGTCGGAGACACGGCGCGCCAGCAACTCCAGTGCATCGCCGACGCCGGTCACGGCACCTACTACGACGCCAAGAATGCCGACCAGATCACCGCGTCGCTCACCAAACTCAGCGCACGAGCCCTGCGCCCCTTCACGCTGACCGGCACGCCCGTCCGGGGCGGAGCGGACGCCAAGACCGCGCCCGATCTGGTGCCCGGCCAGTACACCGATTCGGCCGAGGTCAGCACCCAGCCCAACCGCTTCTACCGGATCAAGCGCACCCCGGGGTCGACCGTTCGCGTCGCGCTGACCGCCAAGGCGCCGATCGGGACGAGGGACTACAACGTCGACGGCTGGAAGGTGGTCCTGGCCCCGGTGGATGGAAGCAAGACCCAATGCGACGCCGCCCAAGACGACTTCCGACTCGGTGAAGGCGACGCTGCCGTCACGGTCGCGGCCACGGTCCTCGGGCAGGACGACCCGGCCGGCAAGAAGCACCAGGAGGAGGTGTGCCAGACGGGTGACCTGATCGCCAAGGTGCAGCACGTCTTCGGAACTGAGGGCGTCCCCACCACCTACGAATTGCGCTACATCAACGAGCCGCCCGTCTCGACCAACGACGGTCTGCCCGGTGCCTTCTCGATCAAGGACATGAAGAAGCGGGAGGCCACGGTGGCCGGATCGGCTACCCCGATCGTCGGCGGCGGCAGCTTCAACGATGCCCCCGTGATCGGCCCGGGTGCATGGTCGGACTCCTTCATGCCGAACGAGGAGATCGTCTACCGCCTCCCCCTCCAGTTCGGACAGGCCGCAGTGATCACCGTCGACCTCCCCACCCCGGAGACCGACCTCGCGGCCACCTACGGCCCGGCCGATCACGCACCGTTCACATCACGGATCTTCAACCCGGCCAGGGCACCCATGACCCGCGCGATCTGGAACACCTCCAAGTACGTCCTGGGTGCCCAGGGGTGGCACGGCAAGGTCACCCTGCAGGTCCCCGAGATCCGCTATCTGAACCGCTACTCCTTCACTGCGGGCGAGGGCAACCCGGAGTCGCGCGCCGCGAGCCTGGCCGGTGACTACTTCTTCAGCCTCCAGCGCGGTCCGGGTGACGACCTCCCGATCATCCCCGTCCGCATCAACGTCGAGGTCACCGGCACCCCGAACGGTGCGCCCGACTACGCCGAGAGTGCAGTGGCCCCCACCTCCTCGCCGGGAGCAACGCCGTCCTCGAGTCCGAGCGCATCACCTCGCGCCGTTCCTCAGCCCACCAAGGAGGCGAGCGGGTCAGTCCTCCCATGGGTCGGTGGGGGCCTGCTGGCTCTCGCTGTGCTCGCCGGGATCGGGTATGCCGTGGCGCGCCGTCGCCATTCCGCCCCGGCCGAGGAGAAGTGACCTTGATGCCAACGAGCCGAATCCTGTTGGTCCTCAACGCTTTTGGTTTTGTCTTCCTCACCGCGGTGGGTGCCTCGGCAACGGCAGCCGGCGCCACGGCATACACATCCTCGACGGCGGCGAGAGTCGTGACTGAGGACCCGGCCGGGGCGGGGAAGTTGCTGCTGATGCTCGACGCCTCCGGCTCGATGAACGAGCCCGACCCCTCCGGCCTGACCAAGATGGACGCCGCCAAGAAGGCCCTCACAGGTGTCGTCGACTCCCTTCCTGCCAGGTCGGAAGTGGGGCTGCGCGTCTACGGTGCCACCGTCCAAGGAGGCACTCCGACCCCGGAAGCGTGTGCCGACACCCAACTCGTCTCCCCCATCAAGGCCCTCGACAAGGCCGGCCTGACAGCCGCGATCGCCGGCTTCCAGGCCAAGGGCGAGACTCCGATCGCGCACTCCCTCGAAAAGGCCATCGGTGACCTCGGCGCGACCGGCAAGCGAAACATCATCCTGGTCTCCGACGGCGAGGAATCCTGTGTCCCCGACCCCTGCCCGGTCGTCCAGAAGCTCATCGGAGCCGGCATCGACCTCCAGATCGACACCGTCGGCTTTGCCGTCGGCGACAAGGCCCGCCAACAACTCCAGTGCATCGCCGACGCCGGCCACGGCACCTACTACGACGCCGCCAACGCCGACCAGATCGCTGCGAGCCTGCGCAAGTTGAGCACCCGGGCGGTGCGTGAGTTCGCCATCAACGGCAAGCCGATCGACGGCACCCCCGCCGAAGCCGGTGCGCCCACCCTCGAGGCCGGCCTCTGGGTCGACACCCTCACCACCGGCGCCAAGAAGCACTAC
>DAOLRO010000227.1:0-4424 GCA_035418665.1 Phycicoccus sp.
GTGCTCGTCGCGCTCAACTCGATCTTCCAGGTCATCGCCTTCGCGGCCCTCGGCTGGTTCTACCTGGCGGTCCTGCCGGCCTGGCTCGGCCTGCCCCAGACCGATCTCGACGTGTCCGCGTGGCAGATCGCCAAGAGCGTGCTCATCTTCCTGGGCATCCCCCTCCTCCTCGGTTGGCTGTCGCGCAAGGTGGGGGAAAAGCGTTGGGGGCGCACGGCATACGAAAGATCTTTCCTGCCACGCATCGGCCCGTGGGCGCTCTACGGGCTCCTCTTCACCATCGTCATCCTCTTCGCCCTCCAAGGGGACGCGATCACCACTCGCCCGCTCGATGTGGGCCGGATCGCGCTGCCCTTGCTGGTCTACTTCGCCCTCATGTGGGGCGGTGGCTTCGCGCTCGGCAAGGCCATCGGGCTGGGCTACGAGCGGACGACCACGCTCGCCTTCACCGCTGCGGGCAACAACTTCGAACTCGCCATCGCGGTGGCCATCGCGACCTTCGGTGCGACCTCGGGGCAGGCGCTCGCCGGCGTCGTGGGCCCGCTCATCGAGGTCCCAGTGCTCGTCGCCCTCGTCTACGTCTCTCTTCACCTGCGCCGCCGCGTCTTCGGCGCACAACCCACCTCAAGCCCGCGTCCCCTCCAAGGAGCCCGCCCATGACATCGGCATCTCGCCCCTCGGTGCTCTTCGTCTGTGTCCACAACGCCGGGCGCTCGCAGATGGCTGCGGCCTGGCTGCAGCGCTTGTCCGGCGGTGCCATCGAGGTCCGATCCGCGGGCTCGGCGCCCGCCGACCAGGTCAACCCCGCCGCAGTCGCCGCGATGCTCGAGGTCGGCATCGACATGAGCGCCGAGCAACCCAAGATCCTCACCGCCGAGGCCGTGAGCGAGTCCGATGTCGTCATCACCATGGGCTGCGGGGACACCTGCCCGATCTTCCCGGGCAAGCGCTATGAGGACTGGAAGCTCGAGGACCCGGCCGGTCAGGGAGTGAACGCGGTCCGCCCGATCCGCGATGAGATCCGTGGACGAGTGGTCGACCTGATCGAGAGCTTGGGCGTCACCGCTCGCGACTGAGGCTGGGGCCCCGATCCACGCGCACGCTGTGTCAGGGTGAGGCATGAGCGAACCCGACTGGAGCACCCCCGAAGGCCTGGCCGCGATTCGTGACGCCTTGGCCGCCCAACTCCCGGGATGGACACCACCCATCGCGTATGCCGTGGGGCTGAGTTCGGCGTCGAGCTCACCGGAGTGGGACTTCGGGCACGTCAACACGCCCGGCGGCCGACACGGCTTGCCGGCCGTGGTCCTGGCGACCCTGTTGGGTCATGACGGATCGACCGACACCGTGCCGCTGACGAGCGGGGTGCTCGAGGCAGCCATCAAGGCCTTGGAACCCGCCGAGGCCTGCACGCAACTCCCGCACCCCAATCTGGCCGCGTGGCGAGCCGCGCTGTCCGATCTCCAAGGCAACCCCGCGCGCGAGGTGGTCGCGGTCTTCGTCGGCGATCTCGATGATCCGGTGACGTCCGAGGCCGATGGAGCGATGAGAGCCACGTTCGAGGGCCATGCCCCCGCGTCGTGAGGTGACGTGGGGTCCTTGGTGAGCAGACGGCATACGCAAAATGCCGCCACCCTGCCATCGGTCTCAGGCGACGCCGGCCCTCAGAGCGGGTCGGGGAAGTCCAAGGGCCAGCCCTTCTTGGCCAGCCGATCCCTGACGCGTGCGAGGTCCTCGTCCGACGGCTCGACATTGGTGAGGTCGGTGATGGCCGCGGCGATGTCTCCCGGGCTGGCCGGACTGACGTGGTCGCGACGCAGCGCCTTGGCGACCTTCTTGACCTCCGACCGCGTGAGGCGACGTTCGAGCAGGGCCAGCAGCGGGATGTAGTCGTGGTCGGGCACTCCGCCGGGATAGCCCTCACGAAGCCAGGACACGATCCGGCCCAGCGTGGACTGTGGGTCCGGTGGCGCCTCGTCGTCGGCGGGGTCACCGCCGGTCGCTCCGGAGGGCCCGGCGAGTGGCCAGCCACCGGCGGCCAGCCGGGCGGACACGCGACGGAGGGCGGCCTGGTCGAGGTGGTCGGGGTCGAGCGCTTCCCCCGCAGCCGAGGTGTCGAGACGCCCGGAACTGGCCAGCCTCAGCACGAGGTCCAGCGTCGCCTCGGCGCCGATCCGGTGACGCAGGAGAGCGATCAGCGTCGCGGCATCCTCGCCGGGCACGCCGTCGGAATAGGCCTCGTCGAGCCAGGCATGGACGTCACGGAGGGGGAAGGGCATGGGTGCCTCACTTCTTCTTGTCGACGAGGAGAGGAATCACGTGCTCGAAGCTCACGGTCTTGCCCAGCCCCGAGGCCACGATGATCGTGATGCCGAGCGCCACGCCCCCGATGATCACTGCCATGAGCAGCACCATGAGGGTGCGCCCAAGGGCGGTGGGTCGCAGGGTGGTCGTGCCATCGGCGCCGACCTCGGAACTGGCGCCGATGGTCAGGGCGCGCATGGCGACGGCGTAGATGACCGGCAGACCGACCCCGAAGAACAGTCCGGCGATGAGGACGCTGAGGCCGCCGCTGAGGGCGAGGGAGATGGTGCTCACTGGTGGTCTCCTCTCAGACCTTCAGGTCGCTGGTCGGGTTCTCATGGGTGCCCGCGTGGTCGGGGGCGTGCTGGTCGAGGACGTCATCGGGGTGGTCCCACGCAGCATTGACGTTGCTGTGGTCCACCTTCTGCTCCCGCGACTTGTGGAACATCCAGTAGGACCCGGCCGCGAGCAGGAGGAAGACGACGACGGCACCGGCGCCTCCGCCGATGACGTGCCCGATCCAGAACATGATCGCTCCGACGAGGCCGGCCAGCGGGAAGGTCGTCGCCCACGCCGTGACCATGCGACCGGCTGTGCCCCAACGGACGTGGGTGCCACGGCCGAGGCCGCCGCCGAGGACCGACCCCGTGGCCACGTGGGTCGTCGACAGGGCGAAGCCGAGGTGGGAGGCCGCCATGAGCACCGACGCCGTCGCGCCGTCGCTGGCCATGCCTTGTCGCGGGGTGATGTCGACCAGTCCCTTGCCCAGGGTGCGGATGATCCGCCACCCGCCGAGGTAGGTCCCCGCCGCGATGGCGGTGGCGGCCGACACCTTGACCCAGAAGGGCACGCTGTGAGTGTCGCTCCAGTGCCCGCTCGCCATGAGGGCCAAGGTCATGACACCCATCGTCTTCTGGGCGTCGTTGGTGCCGTGGGCGAGGGACACCAGGGAGGCGCTGCCGATCTGGCCCCAGCGGAAGTGCCGGTCGTTGAGCTTGTGGGCCACGGCGTTGGTGATCCGGTGCACGAGCCAGCAGCCGAGGAAGGCGATGAACATCGCGATCACGGGAGAGATGAAACTCGGGAGCAGGACCTTGCCGACGACGCCGTCCAACTTGGTGCCGTCCCCGATCCACTTCACCCCCGCCCAGCCGAGGGCGGCAACCGTGGAGCCGGTGAGGCCGCCGAGCAAGGCGTGCGAGGAGGACGACGGCAGGCCGAGGAGCCAGGTGAACAGGTTCCAGAGGATGCCGCCCGCGAGCCCGGCCATGACGATGAGGAGGAGGGTCTGACCCCCATCGTTGGCCAAGGCGTCGATGGGGCTGCCGTCCTTGTTCTGGATCTTCACCACGGCATTGGAGACCGTGAGGGCGACCTCCACGGACAGGAAGGCGCCGACGAGATTGAGGATCGCCGACAGTCCGACGGCGACCTTGGGGGTCAGCGCTCCTGTCGAGATCGAGGCCGCCATCGCGTTGGCGGTGTCATGGAAACCATTGGTGAAATCGAAGGCCAGCGCCGTGAGGATGACGAGCACCAGCGTGAGGGTCACAGCGGTCACGGCGCCACTGTGCACCCGTTCACCCCTCGCACACAAAACAAGGTGACCACGTTCACCTGACGTTCATCTTGACGGGCTGGTCCGAGCAGACCTGGCGTTTGCACTCGGCACCCGAGAGTGCCAATAATGGGATTAGCACTCTCGCCATGAGAGTGATAACGCATCACCATCCTGACCGGTCCGGTGAGGTGCGTGTGCCCCGGCGACGTGAGCCGACGGCAGACGCATCGTCCGTCGCGGGCGCCGCCCGGTCGCCACTCATCGATTCGCCGAAGAGGAAATCACCGAATGGCCAAGATCATCGCTTTTGATGAAGAGGCACGTCGCGGCCTCGAGCGGGGCATGAACGTCCTCGCCGACGCCGTCAAGGTCACCCTGGGCCCGAAGGGCCGAAATGTCGTTCTGGAGAAGAAGTGGGGAGCCCCCACGATCACCAACGACGGTGTGTCCATCGCCAAGGAGATCGAGCTCGACGACCCCTACGAGAAGATCGGCGCCGAGCTGGTCAAGGAGGTCGCCAAGAAGACCGACGACGTCGCCGGTGACGGCACGACGACGG
>DAOLRO010000228.1:0-4393 GCA_035418665.1 Phycicoccus sp.
AGGCCCGGATCCGGGGGATGAGCCTTCCTCGGAACGGCATGCGAGCTGGGTTGGGAAGAGGACGGTGCCAGGCCCGGACACGTGACGGCAGACGCACTGGGTTGGAAAATGGGACCGGCGAGCGGCTCGGATGCGACACGGCTACGAACTGGGTTGGGAAATGGGACGGTGAGGAGGTCAGCCACTGCACCGCACACGACTCCGTGTGCGCCGCGAGCTGGCCGGGATCTGCGAACGAGGCGAGAACGGCCTCCCGTAATGTTTGGCCTCGTGACTCGTCCTCCACTGTCTGACTTCGTCAAGGCCTACGACGTTCGTGGCTTGGTTCCCGAGCAACTTGACGCCGATGTCGCCTGGGCGTTGGGAGCAGCCTTCGCCGAGGTGGTCGCCCTCCCCGACGGCCAGTCCGAGATCGTCATCGGCCACGACATGCGTGAGTCCTCACCGGACCTGTCCCGAGCCTTCGCTCGCGGGGCGACCAGCCGTGGAGTCGACGTCGTGCAGATCGGATTGGCGAGCACCGACGGTCTCTACTACGCCAGCGGGGCGCTCGACCGGCCGGGAGCCATGTTCACAGCGAGTCACAACCCCGCGGCATACAACGGCATCAAGTTGTGCCGATCGGGTGCCCGCCCCGTTGGGCAGGACTCCGGACTCGCCGAAATCAGGGACCTGGCACAGGAACTCGTCGATGGCTCTGCCGAGATGCGTTCCGTGGAGCGTGATGGCCAACTGTCGGTGCGTGACGTGCTCGGCGACTACGGCTCCTTCCTCCGTGGGCTGGTCGATCTCACCGGTATCCGTCGCCTCAAGGTCGTGGTCGACGCCGGCAACGGCATGGGTGGGCACACGGTCCCGGCCGTCCTGGGCACGGCAGCAGGCCTGGACGAGCTCCCGCTCGAGATCGTCCCGCTCTACTTCGAGTTGGACGGGTCCTTCCCCAACCATGAGGCCAACCCCCTGGAGCCGAGCAACCTCGTCGACCTGCAGGCCGCTGTCCTCGAGCACGGGGCAGATCTGGGCCTGGCCTTCGACGGCGACGCCGATCGCTGCTTCGTGATCGACGAGCGGGGAGAAGCAGTCAGCCCAAGCGCCATCACGGCCATGATCGCCGACCGCGAGATCTCCAAGGAGTCAGCCGGAGGCCGCGACGCAGAGAACGTGCGCATCGTCCACAACGTCATCACCTCGAGGGCTGTGCCGGAGCTGATCCGGGACCGGGGGGCCGAACCGGTCAGGACGCGCGTTGGCCACTCCTTCATCAAGGCCGAGATGGCGCAGCACGACGCCGTCTTCGGGGGCGAACACAGCGCGCACTACTACTTCCGCGACTTCTGGTTCGCCGACAGCGGCATGCTCGCCGCACTGCACGTCCTCGCCGCCATGGGCGAGCAGGCACGACCACTGAGCGAGGTGATGGCGCGCTTCGGCACCTATGCCTCCTCTGGCGAGATCAACTCGACGGTGGCCGACGCTGGGGCCGCGACCGAGGCCGTGCGTGCATGGGCGGCCTCCCAGGGCGTGGACGAAGATCGTCTCGACGGTTTGACGCTGACGCACGACGGGGGAGAGGGCGACCCGTGGTGGTGGCTCAACCTGCGCGCGTCCAACACCGAGCCGCTGCTCCGACTCAACGTCGAGGCCGTCGATGGTGAGACGATGGCCCGAGTGCGTGATGATGTGCTGGCCATCGTGAGAGGAACAGGCCAATGATGACGATCGAGCCCTGGCTGCGCGAGATCCTCCGCTGCCCGCAGTGCCGCGCCGAGTTGAGCGACGCGACCGGCCCCGATGGCCCCGAGCTTGTGTGCAAGAGCGCCGACTGCGGGCTCGCCTACCGGATCGACGACGGCATACCGGTCCTCCTCATCGACGAGGCACGCCGCCCGGGCTGAGGTCTCCGAGCGATGGCCTTCCTCGAGGACGCGGCTCTCGACGACGTCGAGGCCCTCGCGCGGCTCGACTGCAGTGACAGCCTCCTGGCTCTGGCTCGGTCCGGCGCCCAAGTGCGCCGTGCCGTCGTGGCGGCGCAGGAGTCGGGCATCGAGCGGGTCGCCTCCGGCGAGCGTCCGCGCGCTGTGCTCTTGGCTGCCCTCGGGGGTTCGTCGGTCGTCGGCGAAGTCCTCGACCTCCTGACCGAACCCAGCTCACCCGTCCCCGTCACCACCCGGCGAGATGGTCCGTTGCCCGGTTGGGTGGGGCCGCTCGACCTGGTGATCGCCGTGTCGCAATCCGGGTATGCCGTGGGGCCGGTTGCGCTGGCGGCTGAGGCTGCCCGTCGGGGCGCGTCCTTGTTGACCGTCGGCGCGGCCGATTCGCCGCTCGCCGAGGCCTGCGCGCGAGGCCGTGGTGTGCATGTCACTCCTGCTCTGCCGGCACCGTCCTCGCGCACTGCGCTGTGGTCCCTGCTCACGCCGGTCCTCATGGCTGCACATCAGCTGGGGCTCGCGTCGTGCGATGTGGCGACTCTCGACCAGGTGGCCGACGTCCTGGATCAGGTCGCCACCGACTGCCGACCGAGTTCGGAGTCCTTCGTCAACCCCGCCAAGGGTTTGGCCCTGCGTCTCGGTGAGCGAGTCCCCGTCGTCCTCGGTGACGGGGAGCTCACCGGAGTCGCCGCGTCGCGAGCGGCGGCGATGCTGGCGCGGACGGCTCGCGTCCCGGCCACGCATGGATGGCTACCCGATGCAGCGGCTCAGGTCGTGGCCTGCCTCGAGGGCCCCTTCGGCGCGGCGGGAGGTCACCCAGCATCGGGTGAGGGGGAGAGCAGCGCCCAGGACGACATCTTCGCTGACCCCTATCTCGATGCCCCGCCGGGCCCGAATCTGGGACTGCTCCTGCTCCGTGACCCCGCCTTGGAGGCTCGCCAACGTGACGTCGCCGAGAGCGTGGCCGAACGTGCCCGCACTGCTGGGGTGACCCTGCACGAGGAAGTCGCGCGCGAGGGTCATCCGCTGGTGCGACTGGCCTCGCTCATCGGCCTCACGGACTTCGCGGCCACCTATCTGGCGTTGGGGTCAGGCCTGGACCCGACAGGGACCGCGGCCTTCTCCCGCTGACGCCGAGTGGGCAAACCCGACAATCACGTTGTGGGGGAGGCGAGTTCGAGGACCTCGGCGCCGGGCAGGGACGCCAACTCCGAGGGATCGACGAGCAATTTGCTCCGGCGCAAGCCGGACCCGATGACGACCGGGCCGGCAGAGAGCACAGCGGCGTCGACAAGGATCGGCCAATCCGCAGGCAAGCCCACCGGAGTGATGCCCCCGAACTCCATGTCAGTGCGCCCCGTCGCCTCTTCGCGTGGCGCGAAGGAGATCTTGCGGACGTCCAGGTGACGTCGCACGACTCCGTTGACATCGGCGCGGTGGGTGGCCAGCACCATGACCGCGGCATAGGTTGTGACCTCGCCTCGCCGACCGGCGACGATCACGCAGTTGGCCGATGACCCGGGCGCGACGTCGTAGGCCTCGCAGAAGGCCGCGGTGTCCGCCAACGTGTCATCGATGGCGGCCACCTCAGCGGAGGGGACGCCCAGAATGGCGGCTGCGACGGGCGTCGCGAGCAAGTCGGGGTGGGAAGCGGCAGGTGACCAGGGAAGCGTTCCGCGAGCAGACGGCATACGAAATCCTCAGTGGGCCACAGCGTCAGCGGCGGCCGACTGCTTGCGGGGAATGAGATGCATGACGAGGACGACGATGGAGCCCACGATGAGGCCGAGGAGGGCGGAGCCGATGGTGTTCGTGATCCAGCCCAGCACGCCGCCGAGCGCACCGGTGGCTTCCTTGACGGCGACCTCGGCGTGGTGGACCCACTCATAGGGGGCGCCGAGGAAGGACCAGCCCAGCGTCCCGGCGAGGTCGTCCAGGCCGACGAGGAGGATGTGGCCGCCGACCCAGATCATCGCGGCGATGCCGACCGTGGACAGTGTTGTGAGCACCTTGGGCATGGCCGCGACCAAGCCGCGTCCCAAGGCGGCCATGGCGCCGTTGCCCTTCTGGGCCAGCGCGAGGCCCGCATCGTCCATCTTCACGATGAGGGCGACGACGCCGTAGACGAGCAGGGTGATCGCCAGAGCGACCACGATCAGGATGGCGGCCCGCGCGACGATCGGCTGGTCGGCGACCTCGTTGAGGGCGATGACCATGATCTCGGCGGAGAGGATGAAGTCCGTGCGGATGGCGGCGGAGGTGATGGCCTTCTCGTCGGCGACTTCACCCTCGGCGTGCGCGGCGGCCGCCTCGTGCTCGGCGTGACCGCTCACCTTCTCCCAGATCTTCTCGACGCCCTCGAAACACAGGTAGGTGCCTCCGAGCATGAGCAGGGGAGTGAGGGCGACGGGCAGGAACTGGGACAGCAGGAGCGCTGCGGGCAGGATGAAGAGCAGCTTGTTGCG
>DAOLRO010000229.1:0-4391 GCA_035418665.1 Phycicoccus sp.
CCCCGAGACGCGGCGTAGTCACACGCCCCGTTGATCAGGTGCTCGGTCACACCCTGACGCCGATGTCCCGACCGCACCACGACGCAGATGATGCTCCACACGTCGACGTCATCGATCCGCCCGATCAGCTTGCTCGCCTCCAGGCGCGGGATCGCCGTCCGCGGGCTGATCGAACACCACCCCACCGGTATGCCGTCCGCATAGGTCACGACGCCCGGCCGGTCCCGATTGGCCGCCAACGCTCGCATCGCCTGTTCGCGTTGGTCCGTGCCCGTGCCACCGAGTGCCTCGATGTCCTTGGCGCTGATCCGGTGCGAGAGGCACCAGCAGTGGGTGGCGCGCCGGTTCGGGTTCACGACATCGGCGAAGTCGTCGACCCGTGCCGGCGTCAGTGGGTGCGTCTCCCAACGCGTCATGCCGTTGATTCTGGCTCAGGAGAAGGTCAATCGGGGCTCGAGCCCCAGGAAGTTGCCCAGCCGCGCCGCCGCTTCCTCGATCGCGGACTTCTGCGCTCGGGTCAGGTCGATCTCGGGCAACACCCGTACCTCCACCGCGCCCTTGACCACCTTGCGCTTCCACACCCCGATGTCGATGCCATCGACCAGCGTCGTCCCACCGCCCGCCTCCGACAGCAGTCGCGTCCGGTCGTGGTCAGGCGTCGCCCGTCGCGGCCCGTCGCTGGGGTAGGTGAGCGTCACTTCGTCGAAGGTCGACAGCAGGTATGCCGTGGCCGCCCTCGTCGTCCGCGCAGCGGTCGTGGGGTCGAGCCAGAGTGTGCGTCCGTCGAGGACGACCGTGTCGAGGGTGCCGGCGTCGGTGAGTTCGGTCAGGGCGGCCCGGATCTCGGTGAGGGTCAGCGTGCACCACCGATTGAGGTCCCGGTCGTCGACCGGTCCGTGCCCAGCGACGAAGCGGTGGGTGAGCTCGCCGATGGCGGCGGGTCGATCGGTCTCGGGCAGGGAGTCGAAGGGCCCGAGTGGGATGACCTCGTCGACGAGGACGTAGGTGTGCTCGGCAGAGGGGGTTGGGCCAGCACTGCCGGACGACCTGGACAGGCCACCGCTGCGGGCGCCGGGGCTGCCGGACGACTTGCCCCCGGCGCCCGCCGGTGGGCCGCTGCAGATGACCGAGTGCATCTCCGCGGTGATCAGTTGATGAGCCATCTGCTCACCCTGCGACGGCAGCCCGCGCTCAGCGAACTCGGCCGTGATCTGTTTGCGCGTCAACGCATTTCGGTCCTTGAGCATCTCGCACAACGCAGCCATCGCCGAGTCCGTCACTGCACTCGTCAGCCCGAGACCTCGGTGCCGCCCGGCCATCGACGACAAGACCTTCGCGCTGGTCAGCGACTGGATCCAGCGCAAATCCTCGGCCGCCACGAAGTGCCACGTCGGCCGCAGGACGTGCGTCCTCACAAAGGTGCCGGTCGCCTGCTCGGCCAGCGACCCGGCATACGACTCGTCCTTGATCCGCATGCCGAGCGACCAGTGCGCCAACGGCGCGTCCTGGCTCTGCACGCAGGTGAGCAGCCGGACCGCTTCCGTGGCCGAGGGCAGGGGAGTCGAGCTGAGGCGCTGGGTGGCGAAGCGACGCGACTGGACCCACGCCTGGGTGACGCGGCGGGGCGAGGAGGCGGACGGCATACGCCCATCCAAGCGGAGCACCACGAAAGGTGACCCGCGAAGGGAACATTTGTCGCGCAGGTGCAGTTATGTAATCATGTAATCAAGAAATGGCGGCAAGTGAAGAACGAACAGAGTTCTTCCCACCAGACACGGAGAGGAGATCGCGATGCGATCCCAACAGACACCAGAAGACGCCCCGCGAGGGCGTGGACGACGCGGCCCGGGGCGCGAAGAGCGCAGGGCCTTCGGTGAGGCCATCGCCGAGGCGATGGGTGCAGAGTTCGGCGGGCCAGGCGGCCCTCGAGGTCATGGCCGCGGTCGTGGACATGGCGGCCCCGGAGGGCCCGAGGGTTTCGGCCCGGGCATGGGGCGGGGCCCGCGTGGGCGCGGCTTCGGACGTCCCGGCGGCTGGCAGACCAGTGACCTGCCGAGCGTCGAGGACGTGGAGAGCTGGTTCAGCGGGCGACTGCCCAAGGAGTGGTTCACCAGCGCGGACATCACGACCGACCGCGAGGAGATCCTCGTCATCGGCACCCTCAACGAGGAGCCGGCGAGCGGGCCGGAGGCGGAGGGCATCATCAGCCGCTTCCGCAGCCAGACCAAGGATGCGCGGATCGAGATCGCCCGCGAGGCCGAGCACCGCTACGGCCGCAAGGTGAGTTGGGGAGTGCGCCTGGGCGAGACGCAGGAACTCTTCACCCACGTCGCCGCCCCGGTCATGACGCGCCTGCGTCAGCCTGAGCGGCAGATCCTCGACACCCTCGTCGACGCCGGCGTGGCCCGCAGCCGCAGCGACGCGCTCGCCTGGTGCGTGCGCCTCGTCGGTGAGCACACCGAGGACTGGCTCGGCCGCCTGCGGGAGGCCATGAGTGAGGTCGACAAGCTGCGCGCGGAGGGCCCGACCAGCTGAGTCCAGCCGTCGGCCTCCGCCTCAGGGGATGCCAGACGCGTGATCACTCACGCGTCTGGCATCCCTTTGGCGTTGAGTCCACAAGTTGTGGTGGTTCCGGAGTCACATCAGTCCCACAAGTTGTGTCCAAACCCTTCCGTATGCCTCCGACGCGCCGACACGCGGGTCCCGTTGCGCAGCCGCACCCGCTCTGACCTGCGCAAATGCAGCTCCGAGAAATCAATCTCCCCAAGGGCTTGCGTCACAGGTCACACAGGCGCAAGATAGCCACTACATCTAGTGGTTACACGCATGTAGTTCACCCACATGTTGTGCACACGGAAGTTCTCTTGTGCACAGGTTGTTGACACTGGATGGCACAAGTAGTCCACGGATCCGTCCACAAGCGGGCCCAACCAGCAGTCGCACGACGCACCACGCAGCACCACGAGACGCACACAGACGCACCGCCACTCAAGGGGGAGGAGAGACCATGCACTGCCCGTTCTGCCGTCACACCGACTCCCGGGTCATGGACTCCCGAGCGGCGGATGACGGCGCCAGCATCCGGCGTCGCCGCCAGTGCCCCGAGTGCGGCAAGCGCTTCACGACCGTGGAGACCACGGCCCTGAACATCGTCAAGCGCTCCGGCGCGACCGAGCCGTTCAGCCGGGCCAAGGTCCTCGTCGGTGTCCGCAAGGCCTGCCAGGGGCGACCGGTCTCCGAGGACCAGCTCGCGATCCTCGCTCAGCGCGTCGAGGAGACGATCCGTGGCGCCGGGCAGGCCGAGGTCGATGCCCACGAGGTGGGGTTGGCCGTGCTCGAGCCGCTGCGCGAGCTCGACGAGGTCGCCTACCTGCGCTTCGCCAGCGTCTACCAGGCCTTCGACAGCCTCGAGGACTTCGAGGCCGCGATCACCCTGCTGCGGGCCGAGCACCCCGCGACGGCCGAGGAACCCGCACCACGCACCTGAACGACCCACCCGTTGTCGGTGGTCATCACCATGCTTGAAACCAGTTGAAGAAGAAGCAAGTCACCAGGAGAGGGAACGACATGACGGAGACCGCCGGCGCACGTGCAGGTGCCAAGAACGGTGTGAAGCGCAATGGGGGCAACGGCATCACCATTGGCCGCATCTACACGACCCCGGGGGTGCACCCCTACGACGAGGTGACCTGGGAGAAGCGCGACGTCGTCCAGCAGAACTGGAAGACGGGCGAGACGATCTTCGACCAGCGCGGGGTGGAGTTCCCTGACTTCTGGAGCGTCAACGCGAGCACGATCGTGACGACCAAATACTTCCGGGGCGCGGTGGGGACCCCGGAGCGCGAGTCCGGTCTCAAGCAGCTGATCGACCGCGTCGTCCTGACCTATGTCAAGGCCGGCAAGGACTTCGGCTACTTCGCGACCGATGAGGACGCGGAGGTCTTCGAGCACGAGCTGACCTACGCCCTGCTGCACCAGGTCTTCAGCTTCAACAGCCCCGTCTGGTTCAACGTCGGCACGGCCAGCCCGCAGCAGGTCAGCGCCTGCTTCATCCTCTCGGTCGACGACTCGATGGACTCGATCCTCAACTGGTACAAGGAAGAGGGCTTCATCTTCAAGGGCGGCTCCGGTGCGGGGTTGAACCTGTCGCGCATCCGCTCCTCCAAAGAGCTGCTCTCCTCCGGTGGCACCGCGTCCGGTCCGGTCTCCTTCATGCGGGGCGCTGACGCGTCCGCGGGCACGATCAAGTCCGGTGGCGCGACCCGTCGCGCGGCGAAGATGGTCGTCCTCGATGTCGACCACCCGGACATCGAGGAGTTCGTCGAGACCAAGGCGCGCGAGGAGGACAAGATCCGCGCCCTGCGTGACGCCGGCTTCGACATGGACCTCGG
>DAOLRO010000230.1:0-4387 GCA_035418665.1 Phycicoccus sp.
CCCGAGCGTCCGTATGCCGTGGTGCTCGGTGGCGCGAAGGTCGCCGACAAGTTGGCCGTCATCGACAACCTGCTCGGCAAGGCCGACCGCCTCCTCATCGGTGGTGGCATGCTCTTCACCTTCCTCGCGGCCCAGGGTCACGAGGTCGGCAAGAGCCTGCTCGATGCCGACTCCATCGAGGCGTGCAAGGGCTACCTCGCGCGTGCGCAGGAGTCCGGCGTCGAGATCGTGCTGCCTGTCGACATCGTGTGTGGGGCCGAGTTCTCGGCCGACACGCGCATCGAAACCGTCGCGGCGGAAGCGATCCCGGCCGACATGATGGGCCTGGACATCGGCCCGAAGTCCGCCGAGCTTTACGCGAGCAAGCTCGTCGACGCCAAGACGGTCTTCTGGAACGGACCGATGGGCGCCTTCGAGATGGCTCCGTATGCGGCCGGCACCAAGGCGGTGGCGCAGGCGCTCGTCGAGGCCACGGCCAACGGTGCGCTGACGGTCGTCGGTGGCGGTGACTCCGCGGCAGCCGTGCGTCAGCTCGGCTTCGAGGACACCCAGTTCGGCCACATCTCCACCGGTGGCGGCGCCTCGCTCGAATACCTCGAGGGCAAGGAACTCCCCGGCATCACCATCCTCGAAGGCTGAGACCCCTCTCCCTTCCGAGTTGGGTGCGTTGGGGTGGGCCAGGGCCCACCCCAACGCACCCAACTCAAGAGACTCTGACGAAAGGCACGCGACATGTCATCGCGCATCCCGCTCATGGCGGGGAACTGGAAGATGAACCTCGACCACCTGCAGGCCACCCATCTGGTCCAGAAGCTCGACTGGAGCCTGCGGGACGGCAAGCACGACCACGCTGCGGTCGAGGTCGCAGTCCTGCCGCCCTTCACCGACATCCGCAGCGTCCAGACCTTGGTCGACGGCGACCGCCTCAAGCTGAAGTTCGGGGCGCAAGACCTCTCGGTCCATGACTCCGGTGCCTACACCGGTGAGATCAGCGGGGCCTTCCTCGCCAAGCTCGGCTGCACCTATGTCGCCGTCGGGCACAGCGAGCGTCGTGAGTACCACCACGAGAGCGACGAGGTCGTCAACGCAAAGATCAAGGCGGCGTACAAGCACGGCGTCACCCCGATCTTCTGCTGCGGTGAAGGTCTCGATGTCCGCAGGGAGGGTCGTCAGGTCGAGCACGTGTTGGCTCAGGTCGAAGCCGGGCTCGCGGGGCTTCCCGCCGATCAGGCCAAGAGCATCGTCATCGCCTACGAGCCCATCTGGGCGATCGGCACGGGTGAGGTCGCCACGCCCGAGGACGCCCAAGAGGTGTGCGCCGCCATCCGGACCAAGGTAGCCGAGCTCTACTCCGGCGACCTCGCGGACGGCATACGCATCCTCTACGGCGGCTCGGTCAAGTCGAGCAATGTCGCGGCCATCATGGCCAAGGAGGACGTCGACGGCGCCCTCGTGGGCGGTGCCTCGCTCGACCCGGAGGAGTTCACGGCCATCTGCCGCTTCCGGGACCACCTGCAAACGAGTTGACACCCGCACGGGTTATCCTGAACGCCGCGCTCCGCTCGTCGGGGCGCGGCGTTCGGCTCGTCGCCGTTCGCATCCCTCAACGCAAGGAATGCTCGTGAACGCCGTCCGGATCGGCCTCCAGGTCGTCCTCGTCCTCGGGGGCCTCTTCCTGACCCTGCTCATCCTCATGCACAAGGGCAAGGGCGGGGGCATGTCCGACATGTTCGGCGGGGGCATGTCTAGCTCGCTCGGCGGATCGTCTGTCGCCGAACGCAACCTCGACCGGATCACGATCGCCATCGCCCTCGTGTGGGTGACCTCGATCATCGGTCTGGGTGTCCTCGAACGTTTCCTCTGACGATCGTGCGAGGATCACAGCGCTGACCCGGCCGTGCGCCGGACACTGATGGACCGCTTCAGGAGGATCTGACTTCACCATGGCCGGTGGCAACGCAATTCGTGGCAGTCGAGTGGGTGCAGGTCCGATGGGCGAGGCTGAGCGCGGTGACGTCGCACCCCGCGTGTATCTGAGTTTTTACTGCGCCAACGGGCACGAGACGACCCCGTCGTTTGCCCAGGAGGAGGGCGTGGTCCTCCCTGAGGCATGGGACTGCCCCAAGTGCGGCCTGCCTGCGGGTCCGGACAAGGACAACCCTCCGGCGGCGGTGCGCGTCGAGCCCTACAAGACCCACCTGGCCTACGTGAAGGAGCGGCGCTCCGACGAGGACGGCGCGGCCATTCTCGAGGAGTCGCTCAAGGCCCTGCGCGACCGCGGCCTCATCACCTGATCCGGCTTGCCGGTCGGGGTCAGTCGGCGGCAGCCAACTTGCGGCGAGCCGCCTTCTTGACCGCACCCGCCTCCGAGGCCGCCGCCTTGGGTGGCAAGGCGGCGGTCACCATGGAGTTGCTGGCCATGGCACGCGCTTGGCGCTTGAGGCTGCGCGCGACCTTCTCCGCCTCGGCCACGCTCGGCGCCAGGCCCTCCTTGACCGCGCGGCTCTGGGTCATTCGTGTGTGATGGACCGTCGGCAGGCCCCGCCTGAGGGCATCCTCGTAGACCTCGTCCGGATCCAGGCGACGGAGTTCGTCCGCCAAGCACTCTGCGTCGGTCCGGTGGGTCAGGGCGATGGTGCGGTTCGGTTGCCCGGGCTGACACAAGGTGGCGACATTGCCCTCCTCCGGTCGCACGAGGTCGAGCGGACCGCTGGCCCGCACGAGCCGCACGCTGATCACGCCGCTGGACTTCCGAGACCGGGCCAGCTCGACGGGGCACTTGAGCCGGTACGCCAACCACCCGGCGAGCAGGTCGGCCGAGGGGGAGTCGGGCGCCCCGGTCACGGTGGCCCGCAGCACGGGCTCGAACGGTGCCTGGTCGAGGGCAGCCGCAAGGAGACCACGCCAGCGGGTGATGCGGCTCCACGCGAGATCGGTGTCGCCAGGGGTGTAGGACTCGGCCAGACGGCGCAGCGCCGTCCGTGGCTGGACACCCACCTCCGTGGAGTCGGTCACGCGTCGCTGGGCCATCTCGCCGATCGGATCAGCACCGGGGTTCTTGGGGGCCTCCGCGGGCCACCACACGACGATCGGCGAATCGGCGAGCAACAAGGGTGTGACGACACTGCGGCCGTGATCGACCAACGGACCGAAGAGGCGGCACACGACGACCTCGCTGGCGCCGGCGTCACCGCCGACCCGGATCTGGCCGTCGAGACGAGCTGACGAGCGCTTGTTGCCCAGGACGACGACGATGATCCGTGAGGGGTGTTGCCTGCTCGCGGAGTTCGCGGTGGCAATCGCCTGCTCGGCCACCTGCTCGTCCACGACGATGATGAGCGTGAGGACTCGGGACAGGGCCATCGACCCGACGTCCTGACGGGCGGCGACCAGCCGCTTGGAGATTGCCGTTGTCGTGGTGTCGGGCAGGTCGATGATCATGGGAGTCTCCACTCTCGGCCGTCGCGGCGCATGAGTTCGTCGGCCGAGGCCGGTCCCCAGCCACCCGCCTGATATTGGTCCAGACGTCCCTTCTGGCGTGCCCAGTACTCCTCGATGGGATCGAGGATCTCCCAGGATCGCTCGACTTCCTCGTGGCGGGGGAAGAGCGGCGGATCGCCCAGGAGAACATCGAGGATGAGCCGCTCGTAGGCCTCCGGTGAGGTCTCGGTGAACGCCCGCCCATAGCCGAAGTCCATCGTCACGTCGCGGACCTCCATCTGGGCACCGGGAACCTTGGCCCCGAAACGAAGCGTCACGCCCTCGTCGGGCTGGACCCGGATGACGACGGCGTTCTGGCCCAACTCCTCCGTCGCCGTGTCGTCGAAGGGGAGGTGAGGCGCGGGCTTGAACACCACCGCGATCTCGGTGACCCGCTTGCCGAGCCGCTTGCCGGTGCGCAAATAGAAGGGGACGCCCGCCCAACGGCGCGTGTCCACGGTGAGCTTCACCGCGGCATACGTCTCGGTGGTCGACATCTTGGCGACGCCATCCTCCTCGAGATAGCCGATGGCGGGCGTGGCGCCCTGCCACCCCGCGGCATACTGGCCGCGCGCCGTGCCCTTGCCGATGTCCTTGGGCAGCCGGACCGCGGACAGGGCCTTCTCCTTCTCGGCGCGCAGGTGGTCGGCATGGAAGGAGACCGGCTCTTCCATTGCGGTCAGGGCGAGGAGCTGGAGGAGGTGGTTCTGGATGACGTCGCGCGCCGCACCGATGCCGTCGTAGTAGCCGGCGCGCCCGCCGATGCCGATGTCCTCGGCCATCGTGATCTGGACATGGTCGATGTGGTTGCCGTTCCAGACCGGCTCGAAGAGCTCGTTGGCGAAGCGCAGGGCGAGCAGGTTCTGGACGGTCTCCTTGCCCAGGTAGTGGTCGATCCGGAAGACCG
>DAOLRO010000231.1:0-2040 GCA_035418665.1 Phycicoccus sp.
TCGCGCTCGAGCATGTTCTTGAAGTCCATGTTGCCGCCGACGTTGAGCTGGTAGGTCCGGTCGAGCTGGACGCCGCGGTCCTCGAAGAGCTTGGCGAGCACGCGGTGGGTGATCGTCGCGCCAACCTGGGACTTGATGTCGTCGCCGATGATCGGGACCCCCGCCTCCTCGAACTTGGCCGCCCATTCGGGGTCGCTGGCGATGAAGACGGGGAGGGCGTTGACGAAGGCGACGCCGGCGTCGATCGCGCACTGGGCGTAGAACTTGTCGGCCTCTTCGCTGCCCACGGGGAGGTAGGAGACCAGGACGTCGACCTTGGCCTCCTTGAGGGCGGCCACGACGTCGACCGGCTCGGCCGCGGACTCGTCGATGGTCATCCGGTAGTACTTGCCGAGCCCGTCGAGGGTGTGGCCGCGCTGGACGGTGATGCCCGTGGTGGGTACCTCGCAGATCCTGATCGTGTTGTTCTCGCTGGCGTTGATGGCCTCGGCGAGGTCCTTGCCGACCTTCTTGTCGTCGACGTCGAAGGCGGCGACGAACTCGACATCGCGCACGTGATACGGGCCGAACGTGACGTGCATGAGGCCGGGCACCGTCTGGGCGGGGTCGGCCTCGCGGTAGTAGTGGACGCCCTGGACGAGCGAACTGGCGCAGTTGCCGACGCCGACGACGGCGACACGAATCGAACCCATGGATCAACCTCGGACTTCTCGGGGGAGGCCCCCCGAAATCGGAAGGCGAGGTTCACAGCATACAAAGTTCGACTTTGTCTGCTTCATGGTCAGGTTTCGCAGCTCCGCGCTGGTCGGTGGACGACACGCTCGTGGACATCGGCCCTCGCCTGAGCACGGACTCGGTCAGGCCGAACGCGAGCGTGTCGTCGAAGGCCACCGTCCGGCGGCCAGCCTCGCCTCGCAGAGCGCCACCCCCTCCCGGAGCAGGGAGCGGACCTGTTCCTGATCGTGCATGACCTGCCCCCAGGGGAAACGCAAGACCGTCCAGTCCGCCAGCGTCAGGCGGCTGTATCGGAAGCAGTCCTTGGCGAAGGCGTCCTTGGTCGTATGGAACTCGTGGCTGTCGGCCTCAAGGACCAGGCGCAACTGCTCCTCGGCGAGATCCACGCGCCCCACGAAGCCCCGGTGGTCAGAGATCGAGACCTGCGGTGTGGCCTTCAGCCCGACGTCGAGGCACAGGGCGCGCAGTGTGGACTCGAAGGGATTGGCCGCCAGCCCGTCGGCGGACCGGATCACGTTCTCCACCCGACGGCGGTGTTGTCGCGGTAGTCCTGGCACTCGCCCCAGCAGGCCGTCGATGCTGACTCGACCGGAGCGAAGAGCTGAGTCAGCCACGCACAGTGCTTCGTCGAAAGGCAGCAGGGCAGCACAGTCGAGGACGGTTCGGTTGGGCGTGGTGACCCAGTCCCACCGGTCTTTGGTCGGCATGTGACGCCAGCGGATGTCGATCCGGCGCCTCACCGTCACGGGCACCTTGCGACCGAGCCCGACGGCGATCTGCGGCCTGGTCGGCTTCTTCTGGATCGCCCAACCCCAGTGGAGTGCAGCGCTGAGCAGGATCACCGTGCCGTGGAGCTCTCCGGCCGTCTTGATGGTCGCGTCGGTTTCGGGGATCGCGTAAAGGCCTCTCGAGAGCCGGACGAGCTCGCCAGTCTGGACTGCCTCTCGAAAGCGATGAGCACCGAGGTGAGTGGTGATGAGCGACTTGGGCACCACCGATCCCCAGCGCTCCATCTGCACGGCCAACTCGGCGGGGTCCATCCCCCCACTGTGTCGATGTCGAGGGGCATCTCCGAGTTGTCCACAGACGAGTTCGACGACACGCTCGCGATCGTCGGGCGGTCGCTGAGCACAAGGATCGGGTGTGCCCGGCGCGAGCGTGTCGTCGAACGAAGTCGGCAGTCTGGCAGCCCAGCCGCCCGGCGCCGCAGTTGCCCCCGAGGACGGGGCAACTGCCATGCCCTCCGGTGGGGGGCAACTGCCATGCCCTCCGGTGGGGGGCAACTGCCATGCCCTCCGGTGGGGG
>DAOLRO010000231.1:2140-4379 GCA_035418665.1 Phycicoccus sp.
GGGGCAACTGCCATGCCCTCCGGTGGGGGGCAACTGCCATGCCCTCCGGTGGGGGGCAACTGCAGACGTTTGTGAAGAGAGGGTGGAGATACCTCGGTTCCTCGGCCACGTTTTGGAGCCCACACAGCAAGCGTGGTCATACTTGAAGGCCCACGGGCTGCGCCAGGCCCATCCCCTGCACGGAAGTCCCCATGAGCCGACAGTCCACGCCTCCCTCCCGCCCGCGCTCCAGCGCGCCCGGCCCCTCCCGGGCTGGCGGTTCGAGCGGCCGCGGGGGCCGCCCGCCGCAGAGTCGGTCCGCCCGACGGGGACCGAAGCCGAAGCGCCGCTGGCTCAAGCGCCTGCTGTGGACCGGCCTGGCCATTGGGGTCCTCGCTCTCATCGGCGTCGGCATCTCCTACGCAACGATCCAGCTCCCCAAGCCCAACGACATCGCCACGGCCCAGGCATCGATCGTCTACTACGCCGACGGCAAGACCGAGCTCCAGCGCATCTCCCAGATCAACCGTGAGTCCATCAAGATCGACGAGCTCCCGGCCCACGTCGGTGAGGCCATGCTCGCCGCCGAGAACCGCGAGTTCTACAAGGAGAGTGGCGTCAGCCCCAAGGGCATGGCGCGCGCCGTCTGGGTTGCCATCAAGGGCGGAGGCGCGACTCAGGGTGGGTCGACGATCACGCAGCAGTACGTCAAGAACACCTTCTTGACCAGTGACCGCACCCTCACCCGCAAGTACAAGGAGATCCTGCTCTCCATCAAGATCGACCAGCAGCTGAGCAAGTCCCAGATCCTCGAGAACTACCTCAACACGATCTACTACGGCCGCGGTGCCTACGGCATCCAAACCGCGGCCAAGGCCTACTTCGACAAGGACGCCAAGGACCTCACGGTCGAGGAGAGCGCCGTGCTCGCCTCCGTCATCCGGGGCCCGTCCTACTACGACCCGCAACTCGGCGCCGACCAGCTCAAGAACCTCCAGGCCCGGTGGACCTACGTCCTCGACGGCATGGTGAGCGAGGGCTGGCTCGACGCCGCCCAGCGCAAGACCATGAACATGCCCATGCCCAAGGAGTGGTCCCCGCCGACGGCGACCGGCACCAACGGCTACCTGGTCCAGCTCATCAAGAGCGAACTCAAGAACAAGCTCAAGCTCACCGACGCGGACATCGACCGCGGCGGACTCCAGATCGTTTCCACGATCGAGCAGCCCAAGCAGGACGCGGCCGTCAAGGCGGTCCAGGAGACCATGCCCAAGGACGCCCCCGACCTCAAGGTCGGCCTCGCCTCGATCGTCCCCGGCGACGGAGCGGTGGTCGCCCTCTACGGGGGCGCCGACTACGCCAAGGAGCAGTTCAACTCGGCGACGGACGCCAAGATGCAGGGTGGCTCGACCTTCAAGCCGTTCACCCTCGTGGCAGCCCTCAAGTCGGGCAAGGTCAACCTCAACAACACCTACAACGGCGCGGGCCCGCAGTACTTCCCGGAGTTCCGTGACCCCGCCTCGGACAAGGAGTTCAACCGCCAGGGTGGGGTCCAGAACTTCGGCAACGGCAGTTTCGGCATGCTCGACGTCCCCGCCGCCACCGCGAACTCGGTCAACACGATCTACGCCCAGCTCAACATCCTGGCCACCCCGAAACTCACCGCCGACACGGCAGCCCAGATGGGCGTGAAGTCCAAGATCGAGGCCAACTACGGCAACGTTTTCGGCACCGCGAGTGTCCATGTCCTCGAGATGGCCGGCGCATATGCGACGATCGCGGCCGGCGGCAAGCAGGCCACGCCCTACTTCGTCCGCAGCGCCAAGAGCATCGACGGGTCCTTCGACTACACCGCCGAGCCCGAGGTCAAGCAGGTCATCGACGCCGACGTGATGGCCGACGCCGCCTACGCCATGCAGGCCGTCGTCGAATACGGCAGCGGCGGCACCGCGCGCTCCCTCGGCCGCCCGGTGGCCGGGAAGACCGGCACCACCTCCGACAACAAGGCCGCCTGGTTCAACGCCTTCGTGCCTCAACTCGCCACCGCCGTCGGCATCTATCGCCCCGGCCCCAACGGCGAAGAACTGCAGATGCAGAACGTCGGCGGCTACAGCGAGATCACCGGTGGCACGCTCCCAGCGAGCGTCTGGACCGCCTACATGGGTCCGGCGCTGCAGGGAGTCGAGGTCCAGCGCTTCCCGGAGCCCGCCTACGTCAACAAGGACGCCCCCCCCCCCCCCCCCCCCCCCCCCCCCACCCC
>DAOLRO010000232.1:0-4368 GCA_035418665.1 Phycicoccus sp.
ATCGTGCCCCAGCAGCGGTGGGCGCCGAGGCGGATGTCGTGCCAGCGGCGCGAATCGATCCTCGGGAGCACGTCTTCGACGTCTCCGCAGCAACAGCCACTCCGGCGCTGGAGAACGCTGGTGTCGGCGCCGGCACATCGCCGGCGGCGGCTGCCGGTCGGCGGGCTGTGCTCGTCGACGACGATGACCTGCCGCTGACCTGGGACCCCGTGCCCGTGCCGCGGCCGACCTACACGATGAAGGCGCAGGCCCCCCGAGTCCAGCCCCAGACGCCCATGGTGCAGGCTCCGGCGGGTCGGATCTCGGCCGGGCAGGCGACACCACGCCCAATGACCGGTCTGAGCCCGGTCGCCGCCGACTGGGACGACGACCTTCCCGAGGCATTCCCGGCGCGCCGCGTCGCCGCTGGCTGACCGGCATACCGGCTCCCCCCGGCCACAGCGGCACCGGCCCCTCACGACGCGACGGGCGGCACGGCATACGCAATTGGTGGCATCGACCAAGTCGAGGACTCGGGCCACCCTGAGAACTCAACCCTCAGGAGAATCGCGCCTCGGCCGGCTTGTCGGAGGAGTGTTCGGCGTCGTTGATCGCTTGCTCGGCATCGCGGGTGTCCTCGTCATCGAGCAGGTGATGACCCACGGCGTTGAGGACGGCGACGAGTGGCACGGCGATCAGGGCGCCGACGATCCCCGCGACCACCACACCGCCGGCTATGGCCAGGATGACCGAGAGCGGGTGCACCTTGACTGCCCGGCCGAGCAGAAGAGGCTGGAGGAGGTGCGACTCGATCTGCTGCACCGCGATCACCCCGGCCAGCATGATGAGTGCCTTGACCGGTCCGAGCGCTACCAGTGCCAGCAACACCGCGACGGCGCCCGAGATCGCGGCTCCGATGACCGGGATGAAGGCGCCGAAGAAGACCAGGATCGCCACGCCGGAAGCGAAGGGGACACCGAGGATGCCCGCCACGGCGCCGATGCCGATTGCGTCGACGGCGGCGACCATGATGGTCGCGCGGGTGAAGGCCGAGAGCTGACCCCACGCGATGACACCGCTCGAGGCGACCTTGTCGCGGGCCGATCTCGGGAAGAGGCTGACGACCCAGCCCCAGATCGTCCGGCCATCGTGGAGGAAGAAGAAGAGGGTGAACATCGCGACGAAGAAGCCGGCGATGGCGTGCCCCGCGGTTGCTCCCGCGGCCGCGGCCTGGGGCCCGATGTCCTGGAAGGACTTGGTGGCCTGTGCCCGACCGGCCTCGATCCAGTCGTCGATCTTGGTGGAGTTCACGCCGAAGGTGTCCATGATCCAGGCCCGGATCTGGTCATAACCCTGCCCGACCTGACTGCGGATGTCGTCGAACTGGTCGACGAACTGAGACGTCACGAAGGTCAATGCGCCGATGATCAGCGCCAAGGTGCCCAGAACGGTGAGGGTCGAGGCGAGGCCGCTCGGCATGACGCGCTTGAGCCGTCGGTGAATGGGGGTGAGGAGCGCCGCGAGGAGGAGGGCGACGATGACGGGGATCACGATCTCGGAGATCTGGGTGAGGATCCAGATCACGCCCGCGATGGCGGCGGCGATGACGATCGCCCGCCAGGCCCACTCGCTGGCGGTGCGCACCCCGAGCGGCACCGACCACTTCGCCGTGTCCTCGTGACCGGTCACGACATAGGTGACGTTGTCATCCGCCGGCGCGACGAGCGCGGACTCGGGGATGTCGGCTGGGTCGGTCATGAACGGAGCCTACGCAGGGGTGTATGTCGTGGCGCGTCAAGCGCTCGGGCGTCTTGGCCGCGATCGTTTGGCTGCGGTCGGTCGGGTCGCGCGTCGGTGGCAGGCGGTGGAGTCGGGTTTCGGTGCAGGTGGCGCGCGGTGTTATCGTTCTTCCTGCTTTGGGGCTGTGGCGCAGTTGGTAGCGCGTCTCGTTCGCAATGAGAAGGCCAGGGGTTCGAATCCCCTCAGCTCCACCAAAGAAAACGACCGACTCCGTCGGTCGTTTTGCTTTGGGTCAAGGTGCGTCATGCAGAGGGCGGGAAGGATTCCGCGGTCCGCATGACGCCGCTCTGGATCGGTCAGGGACCCTCGCCGGCCGCGATCTGCTGGGCCAGGTAGTGCGCCGAGCCGACGCGCTCGACGAGGTCGACCTGGGCCTCGAACCAGTCGACGTGGCGCTCCTCGTCGAGGACCATCTCCTCGAACACCGAGGCGCTGCCGTGGTCACCGAGCTCGTGACACTCCTTGGCCGCGGCGTTGAACTGGGCTACCGCGGCGATCTCACCCTCGAGCGCGATCTTCAGCATCTCCTCGGGCGTCTCGCCGGTGCGGATGGCGCCGAGGCGCTGGACGTTGGGGTGACCGTCGAACAGGAGGATTCGCTGGATGAGGGAGTCCGCGTCCTTCATCTCGTCGATCGAGAGGTCATAGAAGACCTTGCCCAACTTGGGGAGTCCCCAGTTGTCACACATCCTGGCATTGAGGAAGTAGGCGTTGACGATCGTCAACTCCAAGGTCAAGGCCTCGTTGAACAACTCCACCACGCGCGAACTCTTCGGTTGCACCACTGACCTCCGGGACGATGACGGAACGGTTCACGTCAGTCTCGCAGAGGAGCGCCTTGATCGACCACACACAGGCGCCGCAGTTCTGCCCTGCCCCGGTGGTCTGGCAGAGGGCGGCGAGGGTGGTCGCGCCCGCCTCGACGGCGGCCGTGATCGCGCGGTCGTTGACGACCTTGCAATGGCACAGGATCACGGCGGTCCTCGGCTTCTTAGGAAGGTCAGGCTTACCTAACTCCCAAGAGCGTAGAGGCAGGTATGCCGTTTCACCAAGAATCGTTCCGCCGTGCGGATCGCCATGGGTTCGGAGTCAGGTCCCGGGGCCGATCGTGACCGTGGACACGGCCTGATCGCACAGCCCGATGAAGGCTCCCAGCGCGAGGAGCTCACTGGAACTCGATGGTGCGAAATCCGTCAGCACCGAGGAGCGCACGAGGTAGGCGGCGTACTTGCCGCGTGAAACGGCGACATTGAGGCGGTGACGGTCGAGGAGGAAGCCCATGCCCCTGGACACATCGCCGTGAGCAGACGCAGCCATCGACACGATGGCCACGGCGGCCTCGCGACCTTGGAACTTGTCGACCGTGCCCACCGCGACGTCGCCGTGCCCGGCCGCCTGCAGGGCCACCTTCACCGTGCCGACCTGGCCGTTGTAGGGGGTGATCACGATGATGTCGGCCTGCGTGAGCGGGCGACTCGCCTGGGCCCCGGACTCATCTGGCGCGGACCAGGTCCGACCCAGCAGGTCCTCGACGATCCGCACGACCTCGGCTGCCTCCTCGGGGGAGTAGTGCTTGTTGTCGTGGTGATCGACGAGGCGGACGTGGAGGCCCGGTTCGATCCCGGACAGGGCGCGGGCAGAGGTGACCTTGGCGACCGAGTCGAGTTGCCCGGCATACGAAAGGGTCGAGACCACCTCCGTGAGCGCTGGGTGCATCCGCCAAGTCGACTCGAGGAAGTAGCCCCGCGAGGACGGCAGGACCTGTGCTCCCTTGGCCAGCCAACCGAGGGCCGATTCGTCGATCGGCTCGCCGTGGGTGCCCTGCACGACCTGAGGGAGTTGTGCCGGGTCGCCGAGCAGCAGCAGCCGTGACCCGGCGACTGAGATGGCGAGCGTCTTGGCCAAGGAGAACTGGCCGGCCTCGTCGATGACGACCAGATCGAGCTGTCCGCGGGCCACTCGATTGAGGTTGGTGAGGTCCCAGGCGCTCCCGCCGATGACGTAACCGCGACCCGCTCCGGCGTGCTCGGCTGCGAACGCTGCCAGGTCATTGGCCCGTGGCAGAGCAGTCCACGCCGGGTCGTCCGTGTGCTTGGTCTCCTTGCCCACCTGGGCGGCTGGGACGCCAGCGGCAACAACCGCGTCGAGGACGTTCTCGATCGCCGCATGGGACTGGGCGCACACGCCCACGGTCCAGCCTTGCTCGACGACGAGGTCCCTGATGACCCGCGCGCCGACATAGGTCTTGCCCGTCCCGGGCGGCCCCTGCACGGCGACATAGGAGTCGTCCATCGCGAGCAGGGATGACCGGATCGCCTCGATGAAGCGGCCGTCTCCGCTACCGGGCGCGGCCAACGACCCACCAGTTCGCAGCCGCGGGACCTCCCTGCGGAGCAGGTCGACCCCCGCGCACTCGAGCACGCCCGGATGGGCGGCCAGGACCGAGGCGGCCAACTCGTCGAGAGCTGCATCGATCGAGTCCGTCGGGATGGGCCGGCCCGGGACGAAGGCCACCGGGAAGTCGTCGACCTCGACCCCACTCGGGGCGTTCTCCTCGATCCACAGACGCTGGTGCATGCGGCCATTGGG
>DAOLRO010000233.1:0-4344 GCA_035418665.1 Phycicoccus sp.
ATCACGTCGATGGGTGACGGCTTCTTCCTCGAGCCGACCGTTCTGGCCGGACTCCGGCAGGACGACGAGCAGATCCAGGACGAGATCTTCGGCCCGGTCATCACGGTCCAGCAGTTCAGTGACGAGGACGAGGCCCTCACCTGGGCCAACGGCGTCGACTACGGCCTGGCTTCTTCCGTCTGGACCAAGGACTTCGGTCGAGCGATGCGGATGAGCGCTGCCCTCGACTTCGGATGCGTGTGGATCAACACGCACATCCCGATCGTGGCGGAGATGCCGCATGGTGGCTTCAAGCGCTCGGGCTACGGCAAGGACCTCTCCATGTACGGCTTCGAGGACTACACCCGCATCAAGCACGTCATGGCCAACATCGAGAGCTGACCACCGATTCAGCCGCGGGGGGCAGGCCCACGGCAGACGCAGCCTTCACCACCACAGCAGGAGCACGCATGCCAGCACGACGCCCCCCGGCCGACCCCATGGTTCGCGACCTCATCAGGGCCGCCCGACAGAGCGACCTGACACGGCGGTCCCTGTTGTCGACAGCCGCCCTCGGTGGAGCGGCTGCGGCTCTCGCCGCGTGTGCTCCACCACCACCTCCGGCGGGAGGAATAGCGGCCCTCAAACTCCCCGAGGATCTGTCGGCGACCGACAAGATCGTGCGGTGGGCCAACTGGACCGCCTATCTGGACATGGACGAGTCGGGCAAGACCTACCCCTCGCTCGAGGCCTTCAGCGCGGAGTCGGGCATCAAGGCGACCTACACCGAGGACATCGAGGACAACGACTCCTACTTCAACAAGGTGCGCCCCCAGCTCATCGCGGGCCAGGACATCGGGCGGGACATCTTCACGTTCACCGACTGGATGGCACTCCGCGTCATCCGTGAGCAACTGTGCCAGCCGCTCGAGATGATCCGGATGCCCAATGCCAGCAACCTGCTCGAGCCGCTCAAGGAGGTCAGTTTCGACCCGGGGCGCAACTACTCGCTCACCTGGCAGAGCGGCTTCGCCGGCATCGGCTACCACAAGGGCAAGGTCGGCCGGGAGCTCAAGAGCCTCGACGACCTCTGGGCCGACGACCTCAAGGGCAAGGTGACGGTGCTCAGCGAGTTCCGCGACACCCTCGGCTGCATCCTGCTTCAGCAGGGCGTCGACATCTCGAAACCCATCGACAAGCCGGTCTTCGAGAAGGCCGTCGCGGAGGTCGAGAAGCGGATGTCCGATGGCAACATCCGTCGCATCAAGGGCAACTCCTACATGGAGGACCTGAAGTCCGGTAATGCGATCGCCGGCATTGTCTGGAGTGGTGACCTGTTCATCCTCCGGGCCGAGACCGAGGATGACGAGTGGGAGTTCGTCATCCCCGAGTCCGGGGGCACGCTCTGGAGCGACAACCTCATGGTCCCCATCACCTCACCTCACCGGCGCAACGCCATGGAGTTGATGAATTACTACTACCAGCCGGAGGTCGCCGCTGAGGTGGCGGCGTGGGTCAACTACGTCAGTCCGGTCATGGGCGCCAAGGAGGTCATGGAGAAGAGCGACCCCGACCTCGCGTCGAGCCCGTTCATCTTCCCGGACGAGGCCTACATCGCCGACCACAACATCAAGGGGTTCGTCGCGCTCTCAGCCGAGCAGGACGCCGAATACAGCGCCATCTGGCAGAAAGTGATGGGCAACTGATGGCGCGCAACAGTGGCTTCCGGGAGGCGCAGGGTGACCTGCGCCTGCACAACGTGACCAAGTCCTTCGCCGATTTCACCGCAGTCGACGACCTGTCGTTGGTTGTCCCCCGCGGGTCCTTCTTCGCCCTGCTCGGGCCGTCGGGCTGCGGAAAGACGACGACCCTTCGGATGGTGGCCGGTCTCGAGCAGCCCACATCAGGCCGCCTGTTCATCGGGGACACCGACCTCACCGGATCGCGCCCCTATGAGCGGCCGGTCAACACCGTCTTCCAGAGCTATGCCCTCTTCCCTCACCTGACCGTGCGGGACAACGTCGCCTTCGGCCCCAAGCGTCGCGGCCTCAAGGACGCCCTCCAATTGGCCGACGACGCGCTCGAGTTGGTCCAGCTCCCGCACCTGGCCGGTCGCAAGCCCGCGCAACTCTCCGGTGGCCAGCAGCAGCGCGTCGCCGTGGCCCGTGCGCTCGTCAACCGTCCCGAGGTGCTGCTTCTCGATGAGCCTCTCGGCGCGCTCGACCTCAAGCTCCGGCGGCAGATGCAGGTCGAGCTCAAGCGGATCCAGACCGAGGTCGGGCTCACCTTCATCCATGTCACCCACGACCAGGAGGAGGCCATGACCATGGCCGACACGGTCGCGGTCATGAATCACGGGCGCATCGAGCAGATGGGTGCGCCCGAAGCCCTCTACGACCTTCCCCAGACGGCCTTCGTCGCCAACTTCGTCGGCCAGTCCAACCTGGGTCGGGGTCAGATCGTCGGCACCGACGGCGACCGACTCATCGCTGAGGTCCAAGGCTCCCGGGTCAAGATCCCCAAGGACCGGTCCGCCGTGCAGTCGGGCGAGGTCATCTTCGGGGTGCGACCCGAGAAGGTGCGGGTGCGCCGCGAGCAGCCCGACGGCGTGGGCGACGACGTGCGGGGCATCGTGCGCGACGTCTCCTTCATCGGGGTCGCCACCCAATACCTCGTCGAGGTCCCCAGTGGTGCGATCTGGTCCACCTACGAGCAGAACCTCGATGTCGAGCCGATCGACCTGCGTCCCGGCGACGAGGTCTGGCTGACCTGGCAGTCGGCGCACGCCTTCGGGGTTCCGGTCGACGACGACGTGATCAAGGCCGGACCCTCCGTGTCGACCCCCGAGGGCACCTCGCCCACCTTGTCGGCAGGCGAGGAGAGCTGACGTGAGTGCCCTGGCCCATGTCGGCGCCGGGGGTGGAGGCACCACGACACCCCTGCCGGAGCCGACGAAGAAGAGCAAACTCGCCTACCTGCTGCTCCTCCCGGGAGCACTCTGGCTGCTCGTCTTCTTCGTCGTACCGCTCGTCCAGCTCTTCACGGTGAGCCTGCAGTCGCAGTTCCCCGGCTACCCCGGCTACTACTACCGCGACCTGAATTTCGGCAACTACTGGACCGCTCTCACCCAGTTCGGTCCGCACTTCGGCCGGTCCCTGCTCTTCGCCGGTCTGGCCACCTTCTTCGCCTTCTGCCTGGCCTATCCGCTGGCCTACGCGATGGCCTTCAAGGCCGGTCGGTGGCGCGGGGTGATGATGATCCTCGTCATCGCACCCTTCTTCACGTCCTTCATCCTGCGCACCGTCGCGTGGCGGCAGATCCTCGCCGACAACGGGCCGGTCGCGACGGTCCTCAATACCCTGCACCTGTTGCCGGGGGGCCGAATCACCGAGACCTGGATGGCGGTCGTCGCGGGCCTCACCTACAACTTCCTGCCCTTCATGGTGTTGCCCATCTACGCCTCGCTCGAGCGGGCCGACCACCGGATCATCGAGGCGGGCGGTGACCTCTACGCCAACGGGTTCACCACCTTCCGGACGGTGACCTTGCCGATGAGTATGCCGGGGGTCCTGGCGGGCACTCTCCTCACCTTCATCCCCGCGGCCGGCGACTACGTCAACGCCGAACTCCTCGGCTCGGACAACACCAAGATGATCGGAAACGTCATCGAGAGCCAGTTCTTCAAGGTCCTCGGCGGCTATCCGACGGCTGCTGCCCTCTCCTTCACCCTGATGGCGATCATCCTCGCGCTGGTCTTCGTCTACGTCCGCAAGTTCGGGACGGAGGAACTCCTGTGAGCGCCACAACGCCCGACGCGCGACGCACGACAACCGGCACCACGGCATACCGGCCCTCGACCGGCAAACGGATCACGACCTGGTTGGCGAATCGCTTCGCGATCATCGCGGCCGTGCTGGTGCTCTTCTACCTCTTCCTGCCGGTTCTTTACGTCTTCATCTTCTCCTTCAACAACTACCGCAAGTCCAACATCGCCTGGAACCCCAACGGCAGCCCGACGCTCAAGCACTGGGCCAACCCCTGTGGCGCTCCGGGGGTCTGTGAGTCCCTCGGCACCAGCCTGCAGATTGGTGTCATCTCGACCCTGGCGGCCGTCGTGCTGGGGACCCTGCTCGCCTTTGCTCTCGTGCGCCACCAGTTCAAGGGGCGGACGGCCGGCAACGTCCTGGTCTTCGTGCCGATGGCCACGCCGGAGATCGTCCTGGGCGCGAGTCTCCTGACGATCTTCGTGCAGGGCTTCTCCAATGTCGGTCTGCGCCTTGGCTTCTGGACGATCGTCATCGCGCACATCATGTTCTGCATCAGCTTCGTCGTCGTCACGGTCAAGGCCCGCTTGCAGAGCCTCGA
>DAOLRO010000234.1:0-4271 GCA_035418665.1 Phycicoccus sp.
CCGGTCGGGATCGTGGCCGCTGGCGTCTTCACCGGCTTGGCGGCCGGATCGAAATTCACGTATGCCGTGATCGGCGTCGCCATGGTGCTCACCTGGGTGATGCCGAGACCGACGGGTGGGGGCCAGCCGGATGCGGGCCAGGCGGATGCGGGCCAGACGGGTCCGCCCCGGCTGGATGCCGACACGACGGGTCACGGGTTGCCCCCGTCGCCCCCGTCACGAAGCCGCCTGACGTTGCCCGGCTGCACCACCCGGATCGGCTGGCTGCTTCTCGGCGTCCTACCGACGCTCGCCCTCCTCCACGCGTGGACCGGGCCGCACGTCTACGACCAACTCGCCCGGGCCCGGTCATCGGTCAGCCTGGCCTCGCCGTGGCGTCTCCTCCTCGGCTGGCTCGGGGAGCCCCTCGGCGGAGGGACGACACGTTCCCTCATCTCGGTCGGCGCCATGGTCCTGGCGATCGTTCTCGCTGCGATCATCCTGCGCCGGGTGCGGGCGGTCGACCGCAACCCGGCCACCGCGGTCCTGGTGACGACCGCGGCCTTGGCCACGGCATACAGTCTCTCCGCGCCCTACACGCTCCCGTGGTACGACCTGCTGGCCTGGTCTGCACTGCCGGCCGTCGCGCCCGGCGTCCTCGACGGTGTCCTGCTCGCGCGGTTGGGGATCATGGCGGCGGCCTATGTGCCGGGGCGGGTCCTGGGGATGACCCCGGAGGTGGAGACGGTCACCTTGGGCTTCCGCAAGGAGGTGGCGCCGTGGCTGCAACTCGTGCTCTGGATCGCCGCCATGTGGCTCCTGGTCAGGCCCGGAGCCGCTCGCGTCGGGTCGGGGCGCTCGTCCGAGCCTGCTCGGCCAGGGTCCTGACCACGACGGAGACTATGAGCGGCACGGCAACGGTCGCGCCGACCGCCGGGATCGCGGTGCCGGAGTCGTTGATGAGGAAGCCGATCGTCAGGGTGATGACGAGCGCGATCAGGCCGGCGCGCAGGGTCGGCAGGTTGGTGAACGACCGCTGGAGCGCCCGGGCGCCCCATGAGGTGGGTCGGGCGAGGACGTAGGCGACGAAGAGGAGTGCTGCAGGGACGAGCAAGGTGAGCGGTGCATTGCCGAGCAGGATGGAGAGGTTCTGCTGGCCCTTGCGCACGACGATGTCCCAGGCGCCCCCATCGATGATCGCCTGAATGAAGCGGCCGAGGTGGGTGCGGCTAGCGGCGGGGCGCAACCAGTCGAGGAAGCCGACAGCGAAGAACAGTGCGACACAAGCCAATCCGATCGCCATGATGCGCTTCCACGTCATGGCCACACCGAGGATCGACAGGACGAGAAAGGCGAACCCGGGAATCGCAGCAGGAGGGCCACCGCCGTCCGCGCCCCAGAAGGGTGCTCCGTCCACGAGGACCGCGAAGGCACCCACGAGGGCGGCGACGATCGCTGCCAAGCGCGTGCTCCCGGCCCGCACGATGAGGCTGGACAGGGCGGTGGCGAGCAAGAGGGCAGCGGTCACGAAGATCGCGAAGGTCACGTTGCCCATGCCGTAGAAGCGCCCGGCCACGACGGGCTGCAAGCCCATGAGGGACGAGAGCTGGAGCCGGGATCCGGTCATGATGTCGGCCGCGAGGACACCCATGGTCAGGCCGGAGACGACGAGCATCGGACCCCAGGTGGTCCTGCCCCACGGTCCGATCAAGGCGAGCCCGGCGATGAGGACGACGAAGAAGCCGACGGACGCGACAACCGACAGCATCGGGATGGAGAAGCGCCACCAGGGCAGGAGGTTCGCGAGGAAGGTCGCGGCCGGGACCGAGGCGGCGCCGACGGCGAGGGTGCGCACCCAGCCCAGGGTCCGGAGGCGCGAGTCCTCGGAGCCGATCTTGCCCCGCCAGACCAGCAGGACGAGCAGGTAGGCGACGAGTTGCCCGTAGGCAAAGGCGTTGAAGAAGGGCGGCACCAGGGCATGCACCTCGTGACTGGCCTGGTCGTAGTCGACGAGGTGCTGCAGGCGAAGAGCTGCGAGGGCATCGGAGTTGCCGTCGGCCTCGGCGAAGGACAAGGGTGCACCGCCGAGCGCGTCCGGCACCTGGAGTCCTTGCAGGCTCAGGGCCGTCACCGTCAGGTCCTGCGCCTGGGCCAGACCCGGCTGCTTGGTCGAGGGCGAGTCGATCTCGCCCGGACCGAAGTGTGGGCCCTTGGCGACGACGAGGCGCAACCGCTCGGCCATGCCCGCGTCGGCCAGACTCGCCACGACGACGTCGGCACCCCCGGGAGCAGCCGCCACAACCTCGCCGATCCGGGTGTCGATGGCGGTGATCTGTTCGGCTCGGCTCGCGGTGGGGCGGGTCTCGCCGGGAGCCACGTCGTCGCGCAGGCTGCCGACGTCGACGATCGAGAGGGGGCAGGCGTTGACCTGCTCGAGCACGGTGCTCGGGTCGAAGGCGGTCCAATGGTCGACCGTGCCGTCCGAGCGGGCCGCGGCCAGTGCCGCCCCGGGGCCGACGGCGCGGATGCACTGGCCACCCTTGGCCGCCGAGTCACCCAGCGTGCCCAAGGTGGCGTCGAACTTCGTGGCCTTGGCGTCCGCGAGATACGCCGCCCATCCCGGGACGGTGATCGGTGCAGGCAGATCGAGGGTCGTCGGGTCCGCGGAGGGCGTGGGAGGCGTCGGGAGGTCGGCGCAGGGTGTCTGGACGGCGCTGCCCCCTCGACTCACTCCAGCCCGAGCACCCGCCGACAGTCCCAACCAGCCGTCAATCGGGCAGGTGTTGGTGTGGATCGACCGGATCGACAGCGATCCACCGCTGCCGTTGCGGAGGAGCGCCCAGAGGTTCGGGGTGGCCTTCTCGGAGACATCACCCCACGAGAGGCCGCCGGTGCCGACGATGACGGTCGCTCCGGTGGGGAGGGTGCCCACGGAGGCGGCACCCGGCATACCTGCTCGTGCGCCGGCCGCCAATCCGCCGACGGCGAGAGAGATCGCGAGCCCGATGAGGGCGAGCAAACGGCGAGGCACCCCCCAAGGCTACGGAACCACCCGGCATACACCGACAATGACGGAGTGAGGGAAGCGTGAGGAGAGCGTGAAGGCGATCGCGACCATGGGTGGATGGCTCGAGCGGCGGGCGCCCTGGCAGCGGGTGGCGCTCGCGGCCGTGCTCGTGCTGCTCGCCGCGACGCCAGCGATCCTGCGCTATCTCGTCTTCTGGCCGCTCGACCAATGGCAGGTCGACGTCGAGGTCTATCGGCAGGCGGGGGAGTCGATCCTCACCGGACGGCCGATCTACGAGGCGATGACCGAGGCGCCGCAACTGCTGCCCTTCACCTATCCGCCGTTTGCCGGTCTGCTCGCACTTCCGTTGGCGCTCATGCCTTTTGGGGCTGCGGGTTGGGTGTGGACGTTCGCCCAGGTGGCGGCCACGACGGCCATTGTCTGGTATGCCGGGTGGCAGCTTCTCGAGCGGGTGCCGGTGTGGTGGCGAGCTGTTGGCTTGGCCCTGCTGACGGCGCCGATGATCTGGCTGCATCCGGTCAATGACGGGATCCGCTTCGGTCAGGTCAACGCCTTTCTCGTGTTGCTGTGTCTGCTCGATCTGCGACGGCCGCGACCGGGGCTGGTGCGGCGGATCCCGCCCGGGGTGCTCGTGGGGATCGCGATGGCGATCAAACTGACGCCCGGAGTCTTCGTCGTGCACTACCTGGTGTGTCGCCGCTGGAAGGAGGCGGCGACGGCGGTGGGCACCGCGGTCGCGTGCACGGTGGGGACGTGGATCGTGTTGCCCCAGGCGTCTTTTGCCTTCTGGGGCGGTGCGCTGCAGGACCCGGCGCGGTTGGGGCCGAATGCCGGCACGGCCAACCAGGCGATCCGAGGGGTGCTGTTGCGAATCGGTCCGTCGGGGACCGCGGGGACGGTGCTCTGGTTGGCGTTGGCGTTGGGTGTCGGGGTCGTGGGCTTCTGGTTGGCGCGTCGCTTCTTCGTGGCGGGTGAATCGGTGGCCGAGGTCGGCACGGTGGGGCTGATGGCCTGCCTCATCTCGCCGGTGGCGTGGGTGCATCACTATCACTGGATCGTGCCGGTGATCTTTGCCTTGCTGGGGGCTGCTCCCTTGGTGCAGCGGCCTCGTTTGTACGCCGCTGGGGTGGTCACCGTGTGGTTCTTGTGCCGGCTGCCCTGGTGGGGGATCTCGTGGTTGAACCATCGGGACTGGCCGCGTCTGCCGGGGCGGCTGCTCCAGAACGCCGGGATGGCCGGGGGCGTGGTCGCGCTCGGGCTGCTG
>DAOLRO010000235.1:0-4167 GCA_035418665.1 Phycicoccus sp.
ACGGTGGCGTGTCCGAGCGGCCAAAGGAGCACGCCTCGAAAGCGTGTGTGGGGGTGACTCCACCGTGGGTTCAAATCCCACCGCCACCGCCAACCGAAACTCCCCGGAACCCATTGGGCGCCGGGGAGTTTCGCGTGGTCCTGAGTCACTCCTCTTCGGAGTCGTCCTCATCGTCGTCCGCGTCCACGTGATCGAGCCCGGAGGTCAGCTCGCGGGTCACGATGCGAAGCAGTCGCAGCAGGCCATCCTCGTGGTTGGCGAGGGCCTCCCACGCTGCGTCCTCATTGGCGACCGGAGGTGTGACCGCCTCGGGGTCGGCGGCGAGGATCGTCTCGGTGTCGATCTGGCCCTGCCCGGCGTAGTAGTCGGCGAGTTCGTCGGCGCGGGTGCTGGCATCCGAGAGCCAGACGAGGAACTCCTCGAACTGCCTCTGGTCGGCGACCACCTGGTCGAGGAGTTGCTGGCCACGGTCCTGAGAGGCGCGGGCCTCATCGATGTTCGTCATGTCCCGACCGTAGTGCGTCCCCATGAACACCGGGTAACACCCCGGTCATGCCGGACCCGCACATACTCGACCTGACCTTGATCCCGCACACTTGGTCCTCGTGGACGAGTTCCTGCGCCAGATCCTCGACCAGCCGGCGTGGCTGATCCATCTCGTCGTGGGCGTGATCGTCTTCGTGGAGGACGCGATCTTCGTCGGGTTCGTCGTGCCGGGGGAGACGGTGGCGATCCTCGGCGGGGTGTCGGCCTTCTTGGGTCGCACCGACGTGACGGCCATGGTCCTGCTCGTGGTCATCGCCGCCATCGTCGGCGACAGCGTCGGCTATGAGGTGGGCAAGATCTGGGGCACACGAGTCCTCGCCCACCACCTTCTCGACAAGCGCCGCCATCAACTCGACCGAGCCCAGACCTTCCTCCGCGAGCGTGGCGGTTCCGCCGTCTTCCTGGGTCGGTGGACGGCCTTCTTCCGTGCCGTCATGCCCGCGTTGGCCGGGGTCTCGCGGATGCCCTATCGGACCTTCCTCATCTGGAATGCCGCGGGCGGGATCGTCTGGGGCGTCGTCGTGGTCACGGCGGGCTACCTCGCCGGACTGAGCTACGAACGTGCAGCCAAGTGGCTCGGGGGCGGAGCCACCGCAATCGTCGCCAACATCGTGGTCGTTGCCCTTGTGGTCTGGCACGTCCGCCGACGCCGACGCGAGCGGGCGTTCGAACGAGAGCTTGGCACCGCAGAGGGGATCTGACATGGACTCCATCCTCAGCCGGATCCTCGACCAGCCCGCATGGCTGGTCTACCTCATCGTCGGGCTCGTGGTCTTCGTCGAGGATGCCCTGTTCGTGGGCTTCGTCGTGCCGGGCGAGACCGTCGCGGTGCTCGGTGGGGTGGCGGCCAGCATGGGCCACACCAACGTCTGGGTGACCGGCCTCATCGTCGTGGTCGCCGCCATCGCCGGAGACAGCGTCGGCTACGAGAGCGGCCGGGCGTGGGGCACGACGATCATGGCCCATCGCTTCTTCGACAAGCGTCGCGACCGACTGGACAACGCCCAGGCGTTCCTGCGCGACCGCGGCGGCGTGGCCGTCTTCCTCGCCCGCTGGACGGCCTTCTTTCGCGCCGTCATGCCTGCCCTCGCCGGCACCTCGCGGATGCGCTACACCACCTTCCTGCCGTGGAACGCCCTTGGTGGATTGGCTTGGGGCGCAACAGTGGTCGCGATCGGCTTCCTTGCGGGGCATTCGTATCAAAGGGTCGCCACGTGGTTCGGAGAGGGGTCGGCCGTCGTCGTCCTCGCGATCGCACTGGTCGCGCTGGTGGTGTGGCGGATCCGTCGTCGTCGCTCCTAGACGGTGATCGACCTGAGTCCTCCTCGCCGTTGGAGTTGCCTGCCGACGACGGTAGGTGCGCCTCACGGCATACCGACTCACCCCGTTGAGAGAAGGGCAGGGTGAGGTGATGGCTCAGGTGAGATGAGCGCGCAACCAGCCGAGCCGGGTGATGGACGGGATGGACATCAACGGCTCCGATCAGAGGGGACGCGCCAGAAGGGTTGGAGGCGCAGGACGTGCGCGTGGGCGTCGATCGACTGCTCCAGGAGGACGACCTCGTCGACCGCGGGGACGGACCGGCCGAGGGAGGTGAGGAAGTGCCCGTCGGTGTAGGTGTCATTGAGTTGGCCCAGGGCATCCTGCAACTCCCCGATGCCTGTGGCGAACTGAAGTGGCGGAGTGCCCACGGCCTGTGGCCCCTTGGGAAAGAGATCAGCGAAGAATTGGGCGCCGTAGCGCAGTTTCTTGGCCTGGATCCGCACGCGATGACGCTCGGTGGGGGTCAGCGTGCGCAGCGTGGATCCGCGCTTGACCACCCGTCGCCAACGCCGCTCGAGGATGTCGGTGGCGGTCTCCACGGCTGGCGGGTCAGGGTCCAGTCCCCACGGGGCTGCGGCGCGAAAGCGGTCGACGAGCAGCCAGGCGTCCTGCCACTGGGTCGAGTCGAGAATCCGGGCGATCGTGTCGTAGGCCTGCTCCCGACGGTCGGACAGTCGGGCCAGCTCGGCGTCTGAAAGACCCGCCGTGTGCGATCCGGCGAGAAATACATCCAGGTCGCGTCCCGCGCCGAACGGCAACGCACACTCGCGCAGTTCGTCGTTGAGCCAACGCAGTTGCGGATCATCGAGCGGGCGGGCGAAGAGGGACAGGGCCGAGCGGAAGCGCCGCACACCCACCCGCAATTGGTGCAAGGACTCGACGTCCCGGTCCTCACGCACTCCGGCCACATTGGCGCGCCAATGCTCCGTGCACTCAGCGGTGATCGAGAGGAAGGCCTCACTCGTCGTGGCGTCCGGAGCGAGCGAGACGCGGCGTGCCTTGCGGGCGGTCACGACGTCGACGGAGAGGGGCTTGCGCTCGGTGCGCAGGCCGGCAGGCTCGAACTCGGGCTTGCGCTGGGCAGGGCGACAATCGCGCTGAATCCCTCACCCAGAGCCACATCGACCGTGGCATCGGCACGCGTGTCCTCGACGGGCACGACGCCGTCCCCGATCGACTTCATGACCAGATCGGCGGATGCTTTGCCCGTGGGTCCGAAGCGCACTTCGGCCGGGGCGCTGATCGTGCGTCCGGCCGTGTCATTGGCGACCTTCCCGAGGACATATCCCTGGGCTGCGAGTTCCTTGGACACCGACCCGGCAAGGCCAGCTCGCTTGGTCGCATTGAGCACGTTGATGGTGACCTGCGCCGGGGTCACCGCCGCCGGGTCCACCGGCTGGCAGGTCGGGGCAGCCGATGCGGACGTGCCTGGCTTGTCCGCGCCAGCGTCCGAGGCCTTGTAGTAGGAATACGCCCACCAGAAGGCGAAGAAGAGGCCCAGCAAGAGGACGGCGAGGGTGATCAGCGACTTGCGGCGGCGCCGACGCGCCGCGATGGACGAGGACGACTCCACGGCGAGGTGATGGACGTCGTAGTCCGGCTCATCCCCGTATGCCGTGTCGGCGTCCTGCTCGTACCCACCGCGACCGTCGTCGTAACGGCTCACGAGACCACCAGGACGCGCGCGTGCAGGGTGGGGCGCTGGTGCAGGGCCGCACGGAGGGCTCGATGCAGGCCGTCCTCGAGGTAGAGCTCGTTCTCGTACTCGACGACATGGGCGAACAGGTCGCCGTAGAAGGTGGAGTCCTCGGACAGCAGCATCTGCAGGTCGAGGGTGCGCTTGGTCGTGATGAGGTCGACGAGCCGGACCAGTCGCGGAGGCACGTCCGTCCACTGGCGCGCAGTCAGCCCGTGATCGGGGTAGGGGCGCGAGTCGCCAACGGCCTTGAAGATCACGACTGCCACTCTAGTGGGCCGCTAGATTTGGGCTCGTGACCGACGCGACCACCCCCTCCGCATCCACCCTGCCGCCCCAGATCGCCGAGATCGCTGCGGGCTACGCCTTCAACGGCCCAGCGCTCGAGTTCGGAGCCGCAGTCCTCGACACCACGGCCTACAAGGACGCCAAGGTCAAGATCCCCCTCTCGGTGATCAACCGGCACGGCCTCGTCGCCGGCGCCACCGGCACCGGGAAGACCAAGACCCTCCAGCTCATGGCCGAGCAGCTCGTCGAGCAGGGTGTCCCGGTCTTCCTGGCCGACATCAAGGGTGACCTGTCGGGGATGGCGAGCCCCGGCA
>DAOLRO010000236.1:0-4149 GCA_035418665.1 Phycicoccus sp.
TCCGACTGGGTGACCGAGTTGCAGCAGCCCATCCGGCGATAGGGCCTTGGCTACCCTGACAGGACTCCGTCTAGGGAAGGCTGATCAGCATGGCTAGCTCGATCGTCGCGTGCCCCTCCTGCGGCAAGAAGAACCGCGTGCCCGTGGCCGCGAAGGGCCGGCTGCGGTGTGCCGTCTGCTCGGCCGATCTGCCCTATCTGGTCTCGGCCGATGACACCGACTTCGACGCGGCGGTCGACACCACGCAGGTCGTCCTGCTTGACCTGTGGGCGCCGTGGTGCGGCCCATGCCGCCAGGTCGCGCCGGTCGTCGAGCGGCTGAGCCGAGACTTCGCCGGCAAGCTGAAGGTCGTCAAGGTCAACGTCGATGACTCGCCGCGCACTGCTCAACGCTTTGCCGCGACGAGCATCCCGATGCTGGTGCTCCTGGACCGGGGTGCCGTCATCGACACCACCGTTGGAGCGCAGCCCGGCCCGGTGATGCACCGGTGGGTCGAGTCCGCGCTCGCCAAACGCTGACCCGGCGTGCCGATCCGTCACATGCAGGCTGCTTAGGGTGTGGTGGAACGCGGTCCCTGGCCCCCGTTTGACCACACATAAGCTGACCCGCCGGGCCAGGGGCTCAGGGGGTCGGTGCTCAGCCAAGGTGGCCCCTCGGGGCGGCCAGTGCGGTAGTCGGAGTCGGGCTGAGCGTCGTCGCCGTCGCAGCAGGGCCTTGCTCGGCATACAGGCGTAGTAGGAGCACCCGCCGCCGACGAGCTCGCGCTCGACAATCACCGCGCTGAGTTGGCTACTCTCCGTGGCGTTTTGAGCGAGGTTTTCACCCACCGGTCCGCCGCCGAGAACGACGATGTCGTATGCCGCGCGCGGACTGTCCATCGGATCAGTCTGGCGCGGTTGAGGTCGGCACTCCATCCGGGTTGTTGCTCACGGTGACGTCGGACATGGTCTCTGCCTGATCAGGCCGGGCGGCGGCGGGACACGGCGAGGAACCCGCCGGAGCCCACGACGGCGAGGACGAGTGCGACGAGCCCGCTGGCAACTCCCCACCGGCTGGTCAAGCCGAGGGCCTGGTCGAGGGAGTAGGCGCCGGGTCCGATGAACGCGAGACAGGCGCCGATGACGGCATACACCAGTGGGAGTTCGTAGCCGCCGTTGGTGGCCCACAGGCCCTTCTTGGCGTTGACTGAGCCGGCGACGATGAGCGTGCCCGCGGCCATGGCGCCGCCGAGCGGGGTGAGCAGGCCCAACGCGATCAGGAGGCCGGCGCCGCACTCGGACAGACCCGCGACGATCGCGTTGGGGCGGCCGGGCCGGAAGCCGACCGCTTCGAAGAACTTGGCGGTGCCGGTGAGGCCCGACCCTCCGAACCAGCCGAAGAGCTTCTGGGTGCCGTGGCCGACGAGAAGTGCGCCAATGACAAGGCGCAGGAGGAGGACTCCGAGGTCCATGAGGTGTCCGTTCACTGCCGAGGGGCGCAAGAGCCGATCCCGCGGAGTGTAATGCGGGACCGTGGCAACTCCATGTCAGCCCCTCGGGCGCACACACCCCGCGCGCCGGACCGGAGTGGCCGCGACGGTTGCGCCTCGGCATACCCGATCAAACCGTGCCAGCGCGTGCCGCTCGCGTAGACTTCGGACGTGCTCGCACTCGATGTCGACGGGGAGCGCTTGCGCGAGGTGTGTGAGCGCTACGGGGTGATTCGCCTCGACGTTTTTGGCTCCCTCGCGGTCGGCGCAGCGCGGCCCGACAGCGACATCGACCTGCTCTACACCCTCGCCCCGGACACCCGGCTTGGCTGGGAGATCGAAGACCTCAACAACGAGCTCGCAGTGTTGTTCGGACGCCCTGTCGACCTTGTTTCTCGGCGCGCGTTGAACCCCCGAATCCGCGACCACGTGCTCGCCGAAGCACAGTCCATCTATGCCGCCGCGTGAGGTTCTCCTTCTCGTCGAGATGATCGACGCCGCTGAACAGGCTCAAGCCCTTGTCGCGGGCCGCGCGGTTGAGAGCATCGAAGCCGATCGACAATGTCGTGATGCGCTGCTCTGGAACTTCACGGTGCTGGGCGAGGCGGCGCCCCAACTCCCTGACGGCTTTAAGTCGGCCCACCCCGCAGTGAATTGGGCCCGGCCCAGTCAGTTACGCAACCGGATCGTGCACGGCTACTGGTCCATCGATCTCGGGGTTCTGCATGCCACCGCGACAGATGATCTGCCTGCCTTCACTGGACAACTCAAGGCCGTGCTGACTGAACTTGAGTCCTGAAACCCGGGTGACTCCCTGGATGAGGCGAGGCCCGTATGCCGTGTGACCGGCATACGGGCCTCGTCAGGTCTGGGGTGGGCTACTCGCCCTGGTTGGCCTCCGCGGCGTATTTGTCGTCGTGAAGGTGGCGCTCGTGGTCGTGGTGCGCGTGCCCGTGGGACTGATCGCTCATCGTCCTGAACTCCTTCGAGGATTTGCAGACGGTCTCGGCTGCGCGAGCACTGCCTGGACATGCGGGACCCACCTCGCGCACCCGACGGCACTTCTGGGCGGTTCGCGCGGCATACCCAAAGCGCTTGCGGGAGTGACTCAGTCGGCGACGGGGCCGGCGAGGTCGATGAGCGTGTCTAACGAGGGGACGAAGTAGTAGGCGCCGGTCTCGGGGTGGGAGAAGCGGGTCAGCGCGTCGCGCGGCCTGCCTTGCGTGCCAGCCATGCTCGCGAGCATGTCGGCCAGCGGGGCTTGGGTCGCGGCGAATCCGACGAAGACCGTGCCGTGCTCGCGGACGCTCCCGAAGGCGGTGTTGCGCCGCAGGATGTGGCCGAAGGTCTCCTGGTCGGTGCGGGCGACATGCGACGTCTCCGGGCGTGGCGCGAGTTCTTCGTTGGTGTCCTTGGTGCGGCCGATGACCTGTGCCTGGTCGGCGTCGCCGAGCGCGGTCCAGGCGGCGGCGTCGTGTGGCCAGCGTTGCAGGAGTAGCACGCTCCCGGCGGCACCCGGCTCTCCCTCGGGCACGAGGACCAGGGACGGAGCGCTGCTCAGCTCGGGGTTCTCGGTGCCGTCGGTGAAGCCCGTGAGATCCAGATCGCGGTGGTAGCCCCACCCCGTCGTCTCCTCAGCAAGGGTGGCGTATGCCGCGAGCGCGCGAGTCGCGTCGGTGGCCGCGTCGAACACGACGTCACCGGCCCCGCCGGCAACCCACACGGCGATGTCGTGCTGGGTGGCCGGCATCGTGAACCCGTCGTCGCCGACCACGGGCTGGGCGAAGCCGGTCAGGGCTGCCGGGACGAGTGAGTGACGTGCCGCTGCCAGGAGTTCGGGCCGAAATCCGACGACCACATTGACGCCGCCCATCGTCGAGGCCATTGCGCCCAGGCGAGCGGCCGCAGCGAGGGCTTCGCTGATCCTGGCCGTCGTCGGCCCTTGCCCGGCACCGTCGGTCGCGACGAGGTCGAACTCCAGGTAGCTGTGGGCGGGGGTGCCGAGAGCAAAGATCCCGGGCTGGGGAAAGGGCATCGGAGTCCTCCCGATTCAACGGTGCGGGCACGGTGCCAGCACGGTTCGCCGGCTCGCGGGCCAGGCGGCGTACCGTTCTGTGGCACCGCCGCTGGCGCCATCCTCTACCGGATCGGCCCAACCACGAAAGGCACCGACGTGACCCGTGTTCGTGTGGACCTCAACATCTCGCTCGACGGATTCGCCTCGACGGCCGACCAGACTCCGGAGAATCCGATGGGGGCCGACTGGGGGCGGCTCACCGCGGCATACGCTGCCACGCGCACCTTCCGCGAGCGGGTCTTGGGGGACACGAGCGGCGCTGGGACGACCGGGCTCGACGATGCTTACGGCGCAGCGTATTTCGAGGGGGTGGGCGCCGAGATCATGGGCGCGGGGATGTTCGGCTTCCACGCGTTCCCCGACCAGGTGGACTGGAAAGGGTGGTGGGGTGACGAACCGCCTTTCCACGCACCGGTTTTCGTGCTCACCCACACCGCCCCGCGCCCGTCGATCCCGATGGAGGGCGGGACGACGTTCCACTTCCGCGGCGGCCCGATCGAGGCGGTGTTGGCTGAGGCCGTCGACGCCGCTGGCGGCCAGGACGTGCGCGTCGGCGGCGGAGTCAGCACCGCCCGCGAATTCCTGCGTGCCGGTCTGGTCGACC
>DAOLRO010000237.1:0-4132 GCA_035418665.1 Phycicoccus sp.
AGAAGGCGAACCCGCTCAAGGTCGCCAAGGTCGAGAACATCGACTACAAGGACGCAGCGCTGCTGCGCAAGTTCATCTCCGACCGCGGCAAGATCCGCGCGCGTCGGGTCACCGGCGTCTCCGTCCAGGAGCAGCGCCTCATCGCCAACGCGGTCAAGAACGCCCGCGAGATGGCGCTCCTGCCCTACTCCAGCTCAGGTCGCTGAGTTCACCCGAACTCGTCGAATCCGAACTGACAGAACGCTAGGAGCACATCAATGAAGGTCATTCTCACCCACGAGGTCACCGGCCTCGGGACCGCCGGCGACGTCGTCGAGGTCAAGGCGGGCTACGCCCGCAACTTCCTCTTCCGTCGTGGCCTGGCCACCGCCTGGACCAAGGGCGGCCAAAAGCAGGTCGACGCCATCGCCAAGGGCCGTGAGTCCCGCGCGGTGAAGTCGCTCGAAGAGGCCAAGTCCTTCAAGGGCAACCTCGAGGCCAAGGCCGTCCAGGTGACCGCGAAGGCCGGCAAGGAGGGTCGCCTCTTCGGCGCCATCTCCACCGCCGACATCGCGGCCGCAGTCGCTGCTGCCGGGGGCCCCGCCCTCGACAAGCGCAAGATCGAACTGCCGACGCCGATCAAGACCACCGGGTCCCACGAGGCGCTGGTGCGCCTCCACCCCGAGGTCCAGGCCAAGGTCGCCCTCGAGGTCGTCGCCGGCTGACGCCTGAGCAACACACCACCGACCATTCGGTCGACATGGGAAAGGGCCGCCTCACCACTGGTGAGGCGGCCCTTTCGCCGTCGCCGTCGTCGGATCAGAACTCTGAGTAGATGAACGGCGCATTGGCGCCGTGGAGCCAGAACCACTGGGTCGCTGCGATCACGATGACCACGAGGAGCACGATCAGTCCGGTGGTGAAGGTGTCCCGCCGACGCACGGGTGTGAAGCCCTCGGACCACGACTCCTGGCTCTGAGGCGCTCCGGGCCGCACCCGTTTCGGGTTGACCACGGGCATGGTGCCCCACGCCTGGAGCCGATCAAGGACGCCGGCCAAAGTCCAAGCACGCACGCGTGACATCGAGCCATCCCTTCCATCCCAAGTGCATGATGTCGTAGAGGAAGTAGTCGGTGTACTCCTCGGAGCTGAAGTCCGCCAACTCCACGTGATGGTCGGCCGCCACCTTGCGGACCCTGTCGTAGTAGGTGGCGCGGCGCTCGACCGGGTAGCCGGTGAAGTCATACCACCGCCCGTTCATGGGGACGCTGACGAGCATCACCTCGATGCCGGTCTCCTTGGCCACCTGCAGGAAGAGGTCGAGGTCCCCCCATTCGGGGGAGTCCGCGGCAAAGTCAATGCCGGCCAAAGAGCCCTTCGCGGCTTCCCGATTCGGCTCCACATACGTCGTGTAGTAGGTGTCGGCGATGTGGAACTCGTTGTGGGAGGCGGCGGCCCCCATGGTGTCGGCCTCCTTCTGGGCCGCGTCCCAATCCAGCTCGGCGAGCGGCACCTGTCCGGGTCGCGCGGGTGGATCAGGGAACACCGCGGGGAGGGTGCCGGAACTGGCCAACTCGAGCTGCAGGGCGGCGCCAGCCAGCGACACCCTGTGCGCTGTGTCGCCGAGCCATTGGAGGGGATTGCGCGAGGGAGCGCTCGTCCTGGCCGTGGTCCGCACCCAATCCGGGCCCATCAGGTCGGTGAGCCGGGCGGTGATCCGGTTCTTGGTGTCGTCGGTCACCGAGGGGTTGTCGAGCAGGGCCTGATAGAAACTCGGCGAGTAGACCTCTTTCATCGCCGACGAGGAGATGCCGCCGGGGGCGAACCACTGGGGCGAGACGATGAGCGTCACCCGGCGAGGGGCCAGCAGCGGGGCCACGGCAGCGAGTTCCAGCGCGTGCGGGAGTGACTGGACATACCCGCGGCCGGAGAGGAACAGATCGGCGTCACTGACGTGCTTGACGAGGAAGCGCGAGGGGGATTGCGGCGCCGGGCTGCTGAGTTCGGAGGAGCCCATCACATAGGCGGCACGCCCAGGTGGCGCCGTGTCTCGAAAGAGTTCATACCTCTGGGTCGTCCCCAGGTTGTCCGCGGAGGCGTTGTAGGGCAGCGAGCGCACGGCCTGGTCAGGGAGGGGGTGGAGGATCGATCCGGTCATCCGGGCGAGCGGCTGCGCGGGCGCGCTGACGGTCCCGCCGAGCACGAGGGCTGCGGCCGCCAGACCCGCGAGCGGCGGGCCGAGCAGCCAGCGAGTGCCCAGCGAGCGCGCGCCGCTGGCTGGTGAGGGGTTGCTCATTGCAGGGATCTGGCGAACTCTCGGATGCGGGTGACCGAACTGAACTCCTCGCGGTCGGCCTCGGTGGGGGCCACGTGGACGCCCGTGATCTCACCGAGTTCGACGAGCAACTCGACGGCGCCGAGCGAGTCGAGCACACCCGCCTCGAACAGGTCGAGGTCGGGCTCGTCGAGCACCTCAGCCGTGCCGCAGACGCGGGTGATGAGTTCGTCGACCTGTGTGTCCAGATCAGTCATGGTTGGTCTTCCTTCCGGGGGGAGGTGGTCCGGTTTTCCGGTGGGGCGCAGGGGTCGTGGGGCATCAGCTGGTCAACCGCCCCGAGAAGATGAGGAAGCTGAACATCACCAGATGGAAGGTGACGGCGATCATCACCAGGCGATACCAGAGGACGTTCTTGAGGCGCTTGTGCCAGCCCACCCGGCGCTCGTAGACATCGGTCAGCGCGAGGAGGACGCCGTGGTAGAGGCCGTAGAGCAGGAAGTTGATCCCGGTCCCGTGCCAGATGCCCATGATGCCCATGTTGGCGATGACGGCGACGTGACCGGCTCGGGCCCGGTCGGAGATGAGCTTGCGCTTGAAGATCGCCATGACCATGCGGCTGTAGATGTAGTCGCGGAACCAGAACGACAAGGTGATGTGCCAGCGGTTCCAGAAGTCCTTGATCGACTCGGACAGGAAGGGCATCCGGAAGTTCACCGGCGTCCGAATGGCGAAGAAGTAGCTCACACCCACGGCCATCAATGAGTAGCCGGCGAAGTCGAAGAAGAGGTCGAGCCCGTAGACATACATGTACTTCCACGTCTCGACAAAGCCCGTGCCCAAGGTGCCCAGGCCCCGCGCGAAGATCGCCGCTCCGACGAACTTGTAGATCGCACCCAGGGCCACGAACCGGATGCCCTTGAGGACCATGGCTCCGTACTCCGCCGGCGTGGGCACCGAGGCGAGGTCCTGGTCGAAGCGTCGGGACCGGTCGATCGGTCCCGAGGCCACGCTGGGGAAGAAGGTGAGGAAGTAGAGGTAGTCGAGCGAGCGGACCCTGGTGATCAGCCCATCGGAGATCTCGAGGATCACCTGGATGGCCCGGAAGCTGAGGTAGGAGACACCGAGGAAGGTCAGGTGTGGGTGACCCGCCACCCCGGCGAGCTTGACGAGGGCCATCGGCAGCAGGGCGAGGGCCACGACGAGTCGTCGCTCCCATGCCGCCTCACGGCCCCGGGTCGTGACCCACCACAGGTGCAGGCGCACGAGCACGAACTGGCCGACGACGAAGGCGAGGAAGAGCGCCAACTGCCGAGGGGTGTCCCACAGCAGCGCTCCCAGCACGATGACGGTCGATGCCATGCCCCACCACTGGATGCGGCGGCCGGCCAGGCCGAGCGCGAGCGCCGGCAGGCACATGAGGGCGAGGAGGAGGAAGAACTCCAGTGAACCGAAGGCGATCATGCAGTCATCGCAGCGACCGCGGCGCGGTCGGCCTTCCCATTGGGCGTCATCGGGATCTCGGCCACGAAGGACATCGTCTTGGGGATCATGTAATCGGGTAGGCGTTCGCGGAGCACTCGCTTGAGCGCGACCGTCGCCGAGAGGGTCGACCCGGTCGGGAGTTCGGTCGGCTGGACCACGGCGTGCAGGCTGGTCACCGTCGTGGGTGAGTCGACGGCATACCTCGGCACGACGACGGCCTGAAGGACACCGGGGAGCTCGCGCAGGTTGGCCTCGATGTCCTCGATCTCGATGCGATAGCCGTGCAGTTTCACCTGGAAGTCGAGGCGTCCGGCGAAGAAGAGCTGGCCGTCCCGTTGGAAGCCAGCATCGCCGGTGCGATAGGCCCAACCCGTGTATGCCGGGGTGTCGATC
>DAOLRO010000238.1:0-4084 GCA_035418665.1 Phycicoccus sp.
TGGCCTGCGTGACGCCGGTATCGGTGAGTCGGTAATAACGCCGGGCGGGCCGTCCGACGGCCCGCGGGTCCACGGACTCCCACCCGCTGGTCAGCCAGCCGAGGCCCTCGAGGCGGGCCAGGATCGGGTGGATGGTGCCGCTCGGCAGACCCAAGAGGGCACCGAGCTCGAGTCCGTAGTGGTCGGTCGGTGGGTCGGTGAGGAAGGCGCCCAGAACCGCAATCGTCGTCCCGGTCATCCGTGGGGTGCGTTCCATGGTCTTACTCTACTTAGGGGGTGACCAGTTGGGAAGGGGTGTCGGCCGCCAACCGGGCACAACTCGTTCCAGCCCGGGCCTCAGCCTCACGTAACATGGCCGATTGGTCCGCGTGCGGCATACGCCGACGGTGGACACCCGCGAACGAACCCACGCAAGGACGACAAGGCACCGATGGAAACCGCAGAGATCCGCCGCCGTTGGCTCGACTTCTTCGCGAGGAACGGCCACACGATCGTGCCCTCGGCCCCGCTCATCCACGACGACCCCAACCTGCTCTTCGTCAACGCCGGCATGGTGCCCTTCAAGCCCTACTTCCTGGGTCAGCAGACGCCCCCGTGGGACCGCGCGACGAGTGTGCAGAAGTGTGTGCGCACCCAGGACATCGAGGAGGTCGGCAAGACCTCGCGCCACGGCACCTTCTTCCAGATGAACGGCAACTTCTCGTTCGGCGACTACTTCAAGGAAGGCGCGATCAGGTACGCGTGGGAGTTGCTCACCAGCTCCCAGAGTGCTGGCGGCTACGGCCTCGATGGCGACAAGCTGTGGGCCACCGTCTACGAGGACGACGACGAGGCCGCGGAGCTGTGGGTTCGGCACACGGGCATCCCGGCGGAGCGCATCGTCCGCCGTGACAAGGCGGACAACTACTGGCACATGGGCGTGCCCGGCCCTGGCGGTCCGTGCTCGGAGATCTACGTCGACCGTGGCCCGGAGTACGGCCCCGACGGTGGCCCGGCGGTCGACGAAGACCGGTTCATGGAGATCTGGAACCTCGTCTTCATGCAGTACGAGCTCTCGCAGGTGCGCTCGAAGGTCGACTTCGACATCGCCGGCCCACTGCCCAAGCAGAACATCGACACCGGCATGGGCCTGGAGCGGATCGCCTCGATCCTCCAGGGCGTCGACAACATGTACGAGATCGACGAGGTCTACCCCGTCCTCGCCAAGGCCGCCGAGATGACCGGCAAGAACTATGGCGCGCACTCGGGCCACTCGGCCGGTGAGAGCCACCCCGACGACGTGCGCCTGCGCGTGGTTGCCGACCACGTCCGGTCGTCACTCATGCTCATCGGCGACGGTGTCACCCCCGGCAACGAGGGCCGTGGCTACGTGCTGCGACGGATGCTGCGCCGCTCGGTGCGCTCGATGCGCCTGCTCGGCTACGAGGACCCCTGCCTGCCCGAGCTCTTGCCCGTGTCGCTGGAGCGGATGAAGCAGTCCTATCCCGAGTTGGAGGCCGGCTTCGAACGGATCGCCAACATCGCGTATGCCGAGGAGGAGGCCTTCCGTCGCACGCTCGCCTCCGGCACGACCATCCTCGACACGGCCGTCGCCCGGACCAAGGAGTCAGGCGGGCTCGTCCTCCCCGGGGACCAGGCGTTCCAGCTCCACGACACCTACGGTTTTCCGATCGACCTGACTCTGGAGATGGCCCAGGAGCAGGGCCTCGAGGTCGACCGCGAGGGCTTCGCCCGGCTCATGCAGGAGCAGCGGGAGCGGGCCAAGGCCGACGCCAAGGCCAAGAAGTCCGGCCACGCCAACACTGAGGTCTGGAAGGACCTGCGGGCGCTCGGCGCGACCGACTTCCGTGCCTATCTCGAGTTGAACACCGAGGCCACGGTCGTCGGTCTGGTCGTCGACGGCGAGAGTGTCGCCGAGCTCGAGCCCGGCCAACGCGGGCAGGTCATCCTCGACCGCACGTCCTTCTATGCCGAGTCCGGTGGCCAGATCGCCGACGAGGGTGTCATCACGTCGGGCGGGTCGCACCTCAAGGTCGTCGACGTCCAGCGACCGGTCAAGGGCCTCATCGCGCACACCGTCGAGGTCGTGACCGGTCCGGTGCGCGTCGGCCAGGCGGTCGTGGCCGAGGTCGACCCCGAATGGCGCCTGTCGGCCTGCCAAGCGCACTCGGGCACCCACGTCGTTCACGCCGCCCTTCGCCAGGTGCTCGGCCCGAGCGCCCTCCAGTCCGGCTCGTACAACAAGCCCGGCTACCTCCGCCTCGACTTCGCGTGGAACCAGGGCTTGTCCTCGGCCACGCGCAGTGAGATCGAGGAGGTGGCCAACCTCGCGGTGCGCCAGGACCTCCCGGTGCGCGCCCTGCTCATGTCGCTGCCCGAGGCGCGGGAGTTCGGTGCGCTCGCCCTGTTCGGGGAGACCTATGGGGAGGAGGTGCGCGTCGTCGAGATCGGGGGACCCTGGTCGCGAGAGCTCTGTGGTGGCACGCACGTGCTCCACTCCTCGCAGGTCGGTGCCCTCACGCTCACCGGTGAGTCGTCCATCGGCTCTGGAGTGCGCCGTCTGGAGGCCTTCGTGGGCATGGATGCCTTGCGGCACCTCGCCAAGGAGCGGGCGATCGTCCACGAACTTTCCAGCATGATCAACGCCCAGCCCGCCGAGCTGACCGAGCGCATCGGCGCCATGATCACCAGACTCAAGGATGCAGAGCGGGAGTTGGAGCGTGCTCACAAGGAGCAACTGCTGGCCGACGCAGGTCGGCTCACCGAGCAGGCCAAGAACGTCGGGGGAGTCACCTTCCTTGCGCACGACCTCGGCGAGGCCGGAGCCGATGACGTGCGCAACCTCGTCCTCGACCTGCGCGGACGCCTGGGCAACGATCGCCCCTCGGTCGTCCTGGGAGCCGGTGTGGCCAAGGGGCGGCCGGTGGTGGTCATTGCCACCAACGAGGCGGCCCGCGGTCGTGGGATCAAGGCCGGTGAACTTGTGCGCACGGCCGCGACCACCCTCGGCGGGGGCGGCGGCGGCAAGGACGACATCGCCCAGGGCGGTGGGCAGGATCCGACGAAGGTCCGTGAGGCCATGGGGGCCGTCGAGTGGCGGGTCGGCGAATTGGCTGCGAGCGCCGGCTGAGCGCCTCGACCATGCGCCGCGGTGTCCGCCTGGGGATCGACGTCGGATCCGTGCGCGTCGGTGTCGCGCGCAGTGATCCCGACGGCATCTTGGCCACCCCGGTCCGGACGGTCGCGCGTTCGGTGGCGGGAGACCCCGCGTCCGCTGACCCGGACATCGTGGAGGTCCTCGCGCTCGTTCGCGACGAGGAGGCCCTCGAGGTCGTCGTCGGCCTGCCTCGGACACTCGCGGGGGACGAGGGAGCCGCTGCCATGGCTGCACGCAAGTATGCTCACGTGCTGGCACAGGGTCTTGCGCCGGTGAGCGTGCGTCTCCTCGACGAGCGATTCACCACGGTGGATGCCCATCGTGCCCTCCGTGAGAGCGGGGTCGCAGGGTCGCGAGCGCGCCGCGTCGTCGACCAGATGGCCGCCGTCCTCATCCTGCAGTCCGCACTGGACCAGGAACGGGGGTCGGGTAGGCCACCGGGTGCACCGGTGGGCGGAAAGCGGCGCAAGCCGCGCGGCAAGGACACGAGGCATTGATGAACGATCCGCTGGATCAGGCGATCTTCGGCCAGGACGACTCGTATGAGGAGACTCACGAGGCGCCGGTCAGTCGTCGCCAAATGCGTCAGCGGCCGCCCCGCCGCTCCGGGCGCAAGTGGATCGTCCTCCTCCTGGCCGTCGTGCTCGTCGGCGGTGCCGGAGTCGCCGCGGTCACCGTCCTGAAGCCCCTCGTCAGCAAGATCACCGGTGGGTCGAGCAGCGACAGTGACATGGACTACCCGGGGCCGGGTGAGGGCGAAGCCAAGGTCGTCGTGGCCGAAGGTCAGACGGGGGAGGACATCGCCACGACTCTGCGGGACAACGGCGTGACCAAGACGCGCACGGCATACCTGGAGGCGGCGGCCGGAGACCCGGCAGCCGCCGCGAAGATCCAGCCCGGCACCTACAACCTCAAGAAGGGCATGCG
>DAOLRO010000239.1:0-3997 GCA_035418665.1 Phycicoccus sp.
GACAAGGCCGTCTTCCCGATGATGCAGGGTGGCCCGCAGATGCACACCATTGCCGCGAAGGCGACCAACTTCAAGGAGTGCGCGACTCCGGAATACGCGGCCTACGCCAAGCAGGTCATCTCCAACGCCAAGGTGCTCGCAGAGGCCTTGGGGGAGAAGGGGATTCGCCCGACGACCGGCGGCACCGACACCCACCTGTCGCTTCACGACCTGCAGCCGGTGCTCGTCACGGGTGTCGATGCCGAGGCGCGCTGCGACGCCGCGGGCATCACCCTCAACAAGAACGCCATCCCCTTCGACCCGCAGAAGCCCAACATCGCCTCGGGCATCCGCGTGGGCACACCGTGCGTCACGACTCAGGGCATGGGTGAGAGCGAGATGCGCGAGATTGCGGACCTCATCGCACGCGCCGTCGTCGACGGCGATGCCGATCCGGACAGCGCGGTCTCCACGGAGGTCCGTGCGCAGGTGAGCGACCTCGTGAGCCGCTTCCCGGCATACCCCCGCTGAGGTGGCCTGACCAGGACATCGGGCCGACCGCGGACATCGAGAAGGGGGGTGGCCCACTAAGTGCGCGAGTTCCTCTTCGTGGTCGTCATCGCAGCGATCGTCACGTATGCCGCGACGCCCCTTCTCCGGTGGCTCGCCGTTCGCTGGCGGGCCTTCACACCGGTGCGCGACCGAGACGTGCACTCGGTCCCGATCCCGCGTCTGGGCGGAGTGGCGATGCTGCTCGGCTTCGGTGCGGCCACCCTCGTCGCGTCGGTGCTGCCCTTCAGCAAGCAGATGTTCGACAGTTCCGAGCTCAAGGGCGTCCTGCTCGGCGCGGTCATCGTGTGCACGATCGGGGCCATCGACGACGTCCATGAACTCGACTGGCTGGTCAAACTGGCCGGCCAACTGGTTGCTGCGGGGGTCATGGCCTTCAACGGGGTGCAGCTGTGGTCTCTCCCCCTGGGGGAGACGGTGATCCTGCCCGCGCCCTTGCTCGTCGCGCTCACGATCTTCTTCGTCATCCTCGCGACGAATGCCGTGAACTTCGTGGACGGATTGGACGGGCTCGCAGCCGGCATCGTGGGCATCGCGGCGCTGTCGTTCTTTGCCTACGCCTATCTGATCGCTCGTAGTTACTCGCCGCCCAATGTCTTCACGTCGGCCGCCTTCATCTCGGCGGCGCTGCTCGGGGTCTGCGTCGGGTTCATCCCGCACAACTTCCATCCGGCCCGCATCTTCATGGGGGACAGTGGGGCGCTGCTGCTCGGCCTGCTCCTCGCGGCGGCGATGATCTCGATCACGGGGACCGTCACCGGCGCCGAGGTGTCGACCAATCCGACGGCCGCCTTCCTCCTGCCGCTCGTGGTGCCGATCTCGATCATCCTGTTGCCCCTGATCGACGTGGCACTGGCCGTCGCGCGTCGGACCTACAGAGGCGACAGCCCGTTCAAGGCCGATGCCCAGCACCTGCACCACCGGATGCTCGAGTGGGGACATGGCCATCGCCGCGCGGTGCTGTTGCTGTGGTTCTGGGCCGCGGCGGCGGCCTTCGGGTCGGTGGCCTTCGTCTTCCTGCCACCACTGGTGGCGCTCGGCATCCTCGTGGGCATGACCCTGGCGGCAGGAGTGCTCACCTTCTGGCTGCCGCGCGCCGTGGTGATCGGACGCGCTCCTCAGCCCTGACGGCACCTCAACCCACCCAACACCCGCTACGGCGCAGTAAGTGCTGCTGGGGCAGCACTTACTGCGCCGTAGCGGGGGGAAGACCGGCAGGATTGGGCGTGTCCGGAGCGCTTGTGATAACTTTCACAAGCGCCCCCAAGGTGCCCACGACCCGACCTCGACTCGACGCCGCGAGAGGCCAGCGATGACGCCAGCAGCCGGACCCGTGCAGGGTTCTGGGTCGTCTGCGGGTGCCCCCTTCGGAGTCATGCTCCGCGCAGCGCTGCTCCCCAGCACGGTCGTCGGCGTGGTCACCGCGATCATCGTGATCCTCGTGCGTGGCTCGCACGCCATCGCCGGCAGTGTCTTCGGTCTCGCCGTCGCGCTCGCCTTCTTCGGCTTCGGCATGTTGGTGCTCAGCAAGCTCGTGCGCGAGGCGAACGTCCACCTGCTCTTCGCCGTGGCCATGACGGTCTACTTCGCCCAGATCATCGGCCTGCTGATCGTGGTGCTCATCGTCAGGGATGCAGCGTGGGTGGACCGACGCGCGATGGGCATCGTCATTGGCGTGGTGACGATCGTGTGGCAGATCTTCGCGATCCGGGCCCTGCGCACCGCGCGCATCCCCGTCTACGACGAGGCTGCTGTCGCTCCCGTGGGTGAGCAGCGATGAGCATCGTCGCGGTCACCTTTGACGTCACCCCCGACAACGCCCTTCCGAGGGTGTGCGTCGGCGGGGGCCGCGTCGCGCGCACCGCGTCCGGTCGGGTAGCCTTCCCGCAGATCGATGTCACCCCCGAGATCGGCGCCGGTCAGCGTCACGACTGGCCCCGCGCCGCGCGGTGGTCGGGCATCGAGTCGACAGCACCACGAGAATCTGAGGAGCGTTTGTGAGCCTGTTCGTCAGCGTCCTGGCCTCCAGCGGAGGTGAGGGTGGTGGCTTCGAGACGCCGGGCAAGTCGGCGTTCTGGCAGCCGTTGATCACCCTTGGATCCGACAACTTCGCAATCACGCGTTCGTCGCTGGTCTTCCTCGCGACGGCCGGCATCATCGGATGGTTCTTCGTCACCACGGCTGGCCGCCTGTCCCTCGTGCCGAGCAAGCGCCAGTTCTATGCCGAGCAGGCCTACGACTTCGTGCGCAACTCGATCGGTCGCGACGTCATCGGGGCCAAGGACTTCAAGCCGTTCATCCCGCTCTTGCTCACCCTCTTCACGCTGATCCTTTTCAACAACGTGACCGGCATCATCCCGATGGTGAACTTCCCGGGCTCGAGCCGGATCGCCTTCCCGATCGTGCTCACCCTCGTGGTCTACGTCGTCTACAACGTCGTCGCCCTCAAGCGCAAGCATGGTGTCATCGGCTACTTCAAGGCGATGGTGCCTCCCGGCATCCCGCCGGGCATCAACGTCCTCGTCTTCATCATCGAGGTCGCGACCTACCTGGTCATCCGGCCCCTGACGCTCGCCCTGCGTCTCTTCGGCAACATGCTCGCGGGTCACCTCCTGCTCATGGTCTTCTTCCTCGGTGGCGAATACCTCCTGCTCCACGGGGACGGGCTGGGCATGAAGGGCGCGGGCCTCGTGGCCTTCACCGGCGGCGTGGCCATGACCTTCTTCGAGCTCCTCATCGAGGTGCTGCAGGCCTTCATCTTCACCATGCTGGCGGCGGTCTACATCGCCGACGCCGTCTCCGAGCACCACTGATCCATCTGAACACCAGCACCACCCTCACCCGGATGCCCACCGCGGGCGCCTTCGAAAGGAAACCAGTCACATGACCGGCAACATCACCCTCCTCGGCTACGGTCTCGCCGCGATCGGCCCCGGTATCGGCATCGGCCTGATCTGGGCAGCCGTCATCAACGGTGCGGCTCGCCAGCCCGAGGCTCGCGGCATGCTCCAGACGACCGCCTTCATCGGCACCGCTCTCACCGAGGCGCTCGCCATCCTGGGTCTCGTCTTCTACCTGATTGCCTGATCCCTCCCTCGTTGACGCACCACCCGAGTTCGACGAAGGAGCCTTCGTGAGCATGACCCAGTTCCTGGCGGCTGATGGCATCCAGTGGAGCACCGAGACGCTGATCCCGCACCCGGTCGAGATCATCGGCTCAGCCATCGCGTTCGCGATCCTGTACTGGCTGTTCAAGACCAAGGTCGTCCCCAACATGGAGGCCTTGTACGAGCAGCGCGCGGCGGCGATCGAGGGCGGCATCAAGCAGGCGGAGGAGGCCCAGGAGGCCGCCAACGCCGCGCTGGAGCAGTACAACGCCCAGCTGCAGGATGCCCGGACCGAGGCGAACAAGATCCGGGAGGACGCCCGCGAGCAGGGTGCCTCGATC
>DAOLRO010000240.1:0-3983 GCA_035418665.1 Phycicoccus sp.
CGGGTCTGCGCGAGCCCTTCGACGCTGAGGTGCATCACGTCAACCCGACCTGCGGTGACGAGATCACCCTCCGGGTCAAGGTCAGCCATGATCAGGTCAGCGGGCAGCGCCTCATTGAGGACATCTCCTACGACAGCCAGGGCTGCTCGATCAGCGTGGCGTCCGCGTCGATCCTCGCCGAAGAGGTCACCGGTCATCCGCTGACCGACGCGCTGACGACGCACGACGCCATGAAGGCCATGCTCACGTCCAAGGGCGAGGACGCCGGCGACGAGGAGGTCATCGGGGACGGCATCGCCCTCGCCGGCGTCGCGAAGTACCCTGCCCGGGTCAAGTGCGCGCTCTTGGGATGGATGGCCTTCACCGATGCGTTGGCACGGGCGGGCATCGACATCAGTGATCACCACGATCACAGCGACCACGAAACACACAAGGGAGACCACCCGTGAGCGACACCGACACCAAGCCGACGAATGTCGCCGACGTTGAAGAGGCGATGCGCGACGTGGTCGACCCCGAGCTCGGCATCAATGTCGTCGACCTCGGCCTCGTCTACGGCATCACAGTCGACGCCAAGAACCACGCCGTCATCGACATGACCCTCACCTCCGCGGCCTGCCCGCTCACCGATGTCATCGAGGACCAGGTCCAGCAGTCCCTCGAGGGGCTCGTCGAGACGCACCGGATCAACTGGGTTTGGATGCCGCCGTGGGGCCCGGACAAGATCACCGACGACGGCCGCGAGCAGTTGCGAGCCCTCGGCTTCAACATCTGATCCGCTCCTCCACATCTGATCCACTCAACGCACCCGTGAGCTGGCGCATCGTCGAGGTCGATCCCGAGCGACTCGACGGGTGGCTGGCCCGTTTCGAGGCCAACAACCCCGGCGGGGTCCCGCAACGCGTGGTGGGGCTCGACCGTTTCGATCACTCACCGTTGGCAGTGGTCCTCATCCGTCGCGGTGGGTATGCCGTGGCGCTCGTCGACGGGGTGAGTCCCCTTGCGCACAAGGTGGGTTCGCGCCATGTCCAGTCCCGCACAGCCGCCGGCGGCTGGAGCCAGCAGCGCTTCGCCCGTCGACGCGGCAATCAGGCCGATGCCCTGGTGGGGGCCGTCCAGGACCACCTCGTGCGGATCCTGTCCGACCAGCCGACGCCCACGGGGTTGCTCGTCGGGGGCGACAAGGCCCTCGCGGCCGACATCCTGGCCGACCCACGGTTGGCGCACCTGTCAGCGCTCCCTCAGCGGACGGCATACGGGATCGGTGACCCCAACCGGGCGGTGATGGACGAAACCCTCCGGCTGGGCCGGAAGGTGCACGTCACCATCGAGGAGTGACCGGACTGTCGGTGCTGCCTGCCACGATTGCTTCACACACCAAGGAGGCGTGACGTGAGCGACGACGAGGACTTTCTGGCCGACGAAATGGGCGTCGAGGCTGCGCAGGCACTGGTGCGTGGCATCCAGGATGAGCGTCGCGCCTTGGGCAGGGACCGCACTGCGGCCCTCGACCCGTGGCGGGTTCGCTTCCACGAAGATCTCGAGGGCTTGGCAGACCCGCTCGTGATGGGCGTGCTTGAGGCGGTGCTGGGCTACGTGCCCGATCACCTGTGGCTGAAAGTGCTCGCGACGGACCCTGAGGTGTTCGCCCCTGATCCCGCATCCGCTGCCACTCGCCGGGAGGCCGAGGCCCGAGACCTGGGCGCCCGACGCTGGTCGCAGGCCTGTCGGATCAGTGATGCCCGCTTCCCTCTGTCAGCACCGGAGCATGACGAGCTGCTCGGTGAGGCGCTGCGCGTGCCCCTGGGGCGCTTGCACATGGGGGTCTGGTTCCGCGCGATGCAGGAACTCCGCGAGGAGCTCATGGGCACGGACCACGACGCGTGGGTGATCCAGCGCGACGGCGCCACGATGCTGAATCCTGCACCTGATGATCAGGTGGCGCCCTATCGGGATGAGGAACTGTTCGGTGACGACCGATTCGTCGACACCCGGATGACCCTGTGTCGTGAGGCCGCCGTGGACGTGGTGCGTGGGTGTCTGGAGGCCGAAGGGTCCGCTGACGTCATTCGACGCGAAAATGTGCAGCCGAACCCCTACCGAGACCTGTGGGTGATCGATCCGACGGATGCCAGCGGGGAAATGCGGTGTGGCGGATCCGCGTTCGTCGTGCGCGCCGATGGCAGCACCTACGAGTTCGGGGGTCCACCCCCGTGGCCAGCAGAATTGATCGGTGTGGTCGATTCGCTCAGTTGACCGACTGGACCGCGAAGGTGTCGCACTGGTTGAGGTTGCCGCTCTTGTAGCCCTGGAGGAACCAGCGCTGGCGGGCCTCGGCCGAGCCGTGCGTCCAGTTCTCCGGGGTGACCCGCCCTTGGGTCTTCTCCTGGATCTGGTCGTCACCGACAGCTGCAGCAGCCGAGAGGGCGTCCTTGATGTCCTGGTCGGTGAGCGGCTTCATGAGCGTCTCGCCGTCCTTGTTCTTGGTCTCGGTCGCGTGCTTGGCCCAGACACCGCCGAGGCAGTCCGCCATGAGCTCGATGCGCACGGCACCACTCTCGGGGCCCTGCGGGTCCTGCTGCGCGCGGTCGAGGAGTCCGAGCTGGTCCTGGAGGGCGTGCCCGTATTCGTGGGCGACGACGTACTCCTGGGCGAGGGGGCCGCCGCTCGAGCCGAACTTCTGCTCAAGGATCGAGAAGAAGTCGGCGTCGATGTAGACCTTGCGGTCGAGCGGGCAGTAGAACGGGCCGACCTGGTTGGATGCGGTGCCGCACTGGCTCTGGGTTGCGCCCTGGTAGAGGACGGTCTTGGTGGGCTGCCACTGCTTGCCGTATCGGGGGAGTTCCGCAGTCCAGAAGGCCTGCACGGAGTTCACCGTGCCGATGACCCGGCACTCGGTGTCGGTGTTGGTAAGGTCACCGCTCTTGCAGCGAGCGAACGCGTCGCCGCTCTGTTCGCCCCCCGGGTCGACCTGGGAGGGGGTGTCCTGCCCTTGGGTCGTCGGCAGATCCGCCGGGTTGATCCCGAAGATCAGGGCGATGATCAGCATGATGATGCCGCCGATCCCACCGCCGACGACCATGCCCCCCGGTCGGCCACCGCCGCCGCCCCCGGACTCGACCTGTGAGGTGTCGAGATCGACGCCTTCGTTGAAACTCATGGGAAACGGCCTCCTGGACGCCTTTGTGCGGCCGCGGCTGCGGCGGGACCTAGACTAATCCGTCGATCCCCTTCTCGTGCCTTCTCGTGCCCGGCGGTTTGCCGCGCTCTGGGTCGGGCCCTGCGGGCCGGTCGATACCCGCCATTTCACCCCCGAGGTCCTGTCATGATCACCGCCGCCGGCGTCGAGCTCCGTGCTGGCTCGCACCTGCTCCTCGACGAAGCCACCTTCCGGGTGGCGCCGGGCGACCGGATCGGTCTCGTCGGCCGAAACGGTGCGGGCAAGACGACCCTGACGAAGGCTCTCGCGGGAGAGACCATGCCCGTGGCCGGGACGATCACCCGCTCGGGTGAGGTCGGCTATCTGCCGCAAGATCCGCGCACGGGAGACCTCACGATCACGGCCCGCGACCGCATCCTCTCGGCACGGGGCCTCGACTCGATCGTCCGTGATCTGCGCAAGACCGAGCACGCAATGGCGACCGAGACCGGGGACAAGCAGGAGCGGGCGATGAACCGCTATGCCCGTCTCGACGCGGAGTTCACGGCAGCTGGTGGGTATGCCGCGCAGTCCGAGGCCGCGACGATCGCGGGTGCTCTGGGTCTGACTGAGCGACACCTCGACCAGGAGTTGGGGACCCTCAGCGGTGGGCAACGGCGGCGGATCGAGTTGTCGCGCATCCTCTTCTCCGGCGCCCAGACCCTGCTCCTCGATGAGCCGACCAACCACCTCGACGCCGACTCGATCCTCTGGCTGCGCGACCACCTCAAGGGCTACAAGGGTGGTCTCATCGTCATCTCGCACGACGTCGACCTGCTCGATG
>DAOLRO010000241.1:0-3894 GCA_035418665.1 Phycicoccus sp.
GCCACGACCTGCCCGCCATCACCAAGAACGACCTGTTCGCGTTCCGCTCCGCCCAGCTCCTCCAACTCGGAGTGCGCGCGGCCGGGTGTCACCAGGTGTGGGAGCTGCTCACCGACGTCGGGATCCTCGAGGCCAACCACGGCCTGTACGAAGAGCTGCGGCTGGGGCAGCGGAGCGTGGCCCACCTGGTCGACCGCTACGACATCACCCCCGGACCGATCCGCGACCTCTTCGTGCGCTACCTGCAAGAGCGCAAGACCTCGGTGGACTACACCACGCTGTCCGGGTTGGCCGCTGACATCGTCGGCAACTTCTGGGCCGACATCGAAAAGCACCACCCCGGCATCGACACCCTCGCCCTCCCTGCCGACGTGATCACCGCCTGGAAGGAACGCCTAGCCACGGTGGTCGGCGTCAACGGCGAAACCCGGCCACGCGCCAGCAGCGGCTACATCCTGCTCAACGTCCGCTCGTTCTACCTCGACCTGCGCGACTGGGCCCACGAAGACCCCTCCATCGTCCCCTACGCGGTGCCCTCCCCGGTCACCCGCGCCGACGCGACCGGACTCAACCGACGCAAACTGCACGTGCGGGCCAAGATCCACCAACGAATCCGAGAACGCGTCCCCCTCCTGCCCGAGATCGTCGCCCATCTCGAACGCGAACTCGCCCAGGCCCGCGCCCTGCGCGAGGCCGCCGCCAAGGCCCCGCTCGATGACCTGTTGACCGTGGATGGCCGCAGCTACGTCCGCGAGGACGGGTACGTCAAAGCCGCCCGGGGTCTGCCGCCGGGCACCTCATATGTCGTTCGTGACCTTGAGACCGGGGAGCGGTTCAGCACCACCCGACGCGAACACGACGCGTTCTGGCTCTGGGCCATCGTGGAAACCCTGCGCCACACGGGCCTTCGGATCGAGGAACTCCTCGAACTCACCCACCTCGCGCTGGTCTCCCACCGACTGTCCACCACCGGTGAGACCGTGCCGCTGCTGCAGGTCATCCCGTCCAAGACCAACCAGGAACGCCTCCTGCTGGTCACGCCCGAACTGGCCAGCGTCCTGGCCCTGGTGATCAGCCGGCTGCGCAACCAGAACCACGGCACGATCCCGCTGGTAGCCCGCTACGACCACTACGAACGCACCGTCGGGCCCCGGCTGCCGCACCTGTTCCAACGCGACTACGGCAGCGGGCCCACCGTCATCGGCACCACAAGCCTGCGGCAATGGCTCAAAGCCTTGTTCGTCCGCATGGAGTTACGCGACCGGGCCGGTGAACCAATCCACCTGACCCCGCACGACTTTCGTCGGATCTTCTCCACCACAGCCGTCCAGGACGGGCTCCCGCTGCACATCGCCTCCAAGATCCTGGGCCATCGGCACCTGACCAGCACCGAACCCTACGTCGCGGTCTTCCAAGACGACCTGATCCGCACCTACCGCACCTTCGTCGACAACCGGCGCACCGGCCGTCCCCCGCAGGAGTACCGCGAACCCACCGACGCCGAATGGGAAGAGTTCGAAGAACACTTCACCCTGCGCCGGGTCGAACTGGGCAGCTGCGCCCGCCCCTACGGCTCCCGCTGCGAACACGAACACGCCTGCCTGCGCTGCCCCGTACTCCGAGTCGACCCCGCCCAACTCGACCGGCTGGCCGCGATCATCACCAACCTCGAAGAACGCATCGTCGAAGCCGAGGAGCGTGGCTGGCCCGGGGAGGTCGCCCAGCTGACCGTCACCGTGAAGGCTGCCCGCGACAAACTCGCACGCCACACCCCCACCGGGCCGTCCACGGCCCACGGGCTGACTCTGCTGCCCCACCCGACCACGCGGGCACTGCAGGACGCGAAAGGGGGGTAACCCTGGGCACCCGCCGCTGCTCAGTGGGAAAGGAATCGTTCGGCGTCGAGGGCGCCCGCGCACCCGGAGCCGGCGGCGGTGATGGCCTGACGGTAGGTGTGGTCGACCAAGTCCCCGCAGGCAAAGACCCCGTCCATGGTGGTGCGGGTCGAGCGGCCCTTGCGGGGCCCCACCCGAAGTAATATCGTCTTGTGGCGATGACAAAGCAAATGCGCGATGAGTCCCTAATTGGAGAGCAGGAAGCCTTGGCGGCCGCAGCATGCCTGTTCCACGGGTTCAGCGACACCTCCCGGTTGACGATCGTGCAGCATCTGAGCCTGGGTGAACACCGCGTGGTCGACCTGGTCGCCCACCTCGGTCTGGCGCAGTCGACGGTGAGCAGACACTTGGCGTGTCTGCTCGATTGTGGGCTGGTAACGATGCGGCCCGAGGGGCGGGCCTCGATCTACGCGCTGGCCCACCCCGAGGCGACGATGGATCTGTTGCGCGGCGCTGAACGCCTGCTGGGTTTGACCGGGGACGCGGTCACGCTGTGCCCGCGCCACGGGGCTGGGGTGGCCCAGTGAACTCCGCCCGCTCTCACTCATTGACCATTGCCGCGATCTCTGAGGACCGTCGACAGCAACTGGGACGCCGAGCCCAACTGCTTGCCGGCGCCTCAGTGGCGTACAACGTTGTGGAGTCCGTTGTCGCCGTGGCTGCCGGGTCGGCCGCGTCATCGATCGCGCTGATCGGCTTCGGTCTGGACTCGTTGGTCGAAGTCGGCAGCGGACTTGTCATCCTCTGGCAGTTCCGGCACAAACTCCCCGAAACCAGGGAACGCCAAGCCCTGCGCTGCATCGGCATCTCGTTCTTCGCATTGGCCGCCTACGTGTCGGTGGAGTCGATGCGAGCACTGCTGGTAGCCAGCGAGGCCGAACACTCGACCCTAGGCATCTGGATCGCGGCCCTCTCCTTGGCGGTCATGCCCTTCCTGTCCTGGGCGCAACGGCGAACCGGCCGGGAACTGGGCTCCGGGTCGGTCGTGGCCGACTCCAAACAAACCCTGCTCTGCACGTATCTGTCCGCGGTGCTCTTGGCCGGCCTGCTCGTTAACAGCCTCTTCGGGTGGTGGTGGGCCGACCCGATCGCCGGGCTGGTCATCGCCGGCGTCGCCACCCGCGAAGGACTCCAAGCGTGGCGCGGCGAGACCTGCGGATGCGGCCCCACCATCGCCTCCTCCTCCAACGCCACGTGCTGCACCGATGCCCATTGCAGCAGCGTCAAAGCGGCATCATGAGCGACCACGGCCACAGCCACGGGGCAGCCCTGGCCGACCACCGCGGCAAACTCGCCGCCGTGCTGGGCATCACGCTGACCGTCCTCGTCGTCGAGGTGGTCGGGGCCGTCCTGTCCGGCAGCCTGGCCCTGCTCGCCGACGCCGCGCACATGCTCACCGATGTCGCCGGCCTCACCCTCGGGCTGATCGCTGCCGTCCTGGCGCGCCGACCCGCCACCCCCGCCCGGACCTGGGGCTACCACCGTGCCGAAGTCCTCGGTGCCGCTGCCCAGGCCGCTCTCTTGCTGGCCGTCGGCGCCTTCGTCCTGATCGAGGGGGTCAAACGTCTCTTCGAACCCCCCGAGGTGGCCTCGGGCCTGATGATCGTCTTCGGCATCGTCGGCTTGATCGGCAACCTCATCGGCCTGCTCATCCTGGCCAGCGGCCGCAGCGCTAACCTCAACATGCGCGCGGCATTCCTCGAGGTCGTCAACGACGCACTCGGCTCGGTCGCTGTTTTGGCCGCCGCCGCCGTCATCACCACCACCGGCTGGTACCGCGCCGACGCGATCGCCTCGATCCTCATCGGCGTCCTCATCATCCCGCGCACCATCCGACTTCTCCGCGAAACCATCGACGTCCTGCTCGAGTCCACCCCAAAGGGCCTCGACCTCGAACTGGTGCGCCAGCACCTGCACGCGCTACCCCACGTGCACGACGTCCACGACCTGCACGCCAGCCAAGTCGCCACCGGCATCCCCATCCTCACCGCCCACCTAG
>DAOLRO010000242.1:0-3872 GCA_035418665.1 Phycicoccus sp.
CCGGTGCGCTCCGCCAGGTGGGCGAACGACACCGCCAGGGCGAGGAACTCGCCGAGCGAGTCCCAGCGGAGGTGGTTCTCCTTCACGAACTGCTGCACGTGCTTGGGGGCCGAGCCGCCGGCGCCGGTCTCGAAGAGGCCGCCGCCGTTCATGAGCGGGACCACGGAGAGCATCTTGGCGCTCGTGCCGAGCTCGAGGATCGGGAAGAGGTCGGTGTTGTAGTCACGCAGGACGTTGCCGGTGACCGAGATGGTGTCCTTGCCCTCGCGGATCCGCTCGACCGAGGTCTTCGCGGCCTCGACGGGGGAGGCGATGGAGATGTCGAGACCGTCCGTGTCGTGGTCCCCGAGGTACTTCTGGACCAGGCCGATGAGGTTGCGGTCGTGGGCGCGGGACTCGTCGAGCCAGAAGATCGCCGGCGTGCCGGAGAGGCGGGCGCGGGTGACCGCGAGCTTGACCCAGTCCTGGATCGGGGCGTCCTTGGTCTGGCAGGCGCGCCAGATGTCGCCGGCCTCGACCCGGTGGCTCATGAGCACCTCACCGGCCCCGTTGACGACCTCGACGACGCCGTCGGACGCAACCAGATAAGTCTTGTCGTGCGAGCCGTACTCCTCGGCCTTCTGGGCCATGAGGCCGACATTGGGCACCGAGCCCATCGTCGTCGGGTCGTAGGCGCCGTGCGCGCGGCAGTCGTCGATGACGGACTGGTAGACCCCGGCATACGAGCTGTCCGGGATGACGGCAAGGGTGTCGGCCTCGGCGCCGTCCGGGCCCCACATGTGGCCCGAGGTGCGGATCATCGCGGGCATCGAGGCGTCGACGATGACATCGCTCGGGACGTGCAGGTTGGTGATGCCCTTGTCGGAGTTCACCATCGCCAGGCGCGGCCCGTCGGCGAGGCCCTGCTCGAAGGCGGCGCGGATCTCCTCGCCGTTCTCGAGCTCGGCGAGCCCGTCGAGGATCGCGGCCAGGCCGTTGGAGCCGTCGAGACCGGCAGCCAGCAGCGCGGGGCCGTGCGCCGCATACACGTCCTTGAAGTAGGCGCGCACCACGTGGCCGAAGATGATGGGGTCGGAGACCTTCATCATCGTGGCCTTGAGGTGCACCGAGAAGAGGACGTCCTCGGCCTTGGCTCGGGCGACTTGGTCGGCGAGGAAGGCGTCGAGCGCCTTCGCCGACATGAAGGTGGCGTCGACGACCTCGCCCTCGAGGACCTTCAGGCCGCTCTTGAGGTCGGTCACCGTGCCATCGGTGGCGGTGTGCCGGATGGTCAGGGTGTCGGCGGCGGGCATGATCACGGACTGCTCGTTGGAGCGGAAGTCGTGCTCGCCCATGGTGGCGACATTGGTCCTGCTGTCCGCGGTCCAGGCGCCCATCGAGTGCGGGTGTTTGCGGGCGTAGTTCTTCACGGCGGCGGGGGCGCGGCGGTCCGAGTTGCCCTCGCGGAGAACGGGATTGACCGCGCTGCCCTTGACCTTGTCGTAGCGGGCATTGGCGTCGCGCTCGGCGTCGGTCTGCGGGTCGTCGGAGTAGTCGGGCAGGTCGATCCCGCGCGCCTGGAGCTCCTTGATGGCAGCCTTGAGCTGCGGCACCGAGGCCGAGATGTTGGGGAGCTTGATGATGTTGGCCTCGGGCGTCGTGGCCAGAGCGCCGAGCTCGGCGAGGGCGTCGCTCTCGCGCTGGTCCTCGGGGAGGACGTCGGAGAACGCGGCGACGATGCGCCCGGCGAGGGAGATGTCCCGGGTCTCGACGTCGACACCCGCGGCCTTGGCAAAGGCCTCGACGACGGGCAGGAAGGAGTAGGTCGCCAGCATCGGCGCCTCGTCGGTGAAGGTGTAGATGATCGTGGCCATCCGAGGTGACTTCCTTGTCTCGAGATTTATCTTGACGTCAAGAGAACACTACCGGGTATGCCGGGCACGCACCATGGGGCGGTGCCTAGAAAAGCCGGGTGGTCGCCGTGCGCAGGACCGCGGCCACCGTCGCGAGATGCTCGTGGCTACGGCGGGTACTGCCTGCCCAAGGACACCAAGCAGCTGCTTGCGAACTACGATCAGGTCCCGCAGAACCTCATCCGCGCGATCGTCGACTCCAACACCACGCGCAAGGACTTCATCGCCGCCGACATCCTCGCGCGTCAGCCGCGGGTCGTCGGCATCCACCGTCTGATCATGAAGGCGGGATCGGACAACTTCAGGACCTCGTCGGTCCAGGGGGTCATGAAGCGGCTCAAGGCCAAGGGGGTCGAGGTCATCGTCCACGAGCCGACGTTGGATGCCGACCGCTTCTTCAACTTCGAGGTCGTCAACGACCTCGAGGAGTTCAAGCGCCGGGCCGACCTCATCGTGACCAACCGACAGTCGCCGGCATTGGCTGACGTCGCGGCCAAGGTCCACACGCGCGACCTCTACGGCACCGACTGATGGGAGAAGGGCGCCGCAGCCGGTGATCACGCGGTACCGACCCGCCTGACGAGTTACGTAGGAGCACGTCACCTTGATAGGCGATTCGGCCGCTTTCGGTGACCGGAGGTCACTGCCGGTCCCTCCGGTCAGTGCCATGATGTCGCAATCATGGGTTCACGACTTCGCGACGCCGGCCTGGCGGCACTCGCCGCTCTCACCTTCGTCCTGGTGTTCTTTGCGCTCCGCGCGCCCGGTCAAGCTGACACAGGCGCGGCCACCTCAGCGTCCCCGTCCCCCTCGCGGTCATCCGTGGACGAGCGCTCGCCCAGTGCGAGTCCATCGTCGACACCAGCTGTATCCCCCAGTGCCGCGCTCGAGATCGGTCCGAGGTCCCGAGTGGCCGTCCTCGGCGACTCGTTCGCGGCAGGCTCGGGCGCGTCGACTTCAGACACCGGATGGGTTCGGGTGATGGCGAAGGAGCGCGACTGGCAGGTGACCAACCTGGCAGCGCCCGGCGTCGGTTATGCGAGGGCTCGGGCGAACGCGGGCTCGTACGTGACCCGGGTGCAGGCCGTGGTCGCCGCAGACCCGGCGCTGGTGCTGATCACCGGGGGAGCCAACGACATCGGACTTCCGCCGGAATCGGTGAGCAAGGCAGTGACCGACACCGTGGGCGGCATTCGGGCTGGTGCTCCGTCCGCCGTGATCGTGATCGTCACCCCGTGGTGGGACCAGCGGCCAGCTGACAGTCGCTTTGCGGCTGTGATCGACCGGGTGAAGAGGGCAGCCACCGACTCCGGGGCCACGTGGCTGGACACGGGTCAGCCCCTGACCGGCCGATCCGAACTGCTCACGGCCGACGGCCTCCAGCCCAATGACCAAGGCCACCGTGCGCTGGCGACGACGGTTCTGGAGCAACTCGCGAAGGCCGGCCTGATCAGTCGTTGAGCCGGGCAAGTGCCTCGTTGAAGGTCGCGCTCGGGCGCATGACCTCGCTGGCCTTGGCGTTGTCCGGGCGGTAGTAGCCGCCGATGTCGACCGGGTGTCCTTGGACGCCGATGAGCTCTGCGTCGATGGCGTCTTCCTGCTCCTTGAGGACGTTGGCGACATCCTTGAACGCGGCGGCGAGGTCGGCGTCCTCGGTCTGCCCGGCAAGCTCCTGGGCCCAGAAGTTGGCGATCCAGAAGTGGCTGCCTCGGTTGTCGATCTGGCCGCCCCGACGGGCGGGGGACTTGTTCTCGTCGAGCAGCTTCTCGGTCGCGGCGTCGAGGGTGTCGGCGAGGATGCCCGCCCGCTCGTTGCCCTTGTTCGCCTCGTGGCGGAGGGACTCGGCGAGCGCGAGGAACTCACCGAGGCTGTCCCAGCGCAGGTAGTTCTCGGCGACGAGCTGCTGGACGTGCTTCGGGGCCGAGCCGCCGGCGCCGGTCTCGAAGAGGCCGCCGCCGTTCATCAGCGGGACGACCGAGA
>DAOLRO010000243.1:0-3851 GCA_035418665.1 Phycicoccus sp.
AGTTCCCAGGTCGCGCCCAGGCCTTTGAAGGCTTGGGTCACCGCATCGTCCGTCGTGGGCGCGTCTCTCTGATCACCCGCGTCGCCCTCTTCGCGGACGAGGTCACCGGGGAGGGACTGGCCGCTCTGGCAGTCGTGGATCCGCCGCACAGGTCCGCCCTCGAGGGTGCCCGGCGCTGGTTTTGCCTTTCCTGTCAAGGGTTTTGGGGTGGCGGAGGGCCGGGCGGTGACCAGACCGCGGCGTTCGGAACGCATCGCCTCGTCATGGGCGAGGGTCGCCCGGGCGCGGCGCTCGAGCTCCTCGTCACCGCTCGTGGCCAAGGACTCGAGCACGTAGGGAGGGACGATCGCGCACCATGGGTGGGACGGGGCTGGGAGCGAGGCGGACGGCATACGGACCACTGTGTCGCGACCCACCGACAACCGCATGTCGACAGCGGCGCCCCTTGCGCGGGAACTAGTCCTTTTGGTCAAAACCGGTCAGTAACTGAAATGTCATCTGGAGAAAATCGACCTCAGCCGAGTTCTGCTCTATGGTCAGGACGTGGCATCGACGGTGCCATGAGTGCTCGGCTGCCACCGAGCCCAATGTTTGGGGACTGCCATGCTCAAGGACAACAACTCCTTCGACCAGATTACGACGCCTGCGGCCGGGGGGTCGCCGAGTCGTTCCGTGACACGCCGGACGATCGCCAAGGGCGTCGCCTGGACCGCCCCGGCTATCGTGTTCGCCCCAGCGGCACGCGCCTACACCACGTCGGCACCAGAGGTCGACCTCACGGGCAGAGCCTTGAAACTCCAAGGCAACAAGTGCGGCAACCAGGGCTACTACCAGCAGGGTTACCGCTATTACGTCACAGCAACCAACGGGCCCGTCAAGGACGCCTGCCTCGAGATCGTGTCCGTCACCGTTGGCGATAACACCGCACTCGGCGCCGACGTGACCATCTGGACGACGTCCAACACCAAGTCCGGAGGGTGCTGCACATTGGGTGCCAATTCAATTCTGGTGCCCGCAGATAGTTCAGTGGACTTTGCTCTTGACGCAAACATGGAGTCCAGTGGCAACACCGCCATCACGGTCATCTACAACATCCGCAATGCCAGCGGAGCATGCGAGAACGACTTCCCGAACGCCACGGATTCTGGGGCCTACGAAACGCCTGAAATCCACGACTGCACGCCGTACTGCGGAACGCCTCCGACGCCCTGCCCGCAGAAGTAGACCTCGCGCACCAGAGTCCCCAAGGGGAACTGGGCGACAGCGACGAGACCATGTGCTTTGATGTCCGTGGGTGATTCCGGACTGCAGCTGGAACGCTCTCATCGGCGGGCCGCCTAGTCGACCGTCGGTCACCCTGGCAGGGGTGGTGGGGGCGACACGATCTCGATCGTGTCGCCCCCACTGACATGTCCGGACCGAAACGGTCGTCCAGCGTGTTTGTCAACAATTTCCTACCCCCGTCCCATCGTTTCCTCTCCATGGGTTAACGTGTGGGTCAGGACGTGTCTGGCGACGCGTCGAGAGTGACTGGGTGCCGCAGGGGCGTCGGGCACTCTCACAAAGGTGGCTTCTGCCATGGCTCTTTCCTCATCTCCACTGTCGCGGCGGTCCGTCGCCAAGGGGGTGGCCTGGACAGCGCCCGTCGTGGCCATTGCCGCCACGGCCCCCATGGCTGCCGCAACCAAGGTCCCACCCACGACCGTCATCCGTTTTGGAGGAGCCTGCGGAAACACGGGCTCGGACGGCAAGGGATGCGGCGGTGACAAGACCATCCAGGTCCCTCTCACCCTCACCAACCTCACCGGGGCCGATCTGGTATTCCAGGTGACCTCCATGTACACCTGTCTGAACAAGAACAACACTTGTGAGGAGGCTCCCACTGGGCCGGGGGCTGGTGTGGTCGAGGGAACTCGAGGCATCTGGACGACAGCTGTGCCCGGACAGTTCTCGCCAACGAACGCCTGCGGCACACCGGTCTACTCGACCTGCGGGGGCGGCACGGTCAAGGGAAGCATCGTCGTCCCGAATGGCACAACAGGTGCCACCTACTGGATCGAGTCCAACAGTTTGGGCTCGGCGAGCGCCTTCTGGTCAACCATCAATTACCAGTGGGTGACCCCTTCCACGGCATCCCCGGCCTGCGAAGTCGTCATCGGAACACCCGGTGATGCCAAGACTGTCGACATCGGCCCGTCCACCAACTGCCCGGGGTGATCAACGACCGAGGCCCCAGCCGGCATACCGTCGGGTGGGGCCTCTGTCGTTGGTCAGTTCATCAGGCGGCTCGGCGGCCTCGGCGGGCCAGCCCGCCTCCGACGAAGATGAGGAACAGACCGAGCAACACGGTGCCGAGGATGTTGGCACCGGTGTAGGCCAGGCCCCCGTCATCGGTGGAGCCGGCGGGCGCGGCCACCGCGTGGGCGTTGGCATCGTCGCTGGCCGTGACCGGCTCGAGCGGTGCTCCGCTCGGGCCGACCGCCGGGACTCCGTCCTCGGTCACGGGGTTGCCGGTGACCGTGGCCGTGTCGGTGTGGAGTGACCCGGCCGCGGGCGCAGCCAACTCTGCGGTGCAGGTCATCGACTCGCCAGCCCCCAGCGTGGTGGCCGGGCAGTCGATTGCCGAGTCCGGCAGATCGGTGTCGGTGACCTTGACGCTGTCCAGTCGGACGTTGCCGTGGTTGGTCACCTCGAAGGTGATCTGCATGGTCGAGCCGGGCTTGACCTCGACACCGGGCGCGGTGTTGGCGTCGTCACCGTTGATCCGCTTGATCACCGTGACTGATGCGTGCGCCGGAGCGTAGGCGTAGGCCGGGTTGGTGGCCGTGGCCGACGGCAACGGAGCCCCGGTGACGGCGTCGACCGCCGGCTCGCCCGTCGCCGGGTCGATCGGAGTGCCGTTGACCGTGGCCAGGTCGTGGTGGACGACACCGGCGGCCGGACCGATGAGGGTCGCGGTGCAGGTGGTGTCCTCGCCCGGCTTCAGGGCCGTCTTGGGGCAGGTGATCGCGTCGGCCGGCAGGTCGGTGTCGGTGACGACGATCGGGTCGAGCGTCAGGTTGCCGGTGTTGGTCACCTTGAAGGTGATCGCCATCGACTCCTTGGCCTTGACCTCGACACCGGGTGCGGTGTCGGCGTCGTCGCCGTTGATCGACTTGACGATGCTCACCGCAGGCAGCGCCGCCCAGGCGTGGGCGCCGTTGGTGCCGATGACATCAGCCAGACCAATCGAGGTCCCGTTCGCGGTCGTCGGCGTGCCGGTGACGGTCGCGATGTTGTGGTGCAGACCCTTGGTGGCCATGGTCGGCGCCGCGAGGCTCGCGGTGCAGGTCATGGTGCCGCCCACGCCGAGACTGGTGAAGGGACAGGTGATGGCATCCGCCGCGATCGTGTCGTCGGTGACGACGACCGGGTTGAGCGGCGTGTTGCCGTCATTGCTCACCTCGAAGGTCACCGACATCGGCGCGACCGGGTCGACCTGCACGCCGGGGGCCCGCTCGGCGTCGTCTCCGTTGATCTTCTTGATGATGGAGACCTTCGGTGTGGCCACGACGTGGGCGTATGCCGTGTCGTCATCGCTGACCGTACCCACACCCGCGATTGGTGTCCCGTTGTCCTGGGCCGGCGTGCCCGTGACCGCGCCGGTGTCCTGGTGCTGGACCCCGGGCTCAGGCGCGGGGAGGGTCGCCGTGCAGGTCATCGTGTCGCCAAGAGTTCCCTTGGGCGCCAACGTGTTCCGCGGGCACGTGATGGCGCTGGTCGCGATCTTGTCGTCGGTGACCGTCACGCCGGTGAGGAGGGTGTTGCCCTCGTTGGCGACCTCGAAGGTGATCGCCATGCTCGACAGACGC
>DAOLRO010000244.1:0-3847 GCA_035418665.1 Phycicoccus sp.
CCCTGCTGCTCATGCTGCTGAGCGTGTTCCCCCTCGGCTTCCTGCCCTATCTGCCGCTGCCCGTTCAGATCTCGACCGCAGTCCTTGAGCCCATGCGGCCAGAGCCGGATGAGAATGCCACCGCCTTCGCGTCGCGTATCGCCGACACCATGCAGGACCGCCTGAACCACCTGCGATAGGCGGTACGGAGCCGATGTGCCACACGGCGCAACCGGGCGGCAGCAGTGGATTCGTTGATCGCGACAGGTGGCGCAGCTGGGTCGTACCCCGGCGATTTCGGTGGACCGAATATCAGGCGACGGAGTGCAGGGTCAGGCGCAGCCCGAGGGCGTTGGTGACCTTGAGGACCGTGGACCAGGTCGGGTTGCCGTCCGCTGACAGCGCCTTGTAGAGGCCGTCGCGGCTCATGCCCACTCGACGGGCGAGTTCGCTCATGTTCTGGGAGCGGGCGATGACGCCGAGGGCGCGGGGGAGTGCGCTGGGGTCCTCGGCTGACTCAGCGAGGGCGACCTCGAGGTAGCAGGCGACGTCGTCCATTCCCTCGAGGTAGTCGGCCGGATCGAAGGCCTTGTACTTGTTGGTGGTCATGACCCCTCTTCCTTCTGGTCTGTTCGCCATTCATCGGCCAGCCGGTGCGCTGTCTCTATGTCGCGGGCTTGTGACGACTTGTCGCCCCCGCACAGCAGGAGGATCAGGCGACCCCCGTCGAGCAGGTAGTAGACGCGGTAGCCCGGCCCGAACATCAGCCGAAGCTCGAAAACGCCCTCTCCGACGGGCTTTGCGTCGCCGGGGTTGCCGTGCGCCAGCCGATCGAGCCGCTCAAGAATGCGCAGTCGACCTTGACGGTCCTTGAGTCGTCGCAGCCATGAGTCGAAGTCCTCGGTCGTGAGAACAGCGATCACATGTCGACTATAAATTACAGTCCGGCCTTGGGGCAACGGCCCGGCCGAGGAGCGGCGCCCTCCAGTGGCGGCGACCACCCGGCATACCGCCGTCGCTGGCTGTGGGATCACGTCTGGGGATTGGCTTCTGCGCCTTCGGTGACGAGCACGACGACGAGCGAGCCCGGGCCCAGGTCGAGTGGGTCGCCGGGGCCGGCGCTGTCGCGGTCGGCCCGCAGAGCACGCAAGCCTGCCAACGGCGCCGCCCCGCAGGGCCCGGCGGCGACCCCCTCGCTCTCGAGGTCGCGTGCAGCGACTGCGGAGGCAGCATCGTCGACGGCAATCGCTCCATCGAGACCCGCGGCGATCAGGGGCCAGGCGAGCGATGACGGTGTGCCGCAGTTGAGTCCGGCCATCGTGGTCAACCCGGTCGCCACGGCGATCGCCCTTCCTGCGGTCAGGCTGGCCGCGACACACGCCGCCGAGGCCGGCTCCACCGCTACCACCGCCGTGCGTTGTCCCGTGGTGTCGTGGCGATAGTGCGTCAGCGCGGCCTGCAGCAGGGATCCGACGCCCGTCGGCACGATCACCAGATCGGGCTGCCGACCATCGAGTTGGTCGTCGATCTCGGCGAAGAGGGTGTCGTAGCCGTCCACGATCCACTGCGGGATGCGGTCGTAGCCCTCCCAAGCCATGTCCTGGACCAGCACTCGATCCGGCGCGCTGTCCGCGAATTGCCTTGCCGCAGAGACCGCGTCGTCGTAGTCGCCGTCCAAGCTCGTCACGTCGGCACCTTCAGCGCGGATCGCGGAGATCGCGTCCGGATGCACGCCGCGCGGCACGAAGACGGCTGCTCGGTGACCCTCGAGTCTGGCGAACCGTGCCACGGCACGCCCGTGATTGCCGTCCGTGGCCGTCGCGAGGGTGAGCGGCCCGGTGCTCCCGAACTCCTCGACCACGCGCCGCACGGCCCACGAGGCACCGAGTCCCTTGAAGGCGGGCAGGCCCAGCCGGGACGACTCATCCTTGGCGTAGACCGCTCCGAGACCCAGCTCCTCGGCCAGGCGAGGGAGGGGCGTCAGGGGAGTCACGGCATACCCCGGCAGTTGGCGATGGAAGGCCAAGGCGCCCGATGGCGGTGCGGCACAGCGAAAGTCGCGTTGTCGCCGCCCGGCAACCCAGCCGTATGCCGTCTGCTCGCCTCCCGTGGTCATCGCGCCATTCCTTCGGGGAGGGCTTGGCGGACCAAGGTGACGTAGTAGTCGACGCCTGCGCGGAGGATGTCGTCGTTGAAGTCGTAGTCGCGGCTGTGGAGGGGTGTGCCGCCGCGGCCGAGTTCGGTGCCGTTGCCGATGAAGGCGAAGCATGCGGGGATGGCTCGCGCGAAGGCGGCGAAGTCCTCGCTGGCCATGATCGGCGCGCAATCGTCAATGACGGCTTCGGGCCCGAGGGCCGCGCGGGCGGCTGCCAGCGCGTCGGCGGTGCACTGAGGGTCATTGATCGTCGGCTCGAACTCGTGGGTGTAGGTGACCGTGCCCTTGGCCCCGTGTGCCGTGCAGATCCCGTCAACGATGGCGCGCATCCGCTCTTCGAGCAGCGCGCTGACGGCCGTGTCGAAGGTGCGGGTGTCGCCCTTGATGACGACTTGGCCGGGGATGGCGTTGCGGGATCCGTCGGTCTCAATTGTGGTGCAGGACAACACTGCTGCGTGTTGAGGGTCGACGTTGCGGGCAACGATGGATTGGAGGGCGAGGATGATCTCGGCCGCAACGACCAGCGGGTCGATGACCAGGTGTGGGGCTGAGGCGTGGCCGCCGCGGCCCGTGATGGTGATCGTGAAGTTGTCCTCGCTGGCCATGATCGCGCCGGGTCGGACGTGGATCTGGCCCGTGGGCAGGCCGGGGATGTTGTGCAATCCGAAGATGGCGTCCATCGGGAACCGTGCGGCGAGTCCGTCGGCCAGCATTGCCAAGGCGCCCTTGCCGGGCTCCTCGGCGGGTTGGAAGACGACCCGGACGGTGCCGTCGAACCCTCCGGAGTCCGCGAGGACCTTGGCGGCACCCAGCACCATGGCCATGTGGCCGTCGTGGCCACAGGCATGCATGGCGCCGTCGTTGCGCGAGCGGTGGTCGCGGTCCTCCCGCTCGGTCAGGGGGAGCCCGTCCATGTCGGCGCGCAGCCCGATGGTCTTTTGGCCCCGGCCACGAGTGAGGGAGCCGACGAGGCCGGTCCCGCCGATGCCCGTGGTGACATCGAACCCGAGATCGGTGAGGATGCCGGCGATCCGCTCTGCGGTGGCGTGCTCGGTGAAGGCGGTCTCCGGATGGCGGTGCAGGTCGTGCCGCCAGGTGCGCAGGATGGTGTCGAGGTCCGCGTCGTGGTTGGTGCTCATGGGGTGAGACTCTCGCGTGACGCATGGCTCTTGCCACCTCGATGGATGAACTCATTGTGTGCGGGCCTGTGGACGCAGTGTCATTGCGTCGGCGGTGGTCGCGCGCGAGAGTTGGCGTCATGTCTGACGACCACGAGGGCGCCCTGGACTCGGTGGATGTCGAGTTGCTCGCCGCTCTGCAGGCCGATGCCCGGATCCCTCAGGCGAGTCTGGGCGCGAGGGTCGGGCTCTCGGCCGCCGCGGTCAACCGGCGCCTTCGTCGCCTGACTGACGACGGCTTCATCACCTCGATCCGCGCCCGTTTGTCGGCCGAGCGCCTCGGTCACCCTTTGACGGTCATCGCGCAGGTCGAGGTCATGAGCGAGGAAACGGAGCGGCTCGATGCCCTCGAGCAGGCTTTCGTCGCCTGTCGACAGGTGCAGCAGTGCTACTACGTCACGGGGGAGTGGGACTTCGTGCTCACGATCGTGGTGCGGGACATGGAGCAATACCGCGAGCTCACCCGCTCGCTCTTCTTCGGCAGCGGCAACGTCAAACGGTTCAAAACTCTGGTGGTCATGAACGCCTCGAAGGT
>DAOLRO010000245.1:0-3814 GCA_035418665.1 Phycicoccus sp.
TCCACCCGACCCGCCTTGGCCTCCGCTCGCGCCTGCAGCTTGCCAGCGATCTCCTCGCTGTACTGCTGGCGGAAAGGGCGCAGGGCAAAGAACGAGATGATCATCGACCCGATCGCGGCAACAAGCACCAGGGGGATCAGGTTGTCGCGGCCCCGGAGCCCGAGCAGCCAGGCGACCGCGAGGCAGCCGAAAAAGATGAGCGTGCGGAGCAGGGTGTAGCGGAGCATGCGTGGTCGTTCTCTTTCTACAGGCCCGAGTAGGAGTGCTGGCCGACGAAGTAGACGTTGACGACGGCGTAATTGAGGATGATGCAGCCGAAGCCAGCGAGCGCGATCCAGGTGGCGCTCTGCGGCTTCCAGCCGCTGGTGACCCGAGCGTGCAGGTAGGCGGCGTAGACCACCCAGATGACGAAGGTCCACACCTCCTTGGGGTCCCAGTTCCAGTAAGCACCCCACGCCTGACGCGCCCAGATGGCACCGGCGATGAGGGTGAAGGTCCACAGCGGGAAGCCGATCACGTGGAGGCCGTGGGTGAGCTTCTCGAGTTGCCGCGCCGACGGCAGGCGGTTCATGAAGGACGTCGCGCCCTCGGCCTCGAGCCGCGACTGCCAGAGATAGAGCGCACCGAGCATCGCCCCGATCGCGAAGATGGCGATCGAGAGGGTCGCGACGGTGACGTGGATGACCAGCCAATAGCTCTTGAGCGAGGGCATCAACTCGGTCGCCTCGGCATACCAGATCGTGATGGCCAGCCCGAGGGTCAGGAGCACCGGCGTCACGAGGAAGAGCCCGAGCCACCGTAGGTCACGCCGGAAGGACCACCCGACATAGGCCAGCATGAGGAACATCGACCCGGTCAGGGCGAACTCGAACATGTTGCCCAGCGGGGCCCGGTGCACCTCAAGCCCGCGCAGGACCACCGAGGCGGTGAGCAGGACGGTCCCGAGGATCGTCAACGTCCAGGCCATGCCGGCCGCCTTGCGAGCGCGCATCGGCACACCGTCGTCACTGACCCGACCCCGACTCGGACCAGCCGGGGCGCTCGCCCCATCGTTGGCCGCGCCCCTCTCCGCCGCCGATGCCCCAGCCCCCGGACCGCCCACGGACACGAGGACCCGCTCGGGCTGGGCCTCGGAGCGAGCCTCCGTGCGGGCAGGCATCAGCCCGGAGAGGTAGACGGCATACCCGATCATCGCCAGCGTGAAGACGCCCATCGCGCTGTAGAGGCTGAGCATCGAGAGCTGGGCGAGCGTGAGATCACTCATCGTCGGCCTTCGTCCTGGTCTGTGGTTCGTCTGCTGCGGTGGGCGTCCCGGCGAGTTCACCGAGTCCGGAGAGCTCTGAAAGTTCCTCGGACATGCCCTCGTCGTCGTCCTTGGCCAGGCCGCCGACTCGCACCAGCGTACGTCGCCGCCCGTCAGGTCCCTCCGGAGCCTCCGAGACCCGCACGAAGACGCGCCGCCGTCGGATCGTCAGCATCGCGATCAGGCCGGCGAGGGCGAGCAGCGCAGACACGAGAGTCAGGGTCTTGCCGGGATCGCTGCGGATCGACAGGCCAGCAAAACGCTCCACCCCGTCGAAGGTGATCGAGCCGCGACCGCCGGGCAACTCGAAGGTGTCCCCCGGCGTGAGCCAGATCCGCAACTGCTCGCCACTTCCCTCGGCCTTGAGCTGAGTCATCCCGTCGGTCTGAAGGGCATAGACCGACTGAGGCGTTCCCCCCGGGAAGAGGTCACCCTCGAAGGCCGTGAGCGCCAGCGCCGGCTCGAGCGGCTGCGGGAAGATCGAGATGGCGCCAGCCTCGGTCATCTGCGCCGTCGGCAGGAAGAGTCCGGCGAAGCCGAGTTGCTGCGGGCTCGCGCCGGGCACCTTGATCGCCCCGACCGAGGTGTAATTGTTGTCCTTGGCGAGGAAGGGCGTGGCGTCCGAATAGAGAATCGTCCCCTCGGCATCACGCACCGTGATCCGCGGCGCGTAGCCATTGCCCAGGAGGAAGACCGACCCGCCGCCGGTCTCCAGTGGCTCGTTGACCTTGATCGTCCGCGCCTCCGGTGTCGCTCCGGCCGGCTTGGCAAAATCGACGTATGCCGTGAAGTCGCGCGGCGCTCCCAACTTCGCCTTCCCGTCGGGGTCCTCGGCAAAGACGGCATCGAGTTTGGTCAGGTGAAGGGTGTAGGGCAACAGGTCGGCCGGGTCGACCTCGGGCCCCGGACTGAAGGTGTCGTAGCGCGACAAGGTGTTCGCGAAGGTCTTGCCCTCGGGCAGGATCAGATCGCCCTTCCAGCCCCACAGGTGGCCGATCCCGACGCCGACGATGATGCCGATGAGGGCGAGGTGGAAGACGAGGTTGCCGGTCTCACGCAGGTAGCCCTTCTCGGCCGACAGGCTCGCGTCGTCATGCGCACTCACGCGATAACGCTTGGCGGACAGCCGCCTTCGCCACTGGGCCAGGACCTCCTCGGGCGTCCCCTCCGCGGTCAGGGACTGTCCAGCCGACAGCCGCTCGGGATACCTCGGCGCCCTCGGCGGCTGGGCGCGCACGGCTCGCAGGTGGATCCGGCTGCGCGGGATCACACAGCCGATGAGGGAGATGAGCAGCAGGAGATAGATCGCGGCGAACCACGGCGAGGCATATACCTCGAAGAAGCCGAGCCGGTCGAGGACCGGCCCGACCGTGGGATGGGTCTGGATCCACTGCGCCGTCCGGGTGGCATCGATGGAGCGCTGCGGGAAGGTCGAGCCCGGGAGCGCCGCAATGGCGAGCAGCAGTAGTAGGAGCAGCGCCGTGCGCATGCTCGTGAGTTGGCGCCACATCCAACGCAACCAGCCGACCAGACCGAGCTTCGGCTGGATCACCGGAGCGGTTGGCTGGGTCGTCAGCGGGTTGCTGGAGTCACCGCCTTGGCCACCTTGGCCGCCCTGGCCGCCGTGCCCCGCGGCCTCTTCACCCGTCATGTGATCACTCACAGCGGAAGCACCCACCCGCTCTGGACCTCGGTCTGCAGCCAGGTGTTGAAGTCCTGCCACAGGCCGCTCACCATGAGCAGCCCGATGGCGATGAGCATGACCCCGCCGAAGACCTGGATGCCCCGTCGGTGGCGCGCCAGCCAACGCGTGACCGGCGTGAAGCGATCGGCGAGCAAGGCCGCGAGGATGAAGGGCAACCCCAAACCCAGGCAGTAGACGGCCGTCAGGCTCACACCCCGCGCCACCGTCGAGCCATCGCTGGTGGTCGCCATCAGCAACACGGCCCCCAGGGTGGGACCAGTGCACGGCGCCCAACTGAGGCCGAAGATCCCGCCCAGCAGCGGCGCGCCGAGCAGGCCTGCTCGAGGCCGCCAGCGCAGCCGCGCCTCGCCCTGCGCGCCGAAGCGCTCCCCGAAGCCCAGGAAGAGGAGCCCCAGGAGGATGACGAGCACCCCGCCGACTCTGGCCAGGAGGGCCCGATGCTCGACGAGGCCACGGCCGACGGACGTGACGAAGACGGCCATGAGCAGGAAGACGACCGTGAAGCCCAGGACGAAGAGCACCGCTCCCAGGGCAACCCGTGAGCGAGACACCGGCCGACCGGCCAGTCCACCTCGAGCACCCACCGAACCCTGATCACCCGACATGCCGCTCACATAGCCGAGGTAGCCAGGCACCAAGGGCAGCACGCACGGACTGGCGAAGGACACCACACCCGCGAGCAGGGACACCCACACGGCAGCCAGCGCCGAGCCATCCCGGGCAGCATCACCCGGACCCCGCACGTCGAGAGGCAGTCCCCCGGCCATCCCTGAGAGGACCTCGACCACCTGACTCACGAGGACGCC
>DAOLRO010000246.1:0-1982 GCA_035418665.1 Phycicoccus sp.
CCGAAGACCACCTGGTTCTCGTAGGACCCCGATGGATGGCCGCCCTGAACCCGGGCCTTGAACTCGATCACGTAGACACCGGAGGAGACGGGAAGTCCGTCCGGCGCCAGGACGCTCGAATCAGGCCAGGTGACCCGGACCAGCGTGCGGCCAGTGCCCGCGTAGTCCCGAATCGCCTCGACGTCGGCGTCTCCTGAATCGGGATAGGTCGGCGGCCCATAATCGGGCAACGTTGTCCGGAAGACCATCGATCTGTCGACATAGTCGAGCTGAGGTGGCAGCAGGTCGAGGAACTGCGGATACATCGGCGCCGTACCCAGGTTCTGGATGCCCAAGGTGACCGTGATGTCTCCGCCAGGAGCCTGTGTGCCATTGGTGATGTATTTGACGCAGTTGATGTCGCAGACAGGGTGCGCGGGCAGCACTTCCTTCTGTGCACACCGAAGGTCGACGTCCTCGGGCAGCAGGGTGTATCTCCCGTCCGCTTCCTTCACCGCGACATCGGAGAGACAGTTCTCCAACCAGGTCTTCCCGCTGGTGGGGTCGACCGACTTCTTGTAGGGGATCTTGTCCGGGTTCGCAGCGGGGACGGACAGTGACGAGGGGACGCTTGAGTTGTAGTAGATCACCACCGACTCGCCCGGCAGCAGACTCATTTCCCAGGTCAGGTCGGTGATCGGCTTCGGCGGGATCCACGTCCGCGTCTCGGCTGAGCCCGGGAAGGTCCATTCGTGGGCTTGCGTCGTGCCATCCGCAAAGGTGGCCTGCAGTGTGATCGGGCCGTTGCGGAAGCCGAAGTCGACGCCGATTTGCGTCACGGTGTTGCTCAGGTTCACCGGGTCACAGGGGGTGGGCGCCGAGGTGGGCGAGGTGTAGGAACACGGCATCCGATCGGTGAATCTGATGGTTTCGGCGCCGGCTCCGGTGTTGTAGGCCTGCGTCGCCCAGACGGCATCCCTCGTTCCCGGGGACGTCGTGACGACACCGTTGTTGGACTTGGCAACGTTGACACCCCGGGCACCCTGAGACCTCGGTTGGAAGCCGTGCGTGACGGATGCCTCGTCGGTCACGTCCAACTCGGGATGGCCGATCGGGTGCGCCAGCGCACGCGCGGTGTCGGTGACGCCGTCGTCTCCATCGGTGCCCGGTGTGTTGGCCGCTGGCTGATCGACGGGGTACTTCACCGTCACGTAGACCACCACGCCACGATGGTTCACACCGGCGGACTCGAGGTCATCGTCCCACGATGGGCACACGACCTCGCCCCCGGGCACAGTGGCGGGGCCCGTGGAGCCTCCGACCTTGCACTGCACCGCGGGTCGCTCGCCATCGGTGTCGTTGGGCTCCATGTCGAGCTGCCACGCGCGTTGGAAGATCGCGGTGGGCGGCAAGGTGTCCGTGATGACCACATCCTGAAGGGCACTCGTCCCATTGGGACCCGGTGCAAGTGACACGGTGTTGCTCACCTTGATGCGATAGGTCACCTCATCTCCTGGGTAGGGCTCCTCCGTCTTGAGCGGAAAGCGTTCCTTGACGACGTCTATCCCCACGGTCGACGCGACAGTGATCGTGGAGCTGGGTTTGCCCGGGGCATCCGAGCGCACTGTCGCCGCGTTGTCTGCGGTCATGGTCGCGACGGGCGTGTAGGTAGTGCCATCGGGCGTGATGTAGTTGTGCGACCCGAGGATCATCGACACCTGGCCGGTGGCACCCCCGGGCAAGGGGTCCTTGAAGGTCCACACCGCTTCGGTGTCATTGATCGTGGCGTCTGCGACATAGACGGCGTTCGAGTCCTTGGTGGCGGACTTGGGAACGACAGGTCTCGCCACCCCGCTTGAGCTGACCGGCATGGGCACGACGATCTTGGCATTGGTGCACGCCGTGGTCGACGACGAGCAGGACCAGTCAATGGTCCACACCATGTCGTCACCGGACTTCACGGGCGTCGCATTGGGCTTCATGCTCACCAACAGGCTGGCGTC
>DAOLRO010000246.1:2082-3792 GCA_035418665.1 Phycicoccus sp.
CACCGGACTTCACGGGCGTCGCATTGGGCTTCATGCTCACCAACAGGCTGGCGTCGGCCGCTTGCGCCGCCGGCGTCGCCGTGACGACCAAGCCGAAGAGCAACGCGACCGAGAAGAACGAGCGCAGGACGAGCGCGAGGCGGACGCGGTGGGAAGGACGGACAGTGTGCATGGAGACCCCAAGATCCAAACGAACTGGGCAACCCCGTGCTGCCCGATTGACGATCGGTAAGGGAAACGCGATGACTTGACCAGCGAATGAGGAAATCCGTAGCCCTGCGTTCGCCACAACGACGGAATCCGTCGTCCTTCCCGTCCCAGGAGGAGCCCCTCGTTAGCGGGCGATCTGCATGACCACGGCCTTGGGTTCGGTGAAGAACTCACGGCTGAAGTTCCCACCCTCGCGGCCCACCCCCGAGTCGCCCACGCCGCCGAAGGGCGTGCGCAGGTCGCGGATGAAGAAGCAGTTCACCCAGACCGTGCCGGCCTTGAGGTTGGAGGCGACCCGGTGGGCGCGTGAGAGGTTCTCGGTGAAGAGCATCGCGTTGAGGCCGTAGCGGGTGTCGTTGGCCAGATGCACCGCCTCCTCCTCGGTCTCGAAGACGTTGACGACACAGACCGGCCCGAAGATCTCCTCGCAGTAGGGCGCGGCGTCGAGGGCGAGTCCGTCGATGATCGTCGGCCGCACCACCCACGAGCCGTCGCTGGCCACGCCACCGGTGTGGAAGTTGCCGCCGAGGGCCTGAGCCGACTCGACATAGGACGCGACCTTGTCGAAGTGGCGCTTGCTCGCCAGCGCCGAGAACTTCGTCGCCGGGTCGAACGGGTCACCAATGGTCAGCGCTTCCGCGGCGGCCGTGAAGCGCGCCATGAACTCCTCGTAGATGCCCTTCTGCACGAAGAGGCGCGAGCCAGCCAGGCAGATCTGTCCGGCGTTGCGGAAGATTGCCTCGACCGCCCAATAGACGGCGTTGTCGAGGTCGGCATCCTCGAAGACGATGTTGGCGCCCTTGCCGCCGAGCTCCAGGGACACCGGGGCGAGATGCGTTGCGGCAGAGGCCATCACGTGCTTGCCGGTCGTCGACGAGCCGGTGAAGGTGACCCGATCGACCCGGTCGTCTCCGGTGATGGCCGAGCCGGCCGGCATACCGTGTCCGTTCAAGACGTTCAGGACGCCCGGAGGGAAGCCGGCCTCGACGGCGAGCCGGCCCAGCATCGTGACCGACGCGGGGGTGTCCTCGGAGGGCTTGATGATGCAGGTGTTGCCCCAGGCGATCGCGGGGGCGATCTTCCACGAGGCCATCATGAGCGGGAAGTTCCACGGCGAGATGGCGGCAACGACACCCGCCGGGCCGAACTCGCTGTAGGAGTGGTGGCCCGAATCCATCGGGTAGACCTCGCCGCAACTGTCACGCTGGTGATCGGCGAAGAAGCGGAAGTTCCAGATCGAGCGGCCCACGTCGTGCTTGGCCTGCGCGAAGGGCTTGGCCATGTTCGTCGAGTCGAGCGTGGCGAGCTCGTTGGAGCGCTCCTCCATGAGGTCGGCGAGCTTGTGGATCGCCTTGGCGCGCTCGACCCGGCCCATCCGCGGCCACGGTCCCTCGTCAAAAGCCTTCCGGGCGCTGGTGATTGCCGCATCGGCGTCGGCCTCGCCGCCCTCGGCGGCCTGCGCCCAGATCTCCTGGGTCCACGGGTTCCAGACGTCGAAGC
>DAOLRO010000247.1:0-3776 GCA_035418665.1 Phycicoccus sp.
CCTTCGTCGTGGCCTGCCTGGTCTTCGTGGCCGCTCGTCAGGGCTGGGTCGAGGCCCCGTTGCGGACTCTCCTGGCACCCCTGGCGGTGCTCCTGCCCGGGGCCCTCCTGGTCACCGCCATGGCCGAACTCGTCGCCGGGCACATGGTGGCGGGCACCTCACGGCTGGGCTATGGGCTGGTCCAGGTCCTGCTCTTCACGCTCGGGATCGCCGCTGCAGCGAAGCTCTTCCCGTTGGATGCGACCCAACTCGGCAATGTGCGAATCGACCAAATCGGTTGGTATGCCGCGCCGCTCGGTCTCGTGCTCGTCACCTTGGCCATTGGCTTGCTGGAGTCGCCACCGCCCCGACTGCTGCCGTGGATCTTCGTCGTCCTGTTGGCTGCCTTCTTCGCCCAGGTGCTGGGCCAGCACCTGGGCGGGGCGGTCGGAGGCGCACTGCTCGGCGCCATGGTCGCCACGTTGGGGAGCCATGCCGTCGAGTTGGTGGTGCCACGGTTGGCCCGGCTGGTGGTCTTCCTGCCGTCCTTCTGGCTGCTCGTGCCGGGGAGTCTGGGCGTGCTGGCCGCGACTCAGGTCGCCGTCGATCCGGAGGCTCACGCGGACGTGCTGGGCGTCGTCGCGATCGTTGCCGCCCTGGCCCTCGGCCTCCTCCTCGGCTCCGCAATCGCCCAGGCCATCGGCGGACTCCTGCGCAAGCAACACGCGCGCCGCCCCTCTCGGCGCTCGGGGAGTTGACGGGTCTCAGGAGATCCAGATCAGGCACACAGGTCCCTTTCGAGGAGCCTGGGACATGCTCAGGGCATGGTCAGCGCAGCGAAGAGTGGCCGACAGGTGAAGGGTCGGCATGGGCAACTCGTCCTCCTCGTGGCTGTCCTGACCTGCCTGTGGCTGGGCGCCTGCACCAGGCAGCCGACTGATCCGGATCTGCGCAACGGGCCTGTTGTGACGCCCTCGGGCGCCGTGATCCAGCGGGACCTCGAGTACGGTCCCACCTCCGATCAGCGCCTGGATGTCTACGCGCCGTCGGGCGCGCGGGCAGCCCCGATCCTCGTGATGGTCCACGGCGGAGGCTGGAGCCGCGGAGACAAGGCATCCGCCGGGGTGGTGAAGAACAAGGTGGCCCACTACCTGCCCGCGGGGTATCTCGTCGTCTCCACCAACTACCGCCTCTCGCCTGCCGTCGATCCACTCACCGAGGCGCAGGACGTCGCCACCGCGATGGCGTTCGTGCAGACCCACGCCGCGGATTGGGGCGGTGACCCGAGCCGAATCGTGTTGATGGGTCACTCTGCCGGTGCTCACCTGGTGTCCCTGGTCACTGCCGACCCGTCCTATCGGGACCGAGCCGGGGCCACGCTCTGGCTCGGGACGGTTGCCCTGGACAGCGCCGCTTACGACGTCCCGCAGATCATGGCCATGGACCCGCATCTCGCGCTCTACGACGACGCTTTCGGTCACGACGTCGAGTTGCAACGCGCAGCCTCACCGACGTTGGTCACTTCGGGCACTCCCGCGCCGGTGCTGCTCGTCTGCGGCTCGAACCGCGTCGAGGCCTGTCAGCAAGCGGAGGACTTCGCGGCCGCCGTCAGATCACACGGATCCACCGCGACCGTCCTCCCGATGGATCTCTCCCACGGCGACATCAACAGTCAGGTCGGCCTCCCGGGCGAGTTGACGACCCAGGTGGACCGCTTCCTCCAGTCGCTCGGCCTGCCGACCTGACCGCGTGCCGCGTGCCGCGGGCCTGCGGGCCTGCGGGCCTGCGGGTCTGCCTCAGAGGGTGCCGGTGACGTGCTGCAACAACAGACTGGCGGATGCGACCGACACCCAGAGGATCCCTCCCAGCATGAGTGGCCGAAGTCCGGTCGATCGCAACTGCACCCATCGGATCGACAGACCGATCCCGGCCATCGCCACCGCGATGAGGAAGGTGCCCACGTGCAGCAGGGCGGGGTGCCAGGTCGCCGGGATGGCCCCGATGCTGTTGAGACCGGCGGCGAGAACGAAGCCGACGAGGAAGAGCGGGACCACCTTGCGCCACGGGAATCCCTGGGCACCGTCGGTTGTGGCAGAGGAGGTGGTGGCTGAGGAGGTGGTGCGTGAACGACGCGCGGCAAGCCACGCGAGCAACAGCGTGATCGGGATGATCATCAGCGACCGGGTGAGCTTGACGACGATTGCATGGGGCCCGGCGTCATCCCCGAAGCTGTTGGCGACAGCGACCACGGAAAACGTGTCGTTGACCGCTGTGCCGCTCCAGAGGCCGAAGGCCTCGCCACTCAACGCGAGCAGGTGCCCGACCACGGGGAAGGTCAGCACGGCCGCCACGTTGAAGGCAAAGATCGTGCCCAGGGCATAGGCCACGTGCTCGCTCCGGGGACGCATCACCGAGGTCACGGCGGCAATGGCCGATGCACCACAGATGCCGGTGCCGACCCCGATGAGCACCCGCAACTCGCGCTCGACCCCGAGCCAACGACCGACGAGCATCGCTCCGATGAGAGCGACGGCCAGCGTCCCCAGCATGACCGGAAGGGAACCCCCACCGACCTGCACCACCTGACGGAGCGACAAGCCCGTGCCGAGCACGACGATCGCCAACTGGAGCATGGTGCGTGATGCTTCGGCATATCCGGCCGATAGGGCAGAGGCCCGCAAGGCCGGCAGCAATGGCGTCAGCGCCATCCCGACCAGGATGGCGAACACCGGTGCTCCGATGATCGGCAGGAAGCGGCCGAGAACGGTTGCGACCAGGGCGACGGCCATGGTCACCAGCAGACCGGGCAGCACGTTCATGACCCATCGGGTGACGCCCGGGGCGGAAGCGTCGGCGGGCGTGCCCCCCGCCCTCACCTCGGGTGTCGCAGCAGGAGTCACGGCGTGTGTCGCGGTCATGACAGCAACTCTCCCGCTGGGAAGCGGCCGTCGGTAGTCGTGAAATCGGCATCCCGGACATATCCTGTGCATATGTCTGCATGGCCGGACCTCACGTCGCTCGAACTGCTCGTGGCGATCGCTGACCACGGCAGCGTCGGCGCAGCCGCCCGCGCGGTCGGCGTGGCCCAGCCGAACGCCACCCGATCCATCGGCCGACTCGAGCGCGCACTCGGCGTCGACCTCGTGGTGCGCTCGACCCGGGGGTCGACCCTGACCCCCGCAGGCATGACCATCGTCGAGTTGGCGCGGCGCATGCTCTCCGCGGCGACCGACTTCACTGAGACAGCCCGATCACTGCGCGCCGGCGAAGGAGCCACCCTGCGGGTCGCCGCGAGTCAGACGATCGCCGAACACCTGGTCCCCACCTGGCTGTCCGCGCTGCGCACATCGCATCCCCAGACAGCGGTCGAGCTGCACGTCCACAACTCCCACGACGTCGTGGACGATCTCAGGGCAGGCCGAGTGGGGCTCGGCTTCGTCGAGGACCCCACCGTGCCCGGAGACGTCCACAGCACGGTCGTCGCTCACGACCAGATGGTCCTGGTCGTGGCCCCGCACCACGTGTGGGCGACACGGCGCAAGCCGCTGACCCCGGAGGAGTTGGCCCGGACACCCCTCATCACTCGCGAAGCGGGTTCGGGGACCCGAGTCGCCCTCGATCGGGCCCTCGGCGTGGCCGTCACGCCTTATCTGGAACTGCCGAGCAATGCGGCCGTGCGCGTGAGTGTCGCCTCCGGCGCGGCTCCAGCCGTGCTCAGCCGGTTGGCGGTCGTGGATGCCATCGCCGTCGGGTCACTCGTCCCGGTCCCGCTCGCGCTCCGGCTGGACCGACCGCTG
>DAOLRO010000248.1:0-3748 GCA_035418665.1 Phycicoccus sp.
ACACCGGGGAGGTCCTTCACACGACCGCCACGCACGAGCACGATCGAGTGCTCCTGGAGGTTGTGGCCCTCACCGGGGATGTAGGCGGTGACCTCGATCTGGGAGGTCAGCTTGACGCGCGCGACCTTGCGGAGCGCGGAGTTCGGCTTCTTGGGGGTGGTGGTGTACACGCGCGTGCACACGCCACGGCGCTGCGGAGAGCCCTTCAGAGCGGGGGTCGAGGTCTTGCTCGCCTTGCTCTGACGGCCCTTGCGCACCAGCTGGTTGATGGTGGGCAACCTGGGTTCCTTTGCTTGGGTCTGGTCTGTCGTCCGGCACCGATCGAGGTGATCGGGGCTCTGACGTCCTTGTCATGCCGCAGGTGTGGCGCTCGACGGAGTCGAGACTCACCTGTGGTGCTCCCCCCTGCACTCCCTGCTCGTGGGCACACCGCGAGGATGTGATCATGAGAGGGCGCCCGGCGAGAGGTGGGCGGGTCGCGCCTGTTCTCACCGGCGCGACACGAAAGTCTGGACCTAGCCAGACACGGTGATCCATGCTACTAGGCGCAGCGATGCCCTCCAAATCGATATGCGTGCACGCAGCCCCTCCATCACGGACAATGCGCAGATGAGCACTCCGCCTGCCGCGGCTCCTCCCCGACGGCGCCGCCGGTGGCTCACCCGACGCTTTCTGGTCCGGTTCCTCGTTGCCTTCCTCGTGCTCAACGTGGTGGGCATCGGAGCCGCCAGTTGGTACTACTCCGACCGCATCGAGTCCGATGCCCTTCACGTGCACCACTCGGTCGATGCCCGCCCGTTCACCGTGGCGGCCCTCGAGGAGTCCTCGGGCGCGATCACGCTCGCTCCGGTGGCCGGCGATGCGGCGCTGGACTGGCAGACCCGCGACCTCTACACCCCCATGGTCCAAGGCCTCTACTGGGACGGCGGCGCGGCCCAGTCCGTCACCCCCGCGCCCGCACTCCCCTCCGGGCCAACGGACCTGATCCTCAAGGTCAAGCTCATCAACGGCACCTGGCCCGCCGTGGGTGCGCGGATCGGCTCCCACACCTTCGCCTTCCCCCGCGGCATCGTCGAGCCCTGGCAGACGATCACCTTCCCCAGTCCCACGGGCACCCTCGATGCGGCTTTCCAGCCAGGCGTGACGATGCCGGCCTCGATCGGCAACGACCTGTGGGCCGTCATGGTGCACGGCAAGGGCGCCTCCCCCGACGAGTTCACCCGCCTCGCGACCAGCACCACGGCATACGGGCTCCCCACCCTCGCCATCACCTACCGCGGCGACGACGGAATGCCACCCGAGCCCAATGATCGCTACGGCTTCGGCGTCAGCGAATGGCCCGATCTCGAGGCGGCCATTGCGTATGCCGTGGGGCAGGGTGCAAAAGGAGTGGTTCTGGGTGGGGCGAGCATGGGTGGGGCCGTCGTCGCGTCCTTCATGCGGCACGCGAAGGACACGTCGATGGTCAAGGCGATCATCCTCGATGCGCCAGCGCTGAGTTTCGCTCGGACCGTGCAGTGGGGTGCCGACCAGATCGCCCTTCCCGGCGGCATGCCACTGCCGGCGCCCGTGACCTGGGGGGCCAAGAAGCTGAGCACGTGGCGGTTCGGGGTGGACTGGGACGCAACCGATTACCTCACCGATCCGTCATGGGACACGCTGCCCACGCTCCTTTTCCACGGTGACAGCGATCTCACGGTGCCGGTGTCGACGAGTCGCGAGTTCGCCGCGGCTCGGGCCAACGTGACCTATGTCGAGGTCAAGGGCGCCGGCCACGTGGCCTCCTGGAACATGGATCCAGGTGCCTATGACCGCGCGGTCACGACCTTCCTCGCCAAGAACCTCCCCCGCGACTGACGACCTCTCGCGCTCGCGGTCGTGGGATGCCAGACGCGTCACGACCACCGCGTCTGGCATCCCCCGTGGCCTCGCGTTGTGCCCACCCTGCGCGGCGCCTCGTGGACCGGGATGCCAGACGCGTCACGACCACCGCCTCTGGCATCCCAGCGCGCGACGCTTGACGTCAGAGGCGCTCGAAGGCCGGGGCGTAGCGGAAGGCGCCGGCCATCGAGGCCCGCCAGGCCCGCAGTGGCTTGGCCATGAAGTGCTCGCCCCACTGTGGGTCCGGCGACTCGATCCCGTGGCTCGAGGCCGGCCCGAAGCCGAAGTGGGTGTAATAGCCGGGGTCCCCGAGCAGGACGATGACCGGCTCCCCCATCTGGTCGGCGCTGGCGATGACGGCAGCCATGAGCCCGGCACCGATGCCTTGCTGCTGCAGGTCTGGTCGCACGGCGATGGGGCCCAGTCCGACGCTGGGCGCCCCCGCCAAGGACCCTCGGCTGCAGGTCACCTGCCCCACGACCTCACCGTCGAGCTCTGCGACGAAGGTCAGGGTCTCGATGACATCGCCGTCAGCGCGCAACTCCTCGAGGAGCACCGACTCGACCGACCGCTCGGTGCCCTCGACGTGCGGGAACGCGGCATCAGTGACCGCCCGCACCTGGTCGGCATCGGCAGGGGTCTCACGTCGAATGATCAGGTCGTCACGCACGCACCCCATCCTCCCTCTTCCATTCGCACAAACTGGCCAATGGCGCACCCATACCTGCGCCATCAGACAGTCTTTGCGAACCCAGTCGCACAGGTTGGCCAATGGCGCACCCACACCTGCGCCACCAGACAGTCTTTGCGAATCCAGCCGCACAGGTTGGCCAATGGCGCACCCATACCTGCGCCACCAGACAGTCTTTGCGAAGGGAAACGCAAAGGCGGGGTATGCCGGGACTTGCGTCCCGGCATACCCCGCCTTTGTTGTGGGCCGGCTGCCTCAGAAGCGGTCGAGACCCAGTTCGGCGTCGTCGAGGCGGATCGCCTCACCGGAGCCGGGACCGAACGCGGCGTACGAGTAGTCGTCGTAGGACGGCATGGAGTACATCGCGGCCTTGGCCTCCTCGGTCGGCTCGACCTTGATGTTGCGGTAGCGCAACAGGCCGGTGCCGGCGGGGATGAGCTTGCCCAGGATGACGTTCTCCTTGAGGCCGAGCAGCGGGTCGGAGCGACCCTCCATCGCGGCCTCCGTGAGGACGCGCGTGGTCTCCTGGAAGGAGGCCGCGGACAGCCACGAGTCGGTCGCGAGCGAGGCCTTGGTGATGCCCATGAGCTCGGGACGACCGGAGGCGGGCTTGCCACCCTCGGCGACCGTCTTGCGGTTGGCCTCCTCGAACTGGCCACGCTCCACCAGACGACCGGGCAGGAGGTCGGCTTCGCCGGACTCGATGACCGTGATCCGGCGCAGCATCTGCCGCACGATGACCTCGATGTGCTTGTCGTGGATCGACACACCCTGCTGGCGGTAGACCTTCTGGACCTCGTCGACGAGGTGCATCTGGGTCTGGCGCGGGCCGAGGATGCGCAGCACGTTCTTCGGGTCGATGTTGCCCGCGGTCAGTGCCGTGCCCACCTCGACGTGCTCGCCGTCCTGGATGAGCAGGCGCGCGCGCTTGCTCACCGGGTAGGCGTGCTGCTCCGAGCCGTCGTCCGGCGTGAGCAGGATGCGACGCGCCTTGTCGGTCTCGTCGATCTCGACCCGTCCGGTCGCCTCGGCGATCGGCGCGACACCCTTGGGGGTGCGGGCCTCGAAGAGCTCGACGACACGCGGCAGACCCTGCGTGATGTCGTCACCGGCCACACCACCGGTGTGGAAGGTACGCATCGTCAGCTGGGTGCCGGGCTCACCGATCGACTGGGC
>DAOLRO010000249.1:0-3664 GCA_035418665.1 Phycicoccus sp.
GTCGGTCGAGTGGGCCATCTGGCTCATCGGTGGCTTCTACCTGCTCACCCTCGTCGTCGGTTTCGGCGCCGCGGCCCTCGTCGGTCCCGACGCCATCACGGCCGCTCCCGGCAAGGCGAACTCGGCAGCCCCGCTGCTCGCCTACGCCCTCGGTGGCAGCCCGCTCCTGGGCATCGTGTCCGGCATCGCCTTCGCAACGATCCTCGCGGTCGTCGCGGGCCTGACGATCGTCACCTCGGCGACCGTGGCCCACGACATCTACAAGGAGGTCATCAAGAAGGGCCAGGCGTCCCAGGAGACCGAGGTCAAGGTCGCGCGCTACGCCGCGCTGGCCGTCGGCGCTGTCGCGATCTTCGGTGGCATGTTGGCCAAGAGCCAGAACATCGCCTTCCTCGTGGCGCTCGCCTTCGCGGTGGCCGCCTCGGCGAACCTGCCGACGATCCTGTACTCCCTCTTCTGGAAGGGCTTCAACACCAAGGGCGCCCTCTGGTCGATCTACGGTGGCCTGATCTCCTCGATCGGCCTGATCATCTTCAGCCCGGTCGTCTCCGGCAAGGCCGCGGACCCCAAGACCGGCCTGTCACCCTCGATGATCACCAACCCGGCGATCGACTTCCACTGGTTCCCGCTCGACAACCCGGGCCTGATCTCGATCCCCATCGGGTTCTTCCTGGGCTGGCTCGGCTCGAAGCTCTCCAAGGAGTACAACGAGCAGAAGTACGCCGAGATGGAGGTGCGCTCCCTCACCGGACACGGTGTCGGCCCCGCACTCGACCACTGATCGGTTCCACCCCCAAGGGGTGAGCGGACGGCATACCCGCATTTGGGTATGCCGTTCGCGCGCCTCTCCCCTTGGCCGCGTCTCCGGCCTGCGAGACTTCACGGCATGGCCCAGGACTCCCAGACCTCCGTCACCCGACGCCTCGGTGAGGCAATTCCCTTCGGACTGTGGGTCGTTGGCGCGCTGAGTGCCATCGTCGTCCTCGCCGGCTTGGCCCTGAACACGATCGGCGCTGCCCTCGCACCCGTGTCTTCCATGATCATCGCCATCACGATCGCGCTGCTCCTGACCGCACTGCTCCAGCCGGTCGTGGTCTGGCTGCGGCGCATCGGCATCGGGCAGGGGCTGGGCGCCAGCCTCACCATGGTGTTCTTCCTCGTGGTGCTCGTGGGCGCGTTCTGGCTGACCGGGGCCCAGATCGCCACCGGGGCCCAAGACCTCGTCGACGGAGTCTCCGACGCGCTCGACGACATCCAGGACTGGCTCAAGACCGAGCCCTTCGGGATCAGTGGCGACCAGATCTCCAACTGGATCGAGCAGGGCCGCGATTGGCTGCAGACCAATTGGAGTTCCCTGGCCGGCGGTGCTCTCCGCGCCGGGGAAGCCCTGTCGTCGTTCACGATCATCCTGCTGCTGGCCCTGGTGTCGACCTACTTCTTCCTCGCCCAGGGTCGCACCTTGTGGCTGTGGTTCGTCCGCCTGCTCCCCCGCCGGACGCATCAGCCGATCCACGAGTCCTTCCGTCGCGGCTGGCTCGCAGTCCGGGCCTACTCCCGCACCCAGATCATCGTCGCGGCGGTTGACGCGCTTGGTATCGGCCTGGGCGCGCTCGTGCTCGGGGTCCCGCTCGTCGTGCCGATCGCGGTGTTGACCTTCCTCATGGCCTTCATCCCCGTCGTGGGTGCGGTGCTCTCGGGGCTGGTCGCAGTCCTGATCGCCTTCGCCGGCAAGGGCTGGGTGGCGGCCCTGATCATGGTGGGCGTCGTGCTCCTCGTGCAGCAGATCGAGTCCAATGTCCTGCAACCGGTGCTCATGTCACGCGCGGTCGACATCCATCCGTGGGCCGTCATCGTGGGCGTCGTGGCCTTCTCCTCGATGTGGGGGATCATGGGCGCGCTCGTGTCCGTCCCGATCATGGCTCTGGCCAAGGTCGTCGTCCTCACCCTGCGCGGCCACGATCCCTATCCACAATTGGGTTCGGACCCCGTGCCGTCCTACCGCCAGGACCACCCCGACCCCGAGATCGGCGCCGATGGCGAGACCGGAGACACCGACGAACCCTTGGTCGACGAGAGCAGCGAGGACGGGGCCGACCAGAAGTCCTGACGCTTGCGATCGCGCGAGAGTGAGGCTGGGCAGCAGTCAGGCTGGGCAGTCAGGCGCGGGTGGCGGCCTCGGCGCGGAGCTCGAAGGTCAGGTCGTCGTCGACACGGTCGAAGAAGCCTCCGACGACGTCTTCGAGTTCGTCGAGATTCTCGGCGCAGAAGAGCACTGGCTGGTATTCGGTGATGTCGTAGGCGAGGGTGCCCATGTCGGCCAGGTCGAGGCGACGGTGCTCCATGTGCCCGAACTCGTCCATCTCCCCGAAACTGGAGAGGATGCCGGCGCCGTAGGCCTTGACCTCGCCGTGCTCCTTGATGACCCCGAACTCCATCGAGAACCAGAACACGTCGGCGATGAACTTCATCGCCTCATCGGTCTCGACCCGCAGGGACGCTCGCCCGGCGGCTTCCGTCAACCGAGCAAAGCGCGGTGACGCCAACTGGTTCGCGTGCCCGATGACCTCGTGGATGATGTCCGGCTCGGGTGTGTAGAGCGGCTCCGAGCCGTGGCGCAGGAACTGCGTCGAGTTGAAACTGCGCTGCGCCAGGTCTGCATAGAACTCACGAAGGGGGACCAGCCCGGGAGCCGCGTGATAGGTCCAGCCGGTGAGCGGCTGCAGGCGCAGCGTGACCTCCATGAGTTGGGGCACGTGCTCGGTCGGCAGCCGCAGTCGGCCCTTGGCCGCAAGGTATTCGGAGTGCGCGTACTTCTCGTGTTTGGGCGCGAGTTGCTCGTTGACCAGAGTCCAGATCCGGTGTTCGTCAGCGGTGTAGTCAATGGTCGGGACCGTCCTTGGGGGCGCGGTCAGCGCGGCCCCGGCGATCTGCGAGCGTCGAGCACGATAGGCCGGGTCGTGCAGCCCCGGGTGGTTGTCGGCCAGGTGCACCTCGACCGAACCGTCTGCTGCCTTCGTCACCGGTGAATAGAGCTGTCCTTCGATGAACATCGCGCCACCTCCTCGTGGTCCGTATCCACCACGACACCAGAGAATTGAGCAGAGTGAAACCGTTGCACGACACGCTGGGCACAGGGACCAGCATTTCGTCCGACCCCCCGCGCTCGGAGTGCACACTTTGACCACTTCCCGCGACCGAAGGGTCCTCGACCGAGAGGGGACCAACCGCCCGCCCGTTCGGCGCGTGAACAGGCGCGTCCACGGCATACGCCGCGTTGTGGCCTTGCCGTCAGCGGGAGGTGAGGGAAAGGTGGAGGGTGACGCCGCACTCGATGAAGAGGAGCCTTTCCCCGTGTCCGAAGACAACCTGACCAGCCACCTCGACCGCGCCAGCCTCGAACCCCGTCCGGAGATCACCGCGCAGGCCAACGGCACCGCCGACATGTATGCCGCCGCTGACGCCGACTTCGAGGGTTTCTGGGCCGAGCAGGGACGCAAGTACGTCACCTGGGCCAAGGACTTCGACACCACGCTCGACTGGAGCGATGCCCCCTTTGCCAAGTGGTACGTCGGCGGCGAGCTCAATGTCGCCTACAACTGCGTCGACCGGCACGTCGAGGCCGGCAACGGCGACCGCGTCGCCATCCACTTCGAGGGCGACCAGG
>DAOLRO010000250.1:0-3654 GCA_035418665.1 Phycicoccus sp.
AGAAGGCCGTCGTCAAGGAGGCCGCTGCGGCCACCAAGCGTGCCGCCAAGGACGCTGACAAGGCCGAGACCAAGCCGGCCAAGGTCGCCGACCTCCCGGCGGACGACGCTGTCGACGCCACCGAGTCCGTCGACGCTCCGGCCAAGGACATCCCGGCCGGCGCGCTTGCCGCGAACGAGGACGGCTCGAGCCCCGACGCCGACTACACGGTCAAGGGCAACGGCGACTCGGGCAAGTACCACGTCGAGGGTTCGCAGTGGTACGACGCGACCATCGCCGAGTTCTGGTTCAAGAGCGCCGAGGACGCCGAGGCCGCTGGCTTCGAGCCCGCCGGTGGCGCCGCGAAGCAGCAGGTCGAGGACTCCGACGAGGCCTGAGTCGCAGACTCAGCCACACGGCATACCGCGAAAGGGTCGCCTTCCCATGGGAAGGCGACCCTTTTCGTATGCCGTGTGGCTGAGAGTGTGCTCGCCTGCTCCACGCAGACGAGTGATCCTCAGGCGCTGAGCTCGCGAGCCGGGTTGGCCAGTGCGTCGGCGATGCCGCGGGCTGCCTCCCCGAGGATGCGGGCGGCCTGCTCCACCTTGGCCTCGTCGACCCGCGTCGTCGGTCCGGACATGGACAGCGCCATCGGTCGGGGAGCACCCGGCACGGCCACGGCGACGCAGCGCACCCCGACTTCCTGCTCGCCCTCGTCGGTGGAGTAGCCCCGCAGCCGGTCGGCCGCCAAGCGCTCGATGAAGGCATCCTCGTGGGTGATCGTGGTGTCGGTGCGTCGGGGCATCCCGGTCCGGTGCAAGAGTCCGCGCACGAGCGCAGGGTCCTCGCTGGCCAACATGGCCTTGCCGACCGCGGTCGAGTGTGGCAGCACCCGCCGACCGACCTCGGTGAACATGCGCATGAAGTTGTGCTGCGGCTGCACCTGGGCGATGTAGACGATCTCGTCCCCGTCGAGCATGGCGAGGTTGACCGACTCCTGGAGTTCGGCGACCGCTGCCTCCATGTACGGCTCGGCCCAGACACCCACCCGCTTGGTCGTGGTGTCCGAGAGGCGCAGCAGCCGGGGGCCAAGAGAGTACTGGCGATTCTCCTCCTGACGCACGTAACCGAGTTGCACGAGCGTGCGCACGAGGCGGTGGATGGTCGCGAGGGGCAGGTCGGCACGCTCGGCCAACTGGGACAGACTCAACAGCCCACCGGCGTCCGCGAGGGCCTCGAGGATGGCGAAGGTCCGGTCGATGGACTGAACCCCACCGGAAGCCTTGTCTTCAGTGCGTTTGACCATGATTCCTGCTGACCTCGATCCGCTCCGCCGCGACGCGCAGCGTCCGCCTGTGGGAAGATTGTTTCCGTATGTCGGAAGCGTACGCCTTGTGGGCCATGCTTCCCAAGCCCCCTCGCCGAAAGGGCAACCATGACCACCGTGGAGATCACCGCACCCCCTGTCGCTCGGGTCGACGAGATCCTGACACCGGAGGCGCTGGACTTCATTGCCTCCCTCCAGCGGCGCTTTGGTGACCGCCGCGACGATTTGCTTGCTCGACGTCGGTCACGCCGCGCCGAGATCGCTCGAACCGGGACGCTCGACTTCCTCGTCGAGACCGCCGAGGTGCGCGCGGCCGACTGGCAGGTGGCCGCAGCGCCGCCTGACCTGCTCGATCGCAGAGTCGAGATCACCGGCCCGACGGACCGAAAGATGGCGATCAACGCCCTCAACTCCGGCGCCAAGGTCTGGCTGGCCGATCTCGAGGACGCGAACACCCCGGCCTGGGAGAACGTCATTGGGGGGCAGTCGACCCTCCATGATGCGGTCCGGAGGACGATCTCGCTGACCACGCCGGAAGGCAAGCACTATGCGCTCAAGGATCCAGATCGGATCCCGGTGATCCTGCCACGACCTCGGGGCTGGCACTTCGACGAGGAGCATGTGCGCCTGGACGGCAAACCAGTGGTTGCCGCGCTCTTCGACGCGGGCCTCTACCTCTTCCACAACGCCCAGGCCCAGATCGATCGAGGGTCCGGGCCCTACTTCTACCTCCCGAAGATGGAATCCCACCTCGAGGCTCGGCTGTGGAATGACGTCTTCACCTTTGCTCAGGCAGAACTCGGCATCCCGCACGGCACGATCCGGGCCACCGTCCTCATCGAGACGATCACGGCCGCCTTCGAGATGGAGGAGATCCTCTACGAATTGCGCGACCACATGAGCGGCCTCAACGCTGGCCGATGGGACTACCTCTTCAGCATCATCAAGAACTTCCGCGACTCCGACCTGCCACCCCTGCCGGACCGAGCCGCCGTCACCATGACAGCGCCGATGATGAAGGCCTACAGCGACCTGCTCGTCGAGACCTGCCACCGCCGGGGAGCGCACGCCATGGGCGGCATGGCTGCCTTCATTCCTTCTCGGCGTGACGCGGAGGTCAACGCCGTCGCCATTGCGAAGGTGCGTGAGGACAAGGCCCGCGAGGCCGGCGCAGGGTTCGACGGCTCGTGGGTGGCGCACCCCGATCTCGTGCCCCTGTGTGCCGAGATCTTCGACGGGGTCTTGGACGGCCCCAATCAGGTGGCGCGCCAACGCGATGACGTGAACGTGTCGGCCGCCGATCTGCTGGCGCTCGATCGGACTCCGGGGGAGCGGACCATGGCCGGCCTGCGCCTGAACGTCGAAGTCGGGATCGCCTACCTCGCGGCGTGGCTGGCCGGCAACGGTGCCGCCGCCATCCACAACCTCATGGAGGACGCTGCGACCGCGGAGATCTCCCGCAGCCAGATCTGGCAGTGGCTCCACTCCGGGGCCACTCTCGCGAGTGGCGAGCAGGTGACCCGGGACCTCGTCGATCGAGTTGTCGCCGAGGAGCACGCGGGCCTGGTCGATTCCGGTTGGTATGTCGAGCACCTCGACACCGCCCGTGATCTCTTCGTCCGCAGTGCCGTCGAACCGGACTTCCCGGACTTCCTGACTCTCCCGGCCTATCGCGCGATCCTCGCCGGAGGTCAGTGAGGCTTGGTCCCGTCTGCCGCTCTCATGCCGATGACAGGGCAGGTCCCACGACGCCAGCTCAGGAAGGCCGAGCGTGCTTAGTCTGGTGCCATGCTTCCGTTACCCACACCCAGGCTCCGGTTCCGAAAGATGGCGCCAAACGACGCGAGCCACGTCGCCATTTTGGACACCGGCGGTTCTCGCGGCCCAGCCGAGTGGATCGACTGGAACATCTCCAACTACGCCGACTATGGGTTCGGGCTGTGGATCATCGAGACCCACAGCGGCGTCTTCATTGGTGACTGCGGCCTGACGATGCAAGAGGTCGAGGGTGACTGGTGCATCGAAACCGGATGGCACGTTCACCCTGATGTGCGGCGACTGGGTTACGCCACAGAAGCCGCGGCCTCGGTTTGTGAAGCTGCGCGTGATTCCGGAATCGAGCATCTCGTCGCCATCATTCGACCGCACAACGTGGCATCGCAGGGTGTGGCGAAGAAGATCGGCATGTCCCTCGAAAGAGAAGTCGACAAGCGCGGTCCGGCGCTGGTGTTCGGCATGGACCTTCCTGGCTGACTTGACCGCCTCCACGGCTGAGCAAGATCCGTCCGCTCAGGCCGCGTGCCGGTCGTGTCCCGGCAGCGCTGGGATCAGGCGATTGCTTCGAAATG
>DAOLRO010000251.1:0-3645 GCA_035418665.1 Phycicoccus sp.
GCGGGTGGAGGGACCTGAGGCGTTGGCCGCGCAAAGCGGCCAACGCCTCAGTGTTTAGAGGTGATCTCATCTCCCGACGTCACGACGGAATTCGTCTGTCCGGTTGCCGGTCGCCTCGCGGGCAGTTACCGTGCCTGTGAAAGCGCCCATGAATGGTCGCTTCTCCATGGGCCGATATCAGGGGGCCGTTCGTGAGGCGCAGGATGAAGTCCCGGCGTCCCAACCCAGTTGGTTGGGCGCTCGCGATGGCGGCGGTCACTGCCAGCGCTGCTGGATGTACGTCATCCGGCGCCCCCACGCCAAGCCCAGCGGCTTCTGTCGACGGTGGGGTGGTCTCAGCATCAGACCGATCAGCCTGGTCCGCGGAGATCAACGACATTGCCACCACCAGATCGTCGGATCTTGAGCGCGCCATCCTCGCCGACGGGACCATCACCGCCGCCGAAGTCGCGACGGCCAAGGAAGCGTTCGGCGCGTGTATGGCGGCCTACGGGGCTGAGGTGACCTGGGCGGCGGACACCGATGCGCACACGGTGGGATACCAGGACGCCAGAGCCCCGTCCCCAGAGCTGTTCGCCCAGATGGAGAACCAACAGAAGACCTGTGATCAATCGACGCCCATGTCTGCCGTGTCCCTCTATTACCAAATGCAGCGCAATCCTCAGAGACAAGACGAATTCTCCATTGTGGCAGCGTGTTTCGTGCGAAAGGGCGTCATGCCACCGGGCTACACCGGAGCCGACTTCGCCCGTGATCGGTCGACGGAGCCCAGACCCACTCAGTTCGAGACTGAGGCGGCTGGCGCATGTTTCGCCGCTCCGTTGGCCCCTTGAGCCATGGTTGAGGGCACCGGGGACACGAGCGATACGGCACGACGCGGGCGCGCGGGGGGCACGGCATACCTCCTCGCGGCCTTGGTGCTCCTGGCTGTCGGCGCGGGCGGGGGTCTGCTGCTGGCTCGCCTCGGCACGCCAGCCGTCCTGGCGGCGCCGACGGCCCTGTCGGACCTCGCTGTCGACACACTCACGTGGGACGACCCCAGACCAGCCAATCTCACCCTGACCATGGGCGCGCCGCAGCAGGTCCTCGCTCCTCGGGCTGGCCTGCTCACTGCGTCGACCTGCGCACCCGGCGGGGCGCTCCGGTCCGGAACCGTCTCCTTCGCGGTGGACGGCCGGCCACTGCTCACTCTGGCCACCTCCACACCGCTCTGGCGCGATCTGCCCATCGGTACGTCCGGTGCCGACGCGGCAGCCGTCGTGGCCGCCCTTCGTGAACTCGGCGCTTCCGTGGACGGCGCCACCGTGACCGCGAGTGTCATTGCGGCATACGACGCGGTTGCCAAGGCGGCTGGCGCCCCGGCGTCGGGAGGCACCATCGCCCGCGACGGGGTCGTGTGGATCCCCTCGGCAGCCGCGACTGCGCTGACGTGCGACGCCTCCGTCGGCACCCTCCTCGAGCCGGGCCGCCCACTGGCATCGCTGTCGCAACGGTTGGTGGGGGCTCGTCTGACTGCCTCGCCTGCCGATCTGGTCGCGGGTCCGCGGGTCTTCACGGTGGCTGGACACGATTTGGTCCTCGGCACGGCTGGCGTCGATGCCGACGGTCTCGCCTGGCTGGCCGCACACCCCGAGCAGCACCAGCAAGGCACCACGACGACTGTCAATGGATCCATCAGACTGGCGACCGCGCTGAGCGTGCTCCCGGTCCCCCCGTCCGCCCTCGGGTCAGTGTCGGCCCAAGGCACGAGTTGCGTGACGACCCCCGACGGGCCCCGGTCGGTCACCGTCGTCGGCTCACGGCTGGGCACCGCCTTCGTGCAGCCCGGCCCCGGATCTGCTATCCGCACGATCATTCTCGACCCGGCCCGGGCGCGCCCATGCACGTGAGCCTGGCCGGAGTGGGCCATCGGTTCCCCGGGCGCCCACCGCTGTTCGCCGACGTCAGCGACGACCTCCAGCCTGCCCACGTCTACGCGCTCACCGGCCCGTCCGGTTCAGGAAAGAGCACCTTGCTGGGCATCATCGCCGGGTGGATCGACCCGACGAGCGGCACCGTTGGCCGGGACGGTATCCGCTCGGTCCAATGGGTCTTCCAGAGCCCCTATGGGGTGCCAGGGCGGAGCGCTCTCGACCATGTGACTCTGCCGCTCCTGGCGAGGGGATTGTCGCGGGCCGACGCGGAGCCGGTCGCGCGCGGCCTGCTCGATGACATGGGCCTCAAGCACCGGGAACACAGCCCGTTCCGCCATCTGTCCGGAGGCGAGGGCCAGCGGCTGATGATCGCCCGGGCGTTGGCGGCCAAGCCCGACCTCCTCCTGCTCGATGAACCCACCGCAGCGTTGGACCATCGAACCGCGGAAGAGGTCATCGACGTCGTGTCGGCCTTGGCGCGCCGCGACTGCATCGTCGTCATCGCCACCCACGACCCCCGCGTGCAGGCACGCTGCAGCGACCACATCTCCCTCGCCGACGCCTCATGATGCGTGTCAGGGACGCGGCGTCAGAGGCACTGCGCAACCTGATGACCGGCACCGGTCGGCCTGCAGCCATCGTGATCGCCGTGACCCTGTGCGCCGCCGTCCTCGTCGGCCTCGAGGTCCGTAGCGTGGCCATGCTTGTCACCCGGGCCAACGAGTTCCAAACCGCAGGCGGCTCGACCCTCATCCTCGAAAGCGCCCAACAGGTCGACGCGGGGGCCTGCCACCGGCTTGAGAGTCTCGCCGGCGTCGACGGTGCCGCAGCCGTCACGGTCAATTCCCACACCGCCCACCCCGCGAACCTGCCGCAGCAGGCGGTGCCCGTCGTCCGGGCCACACCTGGGTTGGCCGGCATCCTCGGCGTCCGCCCCGACGGGGCCGGTGTCTGGGTGTCGCAGGAAGCGGCCGATCAACTGGGGCTCCAGGTCGGCTCGACCATCGTTCTCGACGGCCAGTCGACCCGAGTCGCAGCCGTGTACGCCTACCCCGAGGACGGCCGCCGACCCGGGCTCGGTTACGCCGTGGTCGAGCCGGTCCCTGCCTCGGGAGTCTTTGACGAGTGCTGGGTGCGATCCTGGCCCGTGAGCGACGCCATCGTCCCGGCCCTCACCGCGACGTCCTTCCATCCGGGCCAGGAGCAGTCCCAGCGGCGCCTCTCCCAGCTCAACGGCACCAAGGGTGCCACCTTTGACGGTGCGAGCGAGTTGGCTCGACGTCCCTCGGCGCTCGCTGGCACGGCCGCGCTGGTTGCCGGGTTGCTCATCGGGTATGCCGCGTGGCGGCTGCGTCGCCTCGAGTTGGCTTCAGCGCGGCACGCCGGCGTCCCCACCCGCGCGCTCTGGCTGACTGCCATGGTCGAGGTGGTCGCGCTCCTGGCGATCATGTGGGCCTGGGGTGCGGTTGTCACCCTGTGGGCCACCCGTGGGCTATCCCCTGGCGATGCCGGACAGGTGTTGCCGTTCGCTGGGCGGGTGCTGCTGTCGATCAGTGTCGGGCTGATTCTCGGCGCCTCGGTCGCCGTGTGGACAGCCCGGGAGCGCCAACTCTTCGACTTCTTCAAGGGCAGATGAGGTCGACTCCCCGGACCGCAGGGAGTCAATCCCGGGTCGTCGCTACCGGTCCACCGGGCAGTCGGTTGTCGACGGGCCGCAGAAGAGCATGCCGAC
>DAOLRO010000252.1:0-3643 GCA_035418665.1 Phycicoccus sp.
GAGCGGAGCAGGTTGCCCGAGGCGCCCGGCACGAAGAACTGACCGAGCTCACCCCAGAAGGACGGCAGCCACTCCTTGGGCATGGCCAGCGAGGACAGTGGGTTGCCGACGAACATCGTGAGGATCGCCCCGACGGCGATGCCCGCGCGACCGATGAGGGCGTGCAGGCCGACGATGGCGCTCGCCGTGGCAGCCAGGGTCAGGGCCATCGCACCCCACGACGCCATGAAGTTCGCGGGCAACCACCCGAACCACGTGTGGACCACGAGGGTCAGCAGCAGACCGGCGAGCACGGCATACCCGGCAATGGCGGCGAGGCGACGGCGGGAGCCGGTGATGGTCATCGCGATGAGGACACCGCCGATCATGCCGCCCATGGCCATCGGAAGGCCGATGAGCATGAAGCCTTGGCCGCGGGCGTCGTCCTTGACGAGCGGGACGATGTCGGTGATCTTGACCGGGACGACGACCGCTGGCGCCGTGCCCGACGCCGCTGCTTGGGCTTGGGCTGCTTGGGCCTGCGCCGCGTTCATGCCTGCGGCCATCTGACCAAGGGCTTGGGTGACCACGGCCGAGCCGGCCGAAGCGGTGAGGACCTCGGTCTGCCCACCCGGCGCTGAGGGCAGGACGATCGCGCCGTATGCCTCTCGCTTCTTGACCATCTCCTCGGCGGCTGCGCGGTCGGTGACCTCGTGGATCGAGAAGGCGCCCTCAGCCGCGGTGGCCAGCTGCTTCTCGACCGCAGCCACGGCTTGGGGCGCTCCCGCGACGGCCAGTGGCATGTCCTTGACCTTGGCGGTGTGGGTCGGCCACGCAAAGGCCAGGAGGACGAGGGCGACCAGCACGCTGGCCCCGACGACGATGCGGAGGGTCGCCGACCACGTGCTGTGGACGGCTCTGGGTGACGTGGTGGGTGTGCTCATGGCGCGGCTCCGATCTCAAGCATTAAAACGAAGGTTCGTTCTCTTTCAGAGAGGATGATGCTCCTCCCGGGCGGCCATGTCAAAAAGGAACGCTCGTTTTGTTAGAGTGAGGCCATGCCCAAGGTGAGTGACGAGCACAAGGCCGAGCAGCGCGAACGAATTCTGCGCGGCACCATGGAGGTGTTCGCCCGCAAGGGCGTGGGCGCCACGACGATGGGCGACATCATCGAGGTGTCCGGGCTGTCGGCGGGCGCGATCTACGGCTACTACTCCGGCAAGGACGACCTGATCAGGCAGGCCGCCGAGGACGTCCTCATGAGTCGCCGTGCGGACCTCGAGCGACTCGCGGCCGGGAACCCGCTGTTGCCACCCCATGAGTTGATCCACGCGCTCCTCAGTGGCCTTCTCGCCGAGCTGCCCGAGCCCGCGATCGTGCTCCAGTTCTGGGCGCAATCGCATGCGGACGCCGAAGTGCGCGCCGTCGCCGAGCGAGCCGTGGCGACCCTTGGCGCCGCGATGGACTCCTATCTCACGGCGTGGTTCCGCTCCAAGGGGATGACACCCGCTCGCGCTCGCACCCGAGCCGCACTGGTGCGGCCGGCACTCATCTCGCTCATCCAGGGCTATGTCGTCCAAACCGCTCTGGGCATCGCCCCCGACGTCGATGCGTATGCCGTGTCGTTGGCGGCCGCTCTCGACGGCGGCCTCGGCCCGTCCTGACCGGAGGGGGCTGACGCTGCCGAGGCGTGGCCCATGCCCCTGCGTTCCGGTGCAACTCGCGCTAGGTTCGGGAGCATGTCCCAGCCGCAGACACCTCAGACGCGCACCCTGACCGTTGTCCCCGTGCCCGGTCCGGGAGCCGAGGACGTCCTCATCGGCCACGACGGGACCGCGTACACCGGCACCAAGGACGGCTCGATCTTCGCGGTGACGGCCGATGGCCAGCAGATCCGTCGCATCGCGAACACCGGGGGCCGCCCGCTCGGCCTCGAATGGCTGCCGGAGGGGCGACTGCTGGTGTGCGACGCCAACCGGGGGTTGCTCACGGTCGCCCTCGCTGACGGCACGATCGAGACCCTCGCTGACTCGGTCGGGGGTCGGCGAATGCGGTTCTGCAACAACGCTGCTGTCACCGATGACGGCACGATCTGGTTCACCGACAGCAGCACCAAGTGGGGGATCGAGGAGTGGAAGTCGGACCTCATCGAGGACACCCGCTCGGGTCGCCTGCTCCGACTCGCCCCGGGCAGGCCCGACCCCGAGGTCGTCCTCGATGGACTGTGCTTCGCGAACGGTGTGGCCAAGGCGCCGGACAGCTCTTTCGTCGTGGTGGCCGAGACCGGCACCCGCCGGCTCAACCGTCTCTGGATCACGGGTGACCGTGCGGGCACCTCGGACGACTTCGCCACGGACCTGCCTGCCCACCCCGACAACATCGCGCTCGGTTCGGACGGCCTGATCTGGGTCACCTACGCCTCCCCGACGGACCCAGCGCTCACCTTCCTCCAGACCAAGGCAAAGCCGTGGGTCAGGACGGCCGTCCTCCATGCTCCTGAGGCGCTCAAGCCCAAGCCGAAGCGCACGGCCCGCGTCGCGGCATACGGGCTCGATGGACGCGTGGTCCACGACATCTCGTGCGATGCCACCGACTGGCACATGGCGACAGGTGTGCGCGAGCACGAGGGTCGGGTCTGGCTGGGCAGCTTGGTCGAGCCGGCGCTCGCGTGGTTCCAGCTCTGACGGGCATCGCCACGCTCAGTCGATCCTGACGCGGAAGGGGTCGAGGAGGGAGAGGGCCTCGGCCGCACTGAAGCGGGCACCCTTGACCTGACAGTCCCGGACGTCGATCGCATAGCCGGTTGCTTCTCGGAAATCGGCCTCTCGCAGGTCGCAGCGCACGAGCCGGGCTCCGTCCAGCCGTGACCCGACGAAGGATGCCCTGCGCAGATCCGCCTCGGAGAAGTCCACCTCGACCAGACCGCACTCGCGGAAGACGAAGCCTCGGGCATCGAGGCCTTGGAAGGTCGCGAGGTCGAGTTGGCAGCGCTCGAAGGTCACCGGGGTGGCCGACACGGCGCCCACCCCCATGACCGCGAAGTTCACCGCCAGGACCTTGCAACCCGTGAACGTGCAGTCGGTGAAGCGGCTGTCCGTCAGGTCCACGCGCGACAGGTTCGCGCCGACAAACTCGCACTCCGTGAAGGTGCAACCCACCAGTCGTCCACCCTCCAGATCGCCTGTGAAGGTGCACGCGTCGAAGTCCAGATCCCGGATGGCTTCGCCCTCAGCCAGGTTTCCGGCGAAGGCGGCTTCGCCGATGTATGCCGTGGGCTGGCTCGCGATCTCGGCCGCCAGCGAGGCGGTAGATGGCTTCACCGCGAGCCACCGGTGCCGGGCATCAGGAGGCCAGAGGAGAAGTCGTGACTCACGCGAAAGCCCATGCGTGAGTAGGTCGCTCGTGCGGCGTGGTTGTCGTCATCGACGCCGAGGGTCACCTCGTCGGCGACCGTGAGGCCATGCTCGACCAAGCATTGGGTCACTGCTCGTCCGAGTCCGCGACCACGCTCGGCGGCCGGGACGGTGATGCCGGACAGTCGGACCACGCCCGCGGGGGTGACCGCTGCGAGCCCCGTCGCGCGCAGGGTGCCCGCATCGTCACGCACTCCGACCCACGTCTCACCGACGGGATGCGGAGCCAGCCACTTCGATGAGTAGTGCGC
>DAOLRO010000253.1:0-3624 GCA_035418665.1 Phycicoccus sp.
CACGAGGCCGACGACTCCGCGGTCAGTGACGACGACGAGGACGTCGAGGAGGCCGGCGAGGTCGGCATTCCGGTCGTCGAGCGCCTGCTCGGGGGCACCGTCATCAGGGACGAGCAGTCATGACCGCCTTCTATCACCTCGCGCGCGGCGCAATCGTGCCGCTGACCAAAGTCCTCTGGCGTCCCACGATCACCGGGATCGACCACATCCCGCGCAGTGGGGGTGTGATCCTGGCGAGCAACCACCTCTCCTTCATCGACTCCTTCGCGATACCCATCGCGAGCCCTCGGCCGGTGAGCTTCCTCGCCAAGGCCGACTACTGGACCGGGACCGGGGTCGGCGGATCGATCCGACGCGGCTTCTTCACGGCGTCGGAGGCGATCCCGGTCGACCGGCACTCCTCCCGCGCCGCCCAGGAGTCCCTGGACCTCGCCCTCGACGTCCTTCGTGCCGGGCGGGCCTTCGGCATCTATCCCGAAGGCACGCGCTCGCGCGATGGTCGCCTCTACCGCGGCCGCACGGGAGTGGCCTTCCTGGCCCTCACGGCCGGCGTGCCGGTTGTCCCGGTGGGCCTGGTCGGGACTGATCAGGTGCAGCCGGTCGGCGCCAAGATCCCCACGCTGGCCAAGGTGCGGGTCGCCTTCGGGACTCCCATCACCCCCGAGTCGTATGCCGGGATGCCAGCGGGCAAGGCCCGGCGGGCGCTGACCGACGAGGTCATGAACGCGATCGCGGCACTCTCGGGCCAGGAACGTGTCGACGCCTACAACGAATTGCCGCCCGAGTCGGGCCCAGCGATCGGCGTCTGAGGCGACCGGGCACCCCCTCGTGACCCGGATGGCCTCAGGGGTGGAGTGCGTCGAATTCCGCCTCGGCGACGATGTCCTCGTCGGCATCGAGTCGGACGTGGGCGAGCAGTGAGTGGATGACGCGCAGCGCCATGGCCGCTCGCTCGCCCCAGTCGGCGAGATAACTGAACTGCCACCACCAGAGCGCCTCGTCGCAGCGCCCGGCCTCGTGATGAACCAGCCCGTGCGTCAGGGCGGAGGTGATGATCGTCAGGTCGTTGGACAGTGAGCCGCTGGTGAGGGTCGCGTCGGTCACGGGGTCGACGACGTCGGCGTAGTCGTCCAAGCCCTCGAACATCTGAGCCAGCCCGGCCCGGAGTCCGTCGAGCTCGGCGTCGGGGCCCGGATCGGCCTCGAAACGTTCGGCGAGCACGACGTCCTGGATGGCCCCGAGGTGAGCGCCCATGACAAGCACCTGGGAGAGGCCGAGCAGCGTCATCGCCAAGGCCGCTTGGGGCGCCTCACCTGCCGCCACGACACTGACGGTGTCGACGAAGCGACGGGCGTCGACCGCGCACTCGTCGGCGAGCACCTGCTGCTCGTCCGGTGCAGCCGCTGAGGCGATCCCTGAGGTGGCCACTGAGGCGGCGCCCGTGGCTGCCGATGCTGCGATGTCAGGCATGGATGAGTGTCCTTCCCTCAAAGGCGCGGCCCAAGGTGACCTCGTCGGCATATTCGAGGTCCCCACCGACCGGGAGGCCGGACGCCAGGCGGGTGACCCGTAGGTCCATGTCCTTGAGCAGCCGGCTGAGATAGGCCGCCGTGGCCTCGCCCTCGAGGTTGGGATCGGTGGCGATGATGATCTCGGTGACCTGGCCGCTGGACAGTCGGGACATGAGCTCCGTGAAGCGGAGGTCCTTGGGGCCGATGCCCTCGATCGGATTGATCGCCCCTCCGAGGACGTGGTAGGTGCCCTTGAACTCACGGGTGCGCTCGATGGCCACGACGTCCTTGGCCTCTTCGACGACGCAGATGGCCGTGGGGTCGCGGCGTGGGTCGGAGCACACCCGGCAGCGCTCGGCCTCGGAGACGTTGAAGCACTGCTCGCAGAAGCGCACCCGCTCCTTGACCACGAGCAGGGTCTCGGCGAGCCGCTGCACGTCGACAGCATCGGCCTGCAGCACATGGAAGGCGATCCGCTGGGCACTCTTCGGGCCCACACCGGGCAGGCGGCCGAGCTCGTCGATGAGGTCCTGGACCGCTCCTTCGTACATTCCGACAGCGTATGCCGTGGCACCCACATCGCCGCCGGTCGCCACGGCATACGCTCTCGGATTGGCGCGAGGGGACCGCGATGCCGGATGATGGTTCGGCCCGTGCGGAACCTGCGCCGGGGCGTGCCCGGCAGGAGGACCCCACCCGTGAAGAAATCGACGCGCCTGATGATCGCCGCACCCGTTGCGGCGCTCCTCGTGCTGGGTGGTGGAGCGGGCGCCTACGCCGCCCACTACCAGGACCGTGCGCTGCCCGGCAGCGAGGTGGCCGGAGTGAGTGTGAGTGGCCTCACGCGGGCCGAGGTCGCGTCCGCCATCCGCCAGCGGGCCCAGCAGGTCGAGGTGACGATCGCGGCAGGGGACGGATCGCGCAAGGCCACGTTGTCCGAGCTCGGGTACACGGTCGATGTCGACGCGACGGTGGACAAGATCTTCGCGCCCAATGCCCAGTGGACCAATTACGCCAGCGCCCTGCTGTCCGAGCACGATCAACCAGCGGTGGTCGTCGTCGACGCCAAGGCTGTCGACAAGACGATCGCCGACCTGGTCGCCACGGCCGGGACCAAAGCTGTCGACGCCCGTGTCGACCTCACCGAGGGCTCCGACAAGTTCACCGTCACACCCGATGTGGCGGGCACGACCGTGGACCGCGCCAGCTTCCAGGACGTCGCGCAGAAGGCCGCCCGCACGCTGTCGTCGGCCACCGCCACCATCAAGTTCGTCACCGGCGAGGCCGCGATCACCACCGCCGAGGCGGAGGCCGTGGCGACCAAGGCCAATGCCCTCGTGGCCACGCCTCTCACGGTCGCCGCGGGTGAGAAGACCTTCGCCGCCACGGACGTGGAGAAGGCCGCGTGGGTCAAGGTCCCCGTGGTCGACGGCGCGCTGGGCGAGCCGACGGTCGACGCCGCGTCCGTCGCAGCCTGGGTCAGCGCCAAGGCCGACGAGGTCAAAGTGGCCGCTCGGACCGGCAATCGGACCCTGAGCGCCTCGACCGGTGAGGTCCTGCGCGTCACCACCGAGGCGAGGGACGGTTCCGAGGTGGTCAACGCCGCCGCCATCGGGGAAGCCGCGGCGGCAGGTCTGCTCGCCGGCACGGCATACAACGGAGTTTTCGAATCCAAGGCGATCGCGGCGACCTGGAATGAACGCCGGGTGGCCACGGGAGCCGAGAATCTTGCCTACCCGGCCGCCGACGGCGAGAAGTGGGTCGACGTCAACCTGTCGAACCACACGATGACCGCCTACGAGGGTGGCCGAGCCGTCATCGGCCCCGTGTCCATGGTCAACGGCGCGCCCGCGACCCCGACGGTAACGGGCACGTTCGCGATCTACACCAAGTACGCGTCGCAGACGATGCGCGGCCAGAACGCCGACGGCTCCAACTATGTCGCCGAGAACGTGCCCTGGGTTGCCTACTTCACCGGTGGCTACGCCCTCCATGGTGCCCCGTGGCGTGACTCCTTCGGTTACACGGGCTCGCATGGTTGCATCAATCTGCCGGTCGCCACGGCCAAGCAGGTCTTCGACTGGGCGCCGATCGGGACGGTCGTCGTCAGTCA
>DAOLRO010000254.1:0-2062 GCA_035418665.1 Phycicoccus sp.
ACCCTCGTCGACGTCGATCCCTGGGCACCACTCTTCGGCCCTCGCCCCTGGGGTGGGGACTGTCTGACACTCGAGGTCTGGACCCCGGACCCTGGAGCAGCACGACTGCCCGTCATGGTCTTCATCCACGGCGGCGGCTTCATCAGTGGCGCCGGCTCACTCCCCGGGCACACCGGTCGAACCTTTGCGCGTGACGGCATCGTCCACGTCGGCATCAACTACCGCGTGGGGATCGAGGGCTTTGCCTATCTGGGTGACGGTCGCGACAACCTCGGGCTGCGCGACCAGCAATTCGCCCTCGAGTGGGTGCAGCGCAACATCGCTGCCTTTGGCGGCGACCCGGGCAACGTCACGATCTTCGGGCAATCAGCGGGGGCCGTCAGCACCTTGCTCCACACCGTCATGCCGGGCTCCTACGACCTGCACCACCGCGCGATCTCGCAGAGCGGGTCGACGATCGTCACTCAGGACATCAGCCGCGCCGAGTCCTTCACGAAGGCGGTCGCCAAGCGACTCAAGGTCGCTCCCACGGCCGAGGCGATGCGCAGCGTTCCCCTCGCGCAGGCCGTCGAGGCGACCAAGGCCGTGGAGCTCCGCTTCGTCCTGGGCTCGCTGTACGGCTCCAAGGACCCCATCTACGTCTCCCCCTTCCGCCCCGTGCACGGCACCCCGACCCTCCCGGCCCCGGCCTTCTCGGTCGCGGGCACCAAGAGCCGCCCACTCATCGCAGGCACCTGCCAGAACGAAACCGCCGGCTTCATCAACGCGATTGCCGGACTCGGGCCCGGAGGCCCGCTGGTGCGTCGCGGGCTCTTCCACGCCCTCGATCTGGACGACGAGGTCAAGCACGCATACGCGAGCGGACCGCGCCGGATCACCGACCGCAACGCCCTGCTCGAGGCGGCGTGGACCGATTGGGCCTTCCGCATGCCGACGATCCGCCAGCTCGAATTGCGTCGCGATCCCTCCTGGCTCTATGAGCTCCGGTGGAAGGCCATCCCCGGCGGTATGGGATGTGAGCATTCCCTCGACATGCCCTTCGTGCGCGATGACCTCGCCTCCACCGCACTCATGGAGCCGGACGCCGCGAACCTTTTCAAGGGAGCTCCGCAGCCCGTGGCCGATGCCATGCACGGAGCCTTCGTCGCGTTCGCCAAGACCGGCGACCCCGGCTGGGCTCCCTACACCCCCGACTCCCGCGCCACGATGGTCTTCGACACCGAGTCCCGCGTCATCGACGACGCGGCGGGCGTCGAGCGGATCGCCTGGGCCAATCGTTGGTGACCCCCGTCGTACCGCGTTCTACGGCGCAGTAAGTGTCGCCACCGCAGCACTTACTGCGCCGTAGCGCGCGGCAAGGCATGGCAAGGCAAAGGCCGCGTATGCCGGGAGGCGAGTCCCGGCATACGCGGCCTTTGCCTTGGGTTGCGTCAGGTCAGTGCACTGCTCGGGATTCCTCTCCCCAGTGCGCCCTGCGGAGTTCGCGCTTGAGGATCTTGCCGGCACCGGAGATGGGGAGGGCGTCGATGAACTCGACACTCCGGGGCAACTTGTAGCCACCGATGTGCTCCCGGCAGAAGTCGCGCAACTCCTCGGCCGTGACCTCCTGGTCGGGCGCGCGGACGACGACGGCGTGGACTCGCTCGCCCCACTCCTCGTCGGGCACGCCGATGACGGCGACCTGCGCGACGGCGGGGTGCTTGATGACGGCGTTCTCCACCTCGGCGGTGTAGACGTTCTCCCCACCGGTGACGATCATGTCCTTGATCCGGTCGACGATGAAGACGTAGCCCTCGTCGTCCATGTAGGCGGCGTCGCCGGTGTGCATCCAGCCCCCGCGCAGAGCGTCCTCGGTCTCCTTGGGCTTGTTCCAATAGCCGGCCATCATGTGATCACCGCGCGCCACGACCTCGCCGACCTCGCCGCGGGGCACCTCCACGTCGTCCGGGTCGACGATCTTCAACTCGCAGTGGCTCGCGGGCCGGCCACACGACCGGGCGAGCGCTGGGTTCTTGTGGTCCTCCTCGGTGAGCACCGTTGCGATGGGCGCGAGTTCGGTCAT
>DAOLRO010000254.1:2162-3519 GCA_035418665.1 Phycicoccus sp.
GTGAGATTGCCGATGTTCCAGGCCGCGATGTCGGCGAGGTGGAACATCGGGGCGGCATGCAGGAGCACGCCACCGCGGGTGAGGATCGCGGTCGACACAAGGCTGCCCATGGCCGACATGAGGCAGGCCTGGTGAGAGAGCATCACGCCCTTGGACTCTCCGGTCGTGCCACCGGTGTAGAAGATGCCGTAGATCTCGTCGCCGCCGCGGCGCGCGTCCTCGACCGGCTGGTGGTCAGCGACCAATTGCTCGTAGGAGAGCATGCCCTCGGGGGTCTCTTTCTCGCCGATGTGAATGACCGCACGCAGGTCCGGCACCTTCTCCCGCAGCACAGGGACGGCTGGGGCGAAGGTGTCATCGACGAAGAGCACATTGGTCTGGCAGTCGTTGAAGGAGTAGGCCACCTCCGCCGGGCTCCATCGGACGTTGACGGGATTGACCATGGCGCCCGCCCAGGGAACGGCCATGAGCAGCTCGTGGTAGCGATCGCTGTTGAGGCCATAGATGCCGACCCGGTCGCCCTCGGCGACTCCGAGCGACCGGAGCGCGCCGGCCAACCGGGCGATGCGATCGACGGACTCGCGCACGGTGCGGGTGCGATCCCCGAACACGGTGGCCACCTGGTCCGGATCGCGCTGGAGCTGGGCGTGCAGGGACTGGGTGATGTACATCCGTCGACTCCTTCGTCGGGCGGCTCTGGTGAACGGTGATACGCCGTTCTGAGATCAACCGTGCGGCATCACTTGCCTGTGTGTCAAGGGTTATGACATGGTAAGTGAATATCGATTCGTTCATAGAGCAACGGAGGTCGCGATGGAACGTGTACAGGTGGCGGGTGTCGGGATGGTGCCGTTCGCGACGCCGAGCCGCGCCGAGTCCTACGAGGTCATGGCCGGTGGGGCCATCCGCGCAGCCCTCGCCGATGCGGGGATCGGGCTCGATCAGGTGCAGCAGGCCTACGCCGGCTATGTCTACGGTGACTCCACGAGCGGCCAGAAGGCCCTCTATGGCGTCGGGATGACCGGCATACCGGTCATCAACGTGAACAACAACTGCTCCACCGGCAGCAGCGCGCTCTGGCTCGCCCGGCAGGCGGTGGCCAGTGGCGCCGCAGATTGTGTGCTTGCCTTCGGCTTCGAGCAGATGGAGCGCGGCGCCCTCACCGCGAAGTGGACTGATCGGCCCAGCCCCTTCGTCGATTTCATGACCGTGGCCGAGGAACGAAACGGAGTCAGCGACGCACCGTTCGCCGCCCAACTCTTCGGCGGAGCCGGCGCGGCGTATGCCGAGGAGCACGGCACGGACCCGGCCACCTTCGCAATGATCTCGGTCAAGGCGCGTCGCCACGCGAGACACA
>DAOLRO010000255.1:0-3509 GCA_035418665.1 Phycicoccus sp.
TGCCTCTACTACGGCGACGAGATCGGCATGGGCGACAACATCTGGCTCGAGGACCGCGACGCGAGCCGCACGCCGATGCAGTGGACGCCCGACCGCAACGCCGGCTTCTCGAGCGCCGATCCGGGCAAGCTCTACCTCCCGGTCATCGACTCGCTCGCCTTCAACCGCGGCGCCATCAACGTCGAATCCGCAATGGCCCAGCCGAGTTCGTTCCTGCACTGGTTGCGCAAGGTGCTCGCCGCCCGTCGCGAGCACCCGGTCTTCGGTGTCGGCGACTTCGAGGTCGTCGACAGCGGCAACGAGCGCGTCCTCGCCTTCGTCCGCACCGACACGCGCGAGCGCTCGCCCGAGGACCGCTCCGCCCGCACCGTGCTCTGCGTCAACAACCTTTCGTCGACGGCTCAGGGTGCGTGGGTGCAGTTGAGTGAGGAGTATGCCGGGGCGCGGGTTCGCGACGTCATCGGCGGCGCCGTCTTCAACGTCGTCGGCGACGACGGCCGGGTGCCGGTCACCCTGGGCGACCGCGGCTGGTTCTGGCTCGCGCTGGAGACCGAGGAGGACCGTGGCTGAGATCCACACGGGCACCTATGTCCGACCCTCGAAGGTGGAATTGCTCACCGCCTGGATGGGCAGCCAACGCTGGTATGCCTCGAAGGGCGCCACACCCGAGTTGACTCGCCTCGACTCGTGGCGCCTCGGCGACCCCGAGGGCGAGGTCGGCATCGAGACGATCATCGTGCTCGACACGGCGGGCACCGGGCCGGTCGTCTACCAGGTCCCGCTCACCTATCGCAGCGCTCCCGTCGAGGGGCTCGAGCATGCCCTCGTCGGCACGACCGAGCACGGTGTCCTCGGTCCACGTTGGGTTTACGACGCCACGCATGATCCCGTGTATGCCGTGCAGTTGCTGGCCATGATCCGTGGCCTCGTGCGGGCCGAGAGTTCCACTGCGAGTGACGAATTCGACGATCGTTATGTCGGGGAGCCCGCTCGATCGTGGACCGAGGAGCTGACAGCACGCGGGGCCAAGGTGCTCTCCGGCGAGCAGTCCAACACCTCGATCATCATCGACACCGTGGCCGCGGACGGCACGGACCGACCGGTCATCGTCAAGGTCTTCCGGATGCTCTCCCCCGGCGACAACCCCGACGTCATCCTCCAGACGGCACTGCGCGAAGCGGGGTGCGAACGCGTCCCGGCCGTCGTCGGTGCGGTGCGCGGCGAATGGGGATTCACGGCATACGCCCCGTTGAGCGGGGCCACGCTGCGAGGCCTGTCAACGGTCCATCTCGCCTTCGCGCAGGAGTTCCTGCCCGGCGTCGAGGACGCCTGGCGGGTGGCCAGCCGCGCCGTCGAGGAGGGCACCGACTTCCGCGAAGCCGCGCACGCTCTGGGCCGGGCCACCGCCGAGGTGCACACCGTCCTCGCCACCGCATTGGGCACCACGGCGACGACGCAGGACACGGGCTCGCAGATCATGGCGGGCATGGCCGATCGCTATCGACAGGCCGTCGCTGAGGTGCCCGAATTGGAGCGCTTCGCCGACCTCGTCGCGCGCGTCTACGACACAGCAGCGGAGGTCGCTTGGCCACCCATGCAGCGGATCCACGGCGACTACCACCTGGGCCAGGTCCTTCACTCCGACAAGCGCGGCTGGATCCTGCTCGACTTTGAGGGAGAGCCGCTTCGTCCGCTCGCCGAACGCACCGAGCCCGACCAGTGGATGCGCGATGTGGCGGGGATGCTCCGCAGTTTCGATTACGCCGGCGGATCGTGGGAGCACGACAACCCAGGGTCGGCGCGGCCGTGGGTCACCGAAGCGCAGCAGGGCTTCCTCGAGGGGTATGCCGTGCAGTCGGGCGTCGACCCCTGCGACCACCCCGCCCTGCTCACCGCCTTCGAGCTCGACAAGGCCATGTATGAAGTGGTCTACGAGGCCCGCAACAGACCAGACTGGGTCGGGATCCCGCTCGCGGCGATCGATCGGCTCACGCACAGCACACAGGAGGACCACCCGTGACCCCCACCCCAAGCTCTGAGGTGCCGGGGGCGATCACCGCCCTCGTCCAGGGCCGCCACCAGCAGCCCCATGATCTGCTGGGCCAGCACCTCGAGCCGGAGGGCCTTCGGGTTCGGGTGCTCAAGCCGCTCGCCTCCAGCGTGCGGGTGCGCTTCCCAGACGGTGAGATCCTGCCGCTGGAGCACGAAGCCGATGGCGTCTTCAGCGCTGTGCTGCCCGGGGCGACCGAGACCCAGGACTACCGCGTGCTCGCAACCTGGGGCGACGGGATCGAGCACGAATCCGATGACCCCTACCGTTTTGCACCGACGCTCGGACAGGTCGACATCCATCTGATCAACGAGGGTCGCCACGAGGAGTTGTGGCAGGTCCTCGGTGCACGGGTCCAGCGCTACGCCGGGCCGATGGGTGAGGTTGTTGGTACCTCCTTCGCGGTTTGGGCCCCGCGGGCCAAGGCGGTGCGGGTCATCGGTGACTTCAACGGCTGGGACGGTCGGGTGCACCCCATGCGCCTGCTCGGGCGCTCGGGGATCTGGGAGCTCTTCATTCCCGGAGTGGGCGCTGGGGCGACCTACAAGTACGAGATCCGCGGAGCCGACGATGTCGTGCGGGCCAAGGCCGACCCGATGGCTCGGGCCACCGAATGCCCGCCCAACACCGGCTCGGTCGTCGAGGAGTCCACGCACGAATGGGCGGACGCGGACTGGATGGAGAAGCGCGCCACGGCCGATGTCCACCACGGGCCGATGAGCGTCTACGAGGTGCATCTTGGGTCATGGCGGCAGGGGTCGTCCTATCGCGACCTCGCCGAGCACCTCGTCAACTATGTGAAAGACCTCGGCTTCACCCACGTTGAGTTCCTGCCCGTGATGGAGCACCCCTACGGTCCCTCGTGGGGCTACCAGGTGACGGGCTACTACGCGCCCACCGCGCGTTTCGGCAACCCGGACGACTTCAAGTATCTCGTGGATGTGTTGCACCAGAACGGTATTGGCGTGATCCTCGACTGGGTCCCGGGCCACTTCCCCCGCGATGCCTTCGCCTTGGCCCGCTTCGACGGGCTCGCGCTCTACGAGCACCCGGACCCGCGCCGTGGCGACCAGCCCGACTGGGGCACGCACGTCTTCGACTTCGGTCGACGTGAGGTCCGCAACTTCCTCGTGGCCAACGCGATCTACTGGCTCGAGGAGTTCCACGCGGACGGCCTTCGGGTCGATGCCGTCGCCTCGATGCTCTACTTGGACTACTCGCGCAAGGACGGCGAGTGGATCCCGAACCAATACGGCGGACGCGAGCACCTCGAGGCCATCGGCCTGCTCCAGGAAGCCAACGCCACGGCATACAAACGAGTCCCCGGGATCGTCACGATCGCCGAGGAATCCACCTCGTGGCCGGGCGTCACCAAGGCGACCACCGAGGGTGGCTTGGGCTTCGGCCTGAAGTGGAACATGGGCTGGATGAACGACTGGCTCCGCTTCGTCAAGGAGCG
>DAOLRO010000256.1:0-3447 GCA_035418665.1 Phycicoccus sp.
GGTCCTCGAGCCAGATGTTGTCGCCCATGCCGATCTCGTCGCCGTAGTAGAGGCACGGCGAGCCGGGGAGGGAGAGGACCAACGCGTGGATGAGCTCCACCTCGGCGCGGCTGTTGCCCAGGAGCGGCCAGAGGCGTCGGCGGATGCCGACGTTGGCCCGCATGCGGGGGTCGGGGGCATACCAGCCGTACATGGCGGCGCGCTGCTCCGGGGTGACCATCTCGAGGGTGAGCTCGTCGTGGTTGCGGAGGAAGGTGCCCCACTGTCCGCCCGCGGGGATCTCCGGGGTGTCGGCCATGACCTCGATGATCGGCGCGGCCTTCTCGTCGCGCAGGGAGTAGTAGAGCATCGGCATGACCGGGAAGTGGAAGCACATCTGGCACTCCGGCTCCTCGTCGGTGCCGAAGTAGTCCACGACATCCCGCGGGGGCTGATTGGCCTCGGCGAGGAGGATCCGCCCGGGGTATTCCTGATCGACCATCGCGCGGATCTCGCGGACGATCTCGTGGGTGCGCGGGTGGTTCTCGCCGTTGTGGCCCTCCTCCTCGATGAGGTAAGGGATCGCGTCGAGCCGGAAGCCGTCGATGCCCATGTCCATCCAGAAGCGGACGACATCCTTCATCGCGTCGATGACGGCGGGGTTTTCGTAGTTGAGGTCGGGCTGGTGGCTGAAGAAGCGGTGCCAGAAGAACTGTCGGCGGACCGGGTCGAAGGTCCAGTTCGACTCCTCGGTGTCCACGAAGATGATGCGCACGCCGTCGTACTTCTCGTCGGTGTCGGACCAGACGTAGAAGTCCCCATAGGGGCCCTCGGGGTCGGAACGCGAGGCCTGGAACCACGGGTGCTGGTCACTCGTGTGGTTCATGACGAAGTCGGTGATGATCCGAATGCCGCGGGCGTGCGCCTCGCCGACGAGCTGGCGGAAGTCCTCGATCGTGCCGAACTCTGGGAGCACCTCGGTGAAGCCGGCGATGTCGTAGCCACCGTCGCGCAACGGGCTCGCGTAGAAGGGTGGGAGCCAGAGACAGTCGACGCCGAGCCACTGGAGGTAGTCGAGTTTGCCGATGACGCCCTGGAAGTCCCCTGTGCCGGACCCTGTCGTGTCGGAGTAGGCCCGCACGAGCAACTCGTAGAAGACCGCGGTCTTGAACCACTCGGGGTCGTGCTTGAGGCCGGGTGCGGGCGTGGCACCAAGGGGGAAGAGCGACACTGATCGGCTCCCTCGATTTCGGTCGGACGGGTCGTCGCCCATCCTTCCATCGAATGGGCGGAAACGCTTGCGCATCTCGGTGTGTAAATACGTTTACGCACGAATCCGGCTACCCTGTCGTCTCGTGAATGACTCCGCACCCGTTGCTGCCCCCGACGCCGCAGTGGACCCCTTGGCCATCCCGCAGGATCCGAACGAGCCGGACGTGCCGGACAACTCGCTGGCCGACGCCTTGGGGGTCGAGTATCGGCACGAGACCGGACCGCGGTCGGCGCCGACTCATGCCCTCGCCCAGGGCCCGGTGATCTCGCCGCCGCACACGGTGGACGGCTTCGTGCGCCAGTTCCTCCACGAGCTGAACTTCGGCCAGGGTGTGCCCCTGTCGACGTCCTCGCTGACCGACCAATACCTCGCCTTGGCACGCACGGTCCGCTCCTACCTCATGGCCCGCTGGCTCGAGACGGCCCGCAAGCGCCGCAACAGCCCGCCGCAGAAGATGGTCGGCTACCTCTCGGCCGAATACCTGCTGGGCCGCCAGCTCGACAACGCCCTCTCGGCGACCGAGCTCACCCAGGTCGCCAGCGAGGCAATGGCGGCCTGTGGCATCGACATCGAGGACCTGCGTCAGCAGGAGGTCGAGCCCGGGCTGGGCAACGGTGGCCTCGGTCGTCTGGCCGCCTGCTTCATCGACTCGATGGCCACGCTCGGGATCCCGAGCATCGGCTACGGGATCCGCTACGAATACGGCATCTTCAAGCAGACCTTCGAGGACGAGCGCCAGGTGGAGGTTCCCGACGCGTGGCTCACGATGGGCGCCCCGTGGGAGGTCGCTCACCCCGAGATGGAGGTCCCGGTCCACTTCGGCGGACACACCGAGACGTATGCCGGGGAGGACGGCCGCGAGCGCACCCGCTGGGTGCCGGGCTGGGGCGTCATCGGCGTTCGCCACAACTACATGGTCCCGGGCTATCACAACGGTGTCGTGAACACGTTGCGGCTGTGGGCTGCTCGCGCGACGCACGCCTTCGACCTGCACATCTTCAACGCCGGTGACTACGCCCAGGCGGTGCGGGCGCAGACCTTCGCCGAGAACATCTCCAAGGTCCTCTACCCCGAGGACTCCACGCCTCAGGGCAAGGAGTTGCGCCTGCAGCAGCAGTACTTCTTCGTGGCGTGCTCGCTCCAGGACTTCATCCGGCACACCATGCCCAAGGACTTCGACGTCCGGACGCTGCCCGAGCGGATCATCTTCCAGCTCAACGACACCCACCCGGTCATCGCGATCCCGGAACTGATGCGCCTCCTCATCGACGAGCACGACCTCGAGTGGGACGAGGCCTGGGACATCACCAAGCAGTGCTTCGCCTACACCTGCCACACCCTGCTGCCCGAGGCCCTCGAGGTCTGGCCGGTGTCGCTCCTGGAGCGCTTGCTGCCGCGCCACATGGAGATCATCTACGGGATCAACGAGGGCTTCCTGGCCGAGTTGCGCGAGGCCCGTCCCGGAGATGACGACCGGATCCGACGCATGTCGATCATCAGCACGGGCGACGACCCGGCGGTTCGGATGGCGCACCTCGCCACCGTTGCCGCGGTCAAGGTCAACGGCGTCGCCGCTCTGCACTCCGAGCTGCTCAAGGACAAGGTCCTCGATGACTTCTCCGAGTTGTGGCCGGACCGCTTCACCAATGTCACCAACGGCGTGACACCACGACGATTCATCCGTCAGTCCAACCCGGCCCTCACCAAGCTGATCACCGACACGATCGGCAAGGGCTGGGTCTCCGACCTGGACCGGCTCGAGGAGTTGCAGAGCCACGCCGGCGACGCGGACTTCCGCGAGGCCTTCCGCGCGGTGAAGGCCCACAACAAGGAGCGGATCACCACCGTCCTGCGCGAGCGCGACGGCATCATCCTCCCTGAGGGCCACCTGCTCGACGTGATGGTCAAGCGGCTCCACGAATACAAGCGCCAGTCGCTCAAACTCCTCCACATCGTGACGCTCTACGACCGGCTCACCTCCGGCGAGGTCGACCCGGAGTCGATCGTGCCGCGGACCGTGGTCTTCGGCGCCAAGGCGGCCCCGGGCTACCGGATGGCCAAGGAGACGATCTTCCTCATCAACTCGGTGGCCAAGGTCGTCAACGAGGATCCCCGAGTGGATGGCCGACTCTTCGTGGCCTTCCCGCCCAACTACAACGTGACGCTGGCCGAGAAGCTCATCCCGGCCGCCGACC
>DAOLRO010000257.1:0-3419 GCA_035418665.1 Phycicoccus sp.
ACGTTGTTGATCTTGTGCGAGCCGGTGTGGTTGAGGTCCTCGCGCTTGAGGATGATCCGGGTGCCACCAGCGTGCTCGGCGAAGCGCGGCACCTCGGTGATGATGCTCGGGCGCCCGGTGTAGGTGCGGTGGAGTCGATCGAGCTCGGCGAGGAAGTCGGGGTCGACCATGGCCTTCTGGCGGGCTTCGTCGAGTTCCTCGAGGGCAGGGATGAGGGCCTCGGGAACATAGCGCCCACCAAAGGGACCAAAACGACCGGGTATGCCGTCCGCGGGCACCACGTGGTCGTCATCTGGGGAGGTGGTCGGGGCGGTCATCGGATCGGTCATCGCGGCCCCCGGCTGCCCGCGGTGACCATCGCTCGCGCACCCTCGCTCGGGTCCTGACCACGCACCAGTGCCTCCCCGACGAGGATCGCGTCGGCGCCCTGCCCGGCATACATGGCAGCGTCCTCGGGACCGGCGATGCCGGACTCGGCGACGCGAAGGATGCCCGGCGGGATGAGCGTCGTGAGCCGCGAGAAGGTCTCGGGGTGGATGTCGAGGGTCTTGAGGTTGCGGGCGTTGACGCCGATGACCTGAGCACCCGCATCGACGGCGCGCTGGGTCTCGACCTCGTCGTGCACCTCGACGAGCGCGGTCATCCCGAGTTGTCCGGCGAGGTGCAGCATGCGCTGGAGATCCTCATCGGGAATTGCGGCGACGATGAGCAGGATGAGGTCGGCACCATGGGCTCGCGCCTCCCAGATCTGGTAGTCGCTCACCATGAAGTCCTTGCGCAGGACCGGGATGCTCACAGCGGCGCGGACGGCGTCGAGGTCGGCCAGGCTGCCCCCGAAGCGTCTCTCCTCGGTGAGGACAGAGATCGCGCTCGCTCCACCCACGGCATACGAGGCGGCGAGCGCCGCGGGATCGGGGATGTCCGCGAGGGCACCCTTGCTCGGGCTGACCCGCTTGACCTCGGCGATGAGGGCCAGGCCGGGTGCGGCGAGTGCCGCGTGGGCATCGAGGGCCGGTGCCGCCTGCTCGACGAGTCGTTCGAGGGTTTCGGGAGACGTGGCTTCCTGACGGCGCGCGAGATCGTCGCGCACGCCGTCGATGATGGAGTCGAGAACGGTGGTCATCGGCAGGTTGTGGTCATCGCAGTGAAGTGGTCATGGGAGAAGCCATGGTCAGATGAGCCGGCCGGCGTGGCCGGAGGCTCAGCGACCCGCAGCGTCCGCGGTCTTGTGTGCTCCATGGCCCATGGCGGCGAGCGCCTTGCCAGCGGCCAGGCCCAGGACCCCGATCACACCCGCGACGACGCCGAGCTCGGGACTCAACACGACCACAGCCCACGAGCCGACGGCTGCCGCGAGGATGAGCAGGCCGACGCACACCCACGCCGCGAGGCTGTGGCCGTGGTCTTCGTGCTCTTCGTGCTCAGCGGACATCGCGTGCTCCTGGTCTGCGGCGGTTTGCGGGCGAACTGCGGCGAATCGGGTGGACGGTCCGCACTCGGACGGGCGTCGGGACCGATTGTGTCAGGTCGAGGGCGGCCTGGACACATCGGTGGGGTCGTGTCCCTCGCTGAGCGCGTCCCAGTCACTCCGGACCCGTTCGCCACGCGGCCCGGCGGTCTCACGGGTGCCGGCATGAGGGGCCATCGAGGCCGATGAGCCAGCCGCACCCGCCGAGCCACTTTTGTCACTGGCCTTCACCGGGGAGTCATAACGCCGGGTCGGCAAGGGCCACCGGCCCACGGCCGCGACGGTGAGCGCCGCGGTGATGGCGAGGATGACCGCTCCGGCCAACCCGATCCAGGCCCACGTCAGGCTCTGACCAACCACGGGGATGGATCCGCCACGCCCGACGGCCGCCGCTGCCAAGGGTCCCAACGTATCTGCGGGCGACAGCGCGGACATGGCCACGTGGACGACTTGGCCGATGGCCGCAGCGAGCCCGACGAGGGAGATCACGCGCCGCAGTCGTCGTCCGGCCACCATCGCCGCGATGACGGCAGCGAGCACAACGACCGCGAGAGCCACGGCTCCCGATGCTGCTTGGCTGCCGGTCGCCGTCACGGTCGATCGACCCAGGACAGCATCATTCGTGGTCCCGACCAGCCAGGTCTGGGTGCCGCTCGCGAAGGTGACCACGACCCCGACCAGGGCCAAGAGAGCCACGCGTCCGCGGGTCACCGGCGTGACCCGAGATCAGCGAGCGTGGTCATGGCCGCTGCCGTCGCGACGGCCCGGAGCGCGGCACGTGCCTTGTGACCACATTCGGCCTGCTCGCTCGCCGGATCGGAGTCGGCGACGATGCCCGCACCCGCTTGGACGTGGGCCAGCCCGTCCTTGATGACGGCGGTGCGGATGGCGATGGCCATGTCGAGGTCACCATGGAAGTCGAGGTAGCCCACGACGCCGCCGTAGACCCCGCGTCGCGACGGCTCGTAGTGCTCGATGAGTTCCATGGCTCGCGGCTTGGGTGCCCCGCTGAGGGTCCCCGCGGGGAAGGTCGCCCGCAAGGCGTCGTATGCCGTGGCGCCGTCGCGTAGGTCGGCCACCACCGTGGATTCGATGTGCATGATGTGGCTGTAGCGCCGGATGTCCATGAACTCCACGACGTCGACGCTGCCGGGCGTGCCCACTCGGCCCAGGTCGTTGCGTCCGAGGTCGACGAGCATGACGTGTTCGGAGCGCTCCTTGGGGTCGGCGAGGAGTTCGTCGGCGAGGGCGACGTCCTCCTCAGGTGACTTGCCCCGCGGACGGGACCCCGCGATCGGGTGAGTGATGGCGCGCCTCCCCGTGACCTTGACCAGCGCCTCGGGTGAGGAGCCGACGACGTCGAAGGTCTCGCCCGAGGGTGTCGGGAAGCGGAAGAGGTACATATACGGGCTGGGGTTGGAGGCCCGCAGAGCCCGATAGACATCGAGGGCGTCAGCTGGACAGTCGATCGTGAAGCGTTGGGACAGGACGACCTGGAAGACCTCCCCGGCACGGATGTCCTCCTTGGCGGACTCCACCTTGGCCTCGTAGTCGGAGGGGGTCAGGTTGGCCCGGACACCAGCCAGCAACTCGTCCACTCGCGCCGGATCGACGACGGTGACCGTGCTCGGTGCTGGCGCCCCGAGGTCCCGCGTCATGGCGTCGAGCCGGGCGACGGCGTCGGCATGGGCCCAGTCGACTCGTTCGTCGGTCGCGTCGTAGTTGATCGCGTTGGCGATGAGGAGGACCGAGCCGTCGGCGTGGTCGAGGACCGCGAGGTCGGTGGCCAGCATCATCGCCACCTCGGGGAGGCCCAACTCGTCGGGAGTGGTCTCGGGGAGACGCTCCCAACGGCGCACGGCGTCGTAGCCGACCAGCCCGACCATGCCTCCGGTGAGGGGCGGCAGGCCCGGGATCGGAGCGGTCGCGAGCGCGGCCACGGTGTCCCGGA
>DAOLRO010000258.1:0-3414 GCA_035418665.1 Phycicoccus sp.
CGACGAGGAGGGTGACCAGACCCAGACAGTCGGTGACGACCGAGCGGGTGCGCTCGGGGAGGCGATGGCCCACGGCCATCCCGATGAGGGAACCGGCGACCACCGTGGCCACATTGATGGCGGTGCCGAGCCCGACGAATCCTCCAGTCACGCGGGCACTCTAGTCAGGTCGTGGACGAATCCTCGGATCTGTCTTCCGTCGCGGACGGTTCTCTCCTATGGTCGGTGTGGAGGGGAAGGAACCAGGAGGTTGTCATGGCGCGAAGCAGCGTCGAAGTGGTTGCCCTGACGGGTCGCGCATCCAGCGCCGCGAGCACGTCGGTCGGCGACTCTCTTGGCTCCGATGGCCTCGTCCGTGACCTCACGGCCCTCTGGATGGCCCAGCGTGTCGACCAGGGCGCCAGCCCCGAGGCCGCGGCACGGGCTGCCGCCGAAGGACGCCTGCGAGAGGGACTGGCCCGCCCCGATGTCCGCGCGTGGTTGGCGCGACTCGACGGTGCCGCGGTGGGCTTCATCATCACCTCCGAGAACCCCTTCGGCCTGTCACTGCACCAAGAGGTCGCGATCGACCAACTCTTCGTCGACCGTCGGGTTCGCCGTCATGGGGTGGCGCGGGCGCTGCTCGACGCGGTCGTCGACCAAGCCGAGCGCAGCGGCTCCGAGGTCATCGTGAGCAATGTGCCGACGCAGAGCCGCGAGGCCAACCGCTTCTTTGCGCGGCTCGGTTTCACCTCGGTCATCGTGCGACGGGTGACGAGCACGGGGGCGCTCCGTCGGCGCCTGCACCCCGAGGCCAAGCCGGAGTTGCTCGAGGCTCTGCGTCGCCGTCGCGCGGTCAGCCCTGCTGCCCTGCGCCGCAAGTCAGCCTGAGCTGGGCGGTTCAGGACCCCGGGGGACGCTGACGGACCAGACAGGTGATCCGTGAGGTGCAGACGCGCTTCCCGTCCTCATCGCTGACGACAACCTCCCAGGAGCACAAGGTGTTGCCCAGGGAGATCGGTGTGGCGACACCCGTGACCAGACCGCTACGCGCCGCCCGGTGATGGGTGGCATTGATGTCGACACCGACGACGATGCGGTCGGGCCCTGCGTGCAGCGCTGACCCGGTCGACCCCAGCGTCTCAGCCAGCACCACGGAGGCGCCGCCGTGCAGCAGACCGAAGGGCTGGGTGTTGCCCTCGACCGGCATCGTCCCCACGATCCGGTCCCGCGACACCTCGGTGATCTCGATGCCCATGCGGTGATTGAGCGACGACGTGTTCAGCGCCTCGATCTGGCGCACGAAGGTCAGCAACTCCTCACCGGATGAATTCTGCAGGGACATGGAGGGATCTGGTGTGGGCATGGGTCAGTCCTGGTGATCGGTCGATCATGGTCGGTGGCGCGGTTGTCAGCGCCTGCGCCTAGGCTGCCATACGTGCCTCGACTCCTGCTCCTGGATGGTCATTCGCTCGCCTATCGCGCGTTCTTCGCGTTGCCGGCCGAGAACTTCTCGACGACCACCGGACAGCACACCAATGGCGTCTACGGCTTCACGGCGATGCTCATCAACGTTCTCCGGGACGAGCAGCCGACCCACGTGGCGGTGGCCTTCGACAAGTCGCGCCAGACCTTCCGGAGTGAGCAGTACACCGAATACAAGGCCGGGCGCTCGGCCACCCCGACGGAGTTCGCTGGCCAGATCCCGCTGGTCAAGGAGGTCCTCGATGCGATGCACATCCGGCACGTCGACGTCGACGGCTTCGAGGCCGACGACATCATCGCCACCCTGGCCACCCAGGCTCGTGCGGCCGGGATGGACGTGCTCATCTGCTCCGGCGACCGGGATGCCCTGCAACTGGTCAGCGACGAGGTCACGCTGCTCTATCCCGTGCGGGGTGTTTCCGAACTGACCCGGATGACCCCGGCCGCGGTGGAGGCGAAGTACGGCGTGCCCCCGGAGCGCTACAGCGACCTGGCCGCCATGGTCGGGGAGAGCAGTGACAACCTGCCGGGCGTGCCCGGGGTCGGCCCGAAGACGGCGGCCAAATGGATCACCCAGTTCGGCGACCTCACCGGCATCGTCGCCCATGTCGACGAGATCAAGGGCAAGGCGGGGGAGTCGCTCCGGGATCACCTCGACGGGGTCCTGCGCAATCGCCGTCTCAACCAGTTGGTGCGCGATGTCGATCTGGGGCTGGCACTCGATGACCTCGAGCGCAAGGGGTGGGATCGGGAGCAGATCCACACCGTCTTCGACGGGCTGGAGTTCCGTGTCCTGCGGGATCGGCTCTTCGAATACCTCGACCCGGTGGAGGACGAGGCCGAGGGCGGCTTCGACCTCGACGGCAATGTGCTCGGCAGCGAGGACGTCCCCGGCTGGCTGGAGCACCATGCCCCGGCCGGGAGCACGGTGGGAGTCCACGTGCGCGGGCAGTGGGGACGGGGAAGTGGTGATGCGAGCGCTCTTGCGCTGGCCACGCAAGCCGGCCCTGCGGCATACATCCCCTTGGTCGGACTCGACGCGGAAGCCGAGGCCGCGCTGGGGAGTTGGTTGAGTGATCCTGACCGGCACAAAGTCCTGCACGATGCCAAGGGCCCCCTCCAGGCACTCGCGGCACGCGGCTGGCCCGTCCACGGCATCAGCTCCGACACGGCGCTCGCCGCATATCTGGTCCGGCCGGACTCCCGGTCCTACGACCTGGGTGATCTCGTCCTGCGCAACCTCGGGCGTGAACTGTCGGCTGAGTCGGCGGCCAGTGCTCAAGGGCTGCTGGATTTCGCGACCGATGACGATGCCGAGGCCGACGATGCCATGGTGCGGGCACGGGCCGTGCTCGAGCTCTCAGCTGCGTTGTCAGAGCAATTGGCAGCCACTGGCGGTGAACCCTTGATGCGTGACATCGAGCTGCCGTTGGTCGACGTGCTCGCCGACATGGAGCGCGTGGGCATCGCGGTCGATGTCGAGGGGCTGACCGCACTGGAGGCGGACTTCGCCGGCAAGATGGCTGCGGCGCAAGCGGATGCGTATGCCGCCATCGGCGGTGAGCAGATCAACCTCGGATCGCCCAAACAGCTCCAGGTCGTGCTCTTCGAGACCTTGGGGATGCCCAAGACCAAGCGCACCAAGACGGGCTACACGACCGACGCGGACGCGCTCACGGACCTGTTCGCCAAGACGGAGCATCCCTTCCTCGAAGCCCTGCTGCGCCATCGCGACACATCGCGCCTGCGGGTGACGGTCGAGGGTCTGCTCAAATCGATCGCCGACGACGCGCGGATCCACACGACCTACATCCAGACGATTGCGGCAACTGGGCGGCTGTCCTCGACCGACCCCAATCTTCAGAACGTCCCGATCCGCACGGAGGAGGGCCGGCGCATCCGTGAGGCATTCGTGGTCGGCCAAGGTTTCGAGTCGCTCATGTCCGCGGA
>DAOLRO010000259.1:0-3362 GCA_035418665.1 Phycicoccus sp.
TCGGGCACGGATTCTCGCGACGGTCGGGGCCGTCATCCTGTGTGGTGCTGCGACGGCCGTGGCGGGGCCGATCGGTTTCATCGGGCTCGTTGTCCCGCACGCTTGCCGGATCCTCATCGGACTGGACCACCGGTGGATGCTGCCGCTCTCGATCCTTCTCGGTGGTGCCCTTCTCACCGCCGCCGACGTCATCGGACGGGTCGTGGCCCAGCCGACGGAGTTGGACGTCGGCATCGTCACCGCGTTCATCGGTGCGCCGGTCTTCATCTGGCTGGTGCGACGCATGAGGGTGCGTGCGCTGTGACCGGCTCCACGGCATACGTGATTGAAAAGCCCCGCAGCGCAAGGGAATCCGGCAAGGAGGGTCTGACTTCGGCCGAGGTCCTCGCGGCGGGCCGCCGTCGGCGCCGGACGCGTCGGATCACTGTGACGGTCTCGCTGCTGGTGCTGACGGTCGGTCTCTTTGCGCTCAGCCTCATGGCGGGGCAGACCTGGTACACGCCGGGCGAAGTCCTGAGGGTGCTGATGGGCGAAACGGTGCCGGGGGCCTCGTTCACGGTGGGGGACCTGCGGCTGCCGCGGGCCTCGATGGCCCTGCTCGCCGGTGGCGCCTTCGGGATGGCCGGGGTGACCTTCCAGACGATGCTGCGCAACCCGCTCGCCTCGCCCGACGTCATCGGCATCAGCGCGGGCGCGAGCGCTGCGGCAGTCTTCACGATCGTCCTGCTCGGGGTGAGCGAGACGATGGTGTCGGTCGTCGCGATCGCGGCGGCACTGGGCACAGCGGTCGCGATCTACGTGCTGGCGTCGGTCGATGGCGTGGTCACGGCGCGCCTCATCCTCGTCGGCATCGGCATGGCGGCACTGCTCAACAGCGTCGTCTATTACGCGCTCCAGCGGGCCAACGAGTGGGATCTGCAGGTCGCGATGCGGTGGATCACCGGCAGCGTCAACGGTGCGACGTGGGGTGAGGTGCTGCCGCTGGCGGTGGCCTGCCTGGTCGCGATGCCGCTGCTGCTCGGCCAGGGGCATCAACTCGGGATGCTGCAACTGGGCGATGACCTGGCGAGCTCACTGGGGACCCGGGTCGAGCGCACGCGGATCGTGAGCATCGTCCTGGCCGTCGTGCTGTTGGCCTTTGCCACTGCGGCGGCCGGACCGATCGCCTTCGTCGCCTTCCTGTCCGGTCCGATCGCGGCGCGTCTGGTGGGAGGGGGCGCTGGGCTGCTCGCTCCTTCGGCGCTGGTCGGGGCTTCGTTGGTGATGGCCGCGGATCTGATCGGGCAGTTCGCCTTCGACACCCGTTATCCGGTCGGCGTGATCACCGGCGCGCTCGGAGCGCCCTTCCTCGTCTATCTCCTCATCCGTGCCAACCGAACCGGAGGTTCCCTGTGACCACCGCCCACGTGCTCAAGGCGGAGCACCTCACTCTGGGCTATGGCGACCGACTCGTCGTCGACGACCTCGACCTCGTCGTGCCCGCCGGACTGGTCACCGTCATCGTGGGCGCCAACGCAAGTGGCAAGTCCACCCTGCTCAAGGCGCTCGCCCGGCTGCTCGCGCCCAAGAGTGGGCGAGTCGTGCTCGACGGCGATGACCTGCAACGGACCTCGAGCAAGGAGGTCGCCAAGGTGCTCGGGCTGCTGCCGCAGAGCCCAATCGCGCCGGACGGTATCGAAGTCTCGGATCTCGTTGCGCGGGGCCGTAATCCACACCGCGGGCTCCTGTCCCGGTGGACCCCGGAGGACGAGGCGGCCGTCGCGACCGCGCTGGACCAGACCGGGACCACGGAGCTGGCCGACCGGTGCCTCGATGAGCTCTCCGGGGGCCAGCGCCAACGTGTCTGGATCGCGCTGGCCCTGGCCCAACAGACCGATCTGCTCCTCCTCGACGAGCCGACGACCTTCCTCGACATCAGCCACCAGGTCGACGTGCTCGACCTGCTCACCGACCTCAACGCGACCCGTGGCACGACGATCGTCATGGTCCTCCACGACCTCAATCTGGCGGCCCGCTATGCCGATCACCTCATCGCCATGACCGACGGGCACATCCACTCGCAGGGCAGTCCGAGCGAGGTCATCACGCCGGAGATGGTGCGCGAGGTCTATGGGCTCGAGTCGCGGGTGATCCCTGATCCGCTGTCCGGTCAACCGCTGGTTCTTCCGATCGGCCGTCATCGGGTGACGATGGGCGCATGAGCACCAGTGCCAACGACTCCGTGAAGCAGCCCCTGAGGGAACTCTGGCGGCGCTATCGCGGCTATCGCGTCCGGTTGATCGGCGCGATCATCGCCTCGACGATCAACAAGGTCGCCGATGTGGTGCCCGAGTTGCTCATCGGTGCCGCAGTCGACGTCGTCGTGCGCGGGCAGGACTCCTTCACCGCGTCGGTGCTCGGGGTCGAGTCCCGTTATGGCCAACTGGCCTGGCTCGCCTTCATCAACGCCATCGTCTGGATCATCGAGTCAGCGAGCCAATATGTCGCCGCCGTGCTCTGGCGCGGGCTCGCCCAAGGGATCGAGCACGACCTGCGCGTCGAGGCCTATGACCACGCCCAGCACCTTGACCTCAACTGGCACGAGAACACCGTGACCGGCACGACGGTCGCGACGCTCAACGATGACGTCAACCAGCTCGAGCGCTTCCTCGACGTCGGTGCCCCCGCGATCCTGCAAACCGCGCTCAACGTCATCCTCGTGGGCGCCGTCTTTGCCTACGCCTCCTGGCAGTTGTGGCTGCTCGCCTTCCTGCCGATCCCGCTCATCATCATCGGGTCCTTGGTCTTCCAGCGGCGACTCGAACCGCTCTATGACGTGGTCCGCGCTCGCGCGGCCGACCTGTCGGGGGTGCTCGCCGCCAACTTCTCCGGGATCGCGACGATCAAGGCCTTCACGGCCGAGCGGCGGGAGAGGGCACGCGTGGAGGAGGCCTCCACGGCATACCGAAGTGCCAACCAAAACGCGATCCGGACGTCCGCGGCCTTCGTCCCCCTCGTGCGGATGGCCATCCTCGCCGGCTTCACGTGCACGCTCCTGCTCGGCGGGTGGGCGACGCTCGACGGATCCTTGGAGATCGGCCTCTATTCAGTGCTCGTCTTCATGACCCAACGGCTGCTCTGGCCGCTCACCGAGGTGGCCGAGGTGCTCGACCTCTACCAGCGGGGGCGGGCCTCGACGGCGCGCATCCTGGGCCTGTTGGCCGTGCCGATCACCGTGCCGGCCGGGACGCGCGAGGTCCCGCCGGTGGGTGCTGGTCGGATCGAGCTGCGCGGGGTGAAGGCCGGCTACGCCGACGGACCGGATGTCCTGCACGGCATCGACATGGTCATCCCCGCCGGGGAGACCCACGCGATCGTCGGGT
>DAOLRO010000260.1:0-3284 GCA_035418665.1 Phycicoccus sp.
GCGATGCGCACCGGGTTGAAGGTCTCGATGTTGCGGGTCAGCCCATAGACCACCGGCTCCTCCTCGGGCTCGAACGTTCCGAAGAGCCGGTCCCACACGATGAGGATCGAGCCGTGATTGCGATCGAGGTAGCGACGATTCGAGCCGTGGTGCACCCGGTGATGTGAGGGGGTGTTGAGGACCCGCTCGAGCCACCCGATCGAGCGGATCGCCTCGGTGTGGATCCAGAACTGATAGATCAGGTTGAGCGCCCGCGCCTGCTCGATGTGCGCGGGCCGCACACCGGCCAAGGCCAGCAGGCCATAGGGCACGGACAGCGTGACCCCCTCCGCCACCGGTTGCCGCAACGCCGTCGAGAGGTTGTAGCGCTCACTGCTGTGGTGAACGACGTGCACCGCCCACAGCCAGCGACTCTCGTGCGAGAGACGGTGGTTCCAGTAGTAGATGAAGTCCCACCCGAGGATCGCCACCACCTGCGCGAGGGCGCCGCCACCGAGGTCGCGCCCGTGGCTGTCGAAGACCCGCTTGCCCCCGGTCAACGTCGCCCAGGTCGTCGCAGCGGCGAGCGCCGTCGAGGCCACCGCCGCCACGGCCGTCGCCCCCGTCACCTTCTCGACCGTCGGCGACAACCCGTCGTATGCCGTGGCGTAGGGCCCGCTGCCGAGCCCTGCCTCCCCGCCGGGCGAGTAGGCACCGGACCCACGCAGAAGGGTCCCCGCCTCCAAGGGGGATCCCACGGCATACCACGCACGAACTTGATCGACCACGGTGGTGACCGCTCCCGCAGCGACGGCGAGGCCGAGCAGACCCTTGCCCCAACGACCCACGCCGGGGGTGATCGGCGTGAGCAGTTTCTTGGCGACGATCGGGGCGAGCAGGCTGCCGACGCCCATGGTGAGGCTGGCGATCGTGTCCTTTAGCTCGTAGTCGCCGGGCCGCTTCGCGCCCGGGGCGCGACGCCGCTGGGCAGAATATTCGGCGACCATCGCGCCGACGAAGCCGGGGATGGCCAGGACGGTGAGGTCGGCCTTCATCGGGCCATCCTCACTGATCGAGGGCTATTCGACGAAGGGAAGTGCTCGAACGATGACGAAGGTCACGATCGAGGTGACCATCGTGGCGATGGTTCCCCACGCCATGTCGATCGGGACGATCGAGCTGGGGAAGTCCTTGAGGACAGCGAGATTCGTGAGGTCCCAGGTCGCATAGGCGACGAGACCGAAGAGGAAACCGGAGAAGGCCGCCTTGCCGAGCGAGCCCGCTTCGAGGGCCGGCACGATCACGAAGTAACTGACCCCGACGATGTAGATCGCATAGAAGAGCAGGGCTGCCGTCATGTTCGGCTTCGGGGCGAGCCACTCGCCCATTCGCTCCTGATAGAGCGGGCGCCCGATTGTGCCGAGCCACAGGAAGTCGAGGAGGCCGAAGACGAGTCCGGAGGTGACGAGGGCGGCGATCCACTTCATGATCAGGAGACTACAACCTTCTACAAAGGTTTGACAGATGCCGCCACGGTCAATATTTTGAGATCATGGCGACAGCGCGTGATCTCCAAGCATCGAACGGCTCCCCGGTGGACAACCCCGCTGGCGACCACACGGGCAGACCGACCAGTGCCGATCGACTGAGGCAGGTCGGCGTGACCCTCGCCGAGGTGCTCTGCATCTACGGCACCCTGCTCGACGTCGGGGTCATCGGCACCCGGGTCGAGGAGTCATCCGGCGGCGCGCTCGCCGCTGACGCGACACTCTTGGCCCCCGCGACCCCCGCCTTCTCGATCTGGTCGGTCATCTACCTCGGCCTCGCGGCCTACACGATCTGGCAGTGGCTCCCGGCCAACGCCACCTCGCCGCGCGCCCGCGCCACGGGCTGGCTCATCGCGGTCTCGATGCTGCTCAACGCCGGCTGGCTGCTCGTCACCCAGCAGGGCTGGATCTGGGCCAGCGTCGTCATCATCGTCGCGCTCGCCCTGACCCTCGGCGTGATCCTCGCTCGCCTCACCGCGATCCCGCCCGCCCCCACCGGCCGCACGATCGAGCGCGTCATCGTCGACGGCACGATGGGCCTCTACCTCGGGTGGGTCGCGGTGGCCACCTGCGCCAACATCACCGCGGCCCTCGTCGCGACAGGTGTCGAGTTGGCAGCACCCGGAGCGGACATCGTCGCGGTCATAGTGCTCGCCGTCGCTGCCGGGCTGGGCGTGCTCTTCGCCCGACGCCTCGGTGGTCGGTATGCCGTGGCCGCCGCCATGGCTTGGGGCCTGGTGTGGATCGCCGTCGGTCGCGCCATCGACGAGCCAGCATCGCGCCTCGTCACCATCGGAGCCGTTACCGCGGCAGTCATCGTCGTGCTCGGCGCGGCTGCTGCTCGGCATCCCGCCGCACGCCGCGGGTGAGCCAGTGCGGGCTACGGTGAGGAGATGACGGACATCGCCGAGCCGGACCAGGAGCAGATCGACGCCTTCTGGGTGGATGCCCGGATGCGCGCCCACGTCAACGAACTCGCCGCCTACTGGGGCCCCAAGCCGCTCGATTCCCTTCAACCACCGGCCTCGGCGTTCGGTGGCACCGCCGAGGTCGCCGACGATCTGGCCGAACTCATCGTGCGCGGGGTCAAGACGGCCACGGCCTGCGCTCTCTGGGACTACGAGGCCGAGGACGAGCCGCTGCCCGAGCGTGGCGATCTCGAAATCGTCCTCGACGGCTCGGGCCAGCCTCGTGCCCTCATCATGACGACGGCGGTCGAGGTCGTCCCGTTCGACGAAGTCACGGCCGAGCATGCCTGCGGTGAGGGTGAAGGCGATCGGTCGCTGGAGCACTGGCGCCAAGTCCACGAGAACTTCTTCACGACCTACGCCACCCACGACCAGGCCTTCTCGTCCACGATGCCGGTGGTCTGCCAGACCTTCGAACTCCTCCATCCGCGCTGACCCCATGACGTGCCGACGGTGACGCCATGACCGAGCGTCCACACGCCAACCCTTGGCCGTATGCCGTGAGCGGGCTTCTCGCTGCGGCCGCCGGGATGGCGGTGGGTCACCTCGTCGCGGCGTGGACCGATCCGGCGACGTCGCCGGTGTTGGCGGTGGGTTCGCGGGTCATCGATGCCTCACCTCCGGCTCTGAAGGACTGGGCCGTCTCGACCCTCGGGACCGCGGACAAGCCGGTCCTCCTCGGCAGTGTCGCGATCGTGACGGGCGCACTGGCCGCCGCTATCGGTGTTCTGGCTCGTCGGCGACGCCAACTCGCGCTCTTTGCGCTCACCGCTCTTGCCGCAGTGGCCGG
>DAOLRO010000261.1:0-3258 GCA_035418665.1 Phycicoccus sp.
GGTGCAGGAGCTTGACCATCCCCTTGAACTCGTCGAGGGCGCCCTGCGGATCCTGGGCCGCGGCATACGCCCCATGGGGAGCCAGAAAGCCCATCGTGTTGTAGCCCCAGTGGTTGGTCAGTCCGCGCTTGACCAGAGCCGGCTCGCTGGTGAAGGCGTGAACCGGGAGGAGCTCGACCGCGGTCACACCCAGCCCCTTGAGGTGGGCGATGGTGTCGGGATGGGCCATCCCGGCATACGTGCCGCGCAGCGCCTCCGGGACGCCGGGACGCTGCTTGGTGAGGTTGACGACGTGGGTCTCGTAGATGACCGTCTCACTGCGGCTGAGCTGCAGGGGCTCGTCACCCTCCCAGTCGAACTCGTCGCGCACGACGACCGAGCGCGGCATCGAGCCCGCGCTGTCGAGGGTGGAGCGGACGTCCGGATCCCCGGCCCACGTCACGGGATCGACCTCATGGCCGTAGACCTCGGGGCCCCAGGTGACCTCACCCTCGAGGGCCTTGGCGTAGGGGTCGACGAGCAACTTGTCGGGGTTGTGCCGCATCCCCGCCTCGGGAGCCCAGGCTCCGTGCACCCGGAAGCCATAGCGTTGACCGACCCCCATGTCCGGAACGAAGCCGAACCACCAGCCGTGTGCCCTCTCCCGCAACGGGATTCGCTCCTCGGTGACCCCTGCGGAGTCTCCCGGCTCGAAGAGGCACAGGTCCACGCCATCGGCGTGACCGGCATACACACAGACATCGGCGCCGCCGCGCACGAGGGTCACGCCTGGGGCGGGCGCGAGGTCTCGGCCCAGGGCAGGCGGGGCATCGCTGATGGCGGTGGAGGGCGGCAGGGCGACGTGGGAGCGGGGCGACATCGTCGGACAGCCTATCCAGTGGTTACGGTGGAGCCATGACCGATCCAGCCGCTCTGCCCAACTTCCCGCCGCCCGCCGACGAGCACCCCCTGCGCGGGCAGGTCCTCGACGTCCTCCAGGACCTCGAGCTCCAGCCCAACATCGACGAGGACGGTGACGTCTCCTTCACCGTCAACGAGCAGTCCCTCTTCGCGCGCTGTCACGAGGGCGAGATGCAGATCCTGCGCGTCTTCGGCCAGTGGCAACTCCCCGAGGAGATCGCCGGCGACCGCGCCCGCCTGCTCGAGGTGTGCAACGAGCTCAACCTCACCCTCAACTGCGTGAAGTCCGGCATCGGCAACGGCACGGTCGCCATCGCGAGCGACCACATCCTCGTGCCCGGGACGAGCGTGCCGGCGACCGTGGGTGTCGCGATCCAGTTGGTGCTCTCGACGGTGCAGTTCTGGCACCAGCGCGCCTTCGGCCTCGACGAGAACGGTCAGCCGACCGCAGGCGGGACCGGGGGCGGCGCCTGATGTCGGCGGACTCTCAAGCCGAGCTCGTCCGGCTCGAGGTCGAGGACGGCATCGCGACGATCCGGCTGAACCGGCCCCCGATGAACGCCCTGTGCGCGCAACTGGGACGCGAGATCGGTGACCTGCTTCCTGAGATCGCCACGCGCTCCGACATAAGTGCCGTGATCGTCTACGGCGGGGAGAAGGTCTTCGCTGCCGGCGCCGACATCAAGGAAATGGTCGACCTGGATCTGGTCGGGATGACGGCCTATGGCCGACTCCTGCAGGACTTCACCAACGACCTCGCCGCCCTGCCCAAGCCGACCATTGCAGCGATCACCGGCTATGCACTCGGTGGTGGCTTCGAGGTGGCGCTGTGCTGTGACTTCCGGATCGCCGGCGCCAAGGCCAAGGTCGGCTTCCCCGAGATCACCTTGGGTGTCATCCCGGGCATGGGGGGCACCCAGCGGGCGGCTCGGCTCATCGGGCCGTCGCGGGCCAAGGAGATCGTCTTCTCCGGTCGCTTCATCGGCGCCGAAGAAGCTTTGGCCATGGGCCTGGTCAATCAGGTCGTGCCCGAGGGCGAGGACGTCTACGCCGCGGCTCGGGAGTGGGCCAGCCGCTATGTCGGCGGCCCGGCAATGGCGCTGGCCGCGGCCAAGCAGGTCATCGATCGCGGTCTCGAGGTCGACCTCGCGACCGGGCTGGAGATCGAGCGGATGGCCTTCGCCTCCCTCTTCGCCACCGACGACCAGAAGATCGGCATGCGCGCCTTCGTCGCCAAGGAGAAGCCGACCTTCACCGGCCGCTGACGTCTGTTGCTTCGTATGCCGTGGGGCTGGGACGGGAGATTGCCTCCCGGACCCAGCCCCACGGCATACGACAGTTTGTGCCTTTGGTGGCAGACCTTGGCCAGTGGCGTAGCCATGGGAGCGCCATTGGCCAAGGTGAGCGCACACGATTCGCAGAGCCTGCCTGGTGGTGCAGGTATGGGTGCGCCATCGGCCAGCCTGTGCGCAGGGCATCCCCAGGCATGGTCCTCACCCGGCGTGGTGATCGTCACGCCCTCGCGGTGGGGCTGAGGGCATCCTGACCTGAGAGGATGTCCGGGATCCCTTGCCACCCAATCCACGAGAAGGATGAGGCACGCATGAACATCGTCGTCTGCGTCAAGCACGTGCCGGACGCCCAGGCCGACCGCACGTTCAACGAGTCGGACAACACCGTCGACCGCGAGGGCGTCGACGGGCTCCTCAGCGAGCTCGACGAGTACGCCGTCGAAGAGGCGCTCAAGCTCGCCGAGGCCACCAGCGGCGAGGTCACCGTCGTCACGATCGGCCCCGAGCGCGCCGCCGACGCCCTCAAGAAGGCCCTCCAGATGGGCGCCGACAAGGCCGTCCACGTCTGCGATGACGCCATCCACGGCTCCGACGCGCCCGCCACGTCGTTGGTCCTCGCCGAGGCGATCAAGAAGGCGACCGACGGCTCCCCGCAGCTCGTCATCACCGGCATGGCCTCGACCGACGGCACCATGGGCGTCGTCCCCGCGATGCTCGCCGAGCGCCTCGGCCTGCCGCAGGTCACCTACGCCTCCGAGCTCACCCTCGACGGCGAGAAGCTCACGATCCGCCGCGACAACGACGCGAGCGTCGAGACCATCGAGGCATCCCTCCCGGCGCTGGTTTCCGTCACGGACCAGATCAACGAGCCGCGCTACCCCTCCTTCAAGGGGATCATGGCGGCCAAGAAGAAGCCGGTCGAGACCTGGACCCTCGCCGACCTCGGCGTCGACGCCGGTCAGGTCGGCCTGGACAACTCGTGGACCAAGGTCGTGGAGTTCGCCAAGCGCCCGCCGCGTGAGAAGGGCGAGATCATCAAGGACGAGGGCGACGGCGGCACCAAGCT
>DAOLRO010000262.1:0-3202 GCA_035418665.1 Phycicoccus sp.
GGGCTGGCGCGACAGTCGCTCGATCGGCCCCGAGATCGACACCGCAGCGATGACCCGCCCCGAGGGGGAGCGGACCGGAGCAGAGACCGACGCGACGCCGGGCTCGCGCTCACCCACGGACTGGGCCCACCCGCGGCGTCGGACTCCGGAGAGGGCGCTCGCGTTGAAGGCCGCACCCTGGAGACCGCGGTGCAGGCGGTCCGGCTCTTCCCACGCGAGCAGCACCTGGGCAGCCGAACCGGCGAGCATCGTCAAGGCTGCGCCGACCGGGATCGAGTCACGCAGGCCCACGGGGCGCTCGGCAGCAGAGACGCACACGCGGTGGTCACCCTGCCGGCGGAAGAGCTGGGCCGACTCGTTCGTGTGATCGCGCAACGCACCCAGCACAGGCCCGGCAGCGGCCAGCAGTCGGTCCTCGCCGGCAGCTGCCGCCAGCTCGCCGAGCCGAGGCCCCAGGACGAAACGGCCCTGCATGTCACGGGTCACCAGCCGGTGGTGCTCCAGCGCGACCGCCAGGCGATGCGCCGTTGGACGGGCCAAACCGGTCGCCGTCACCAACTGCGCCAACGTGGATGGTCCTGCCTCCAGGGCGCTCAACACGACGGCGGCCTTGTCCAAGACGCCGACCCCACTCGATGAGTCCATGCCCTGAGTCTGCCGTCTCGACTCATGAGACGCAAATCTCGCCACGCGGACGGCGGGGCGACGATGGGAGGGCGACGGCGCGGCATACCTCCGCGCTTGCAGAGCGAACCACAGCGGAAGGTGACACACGATGGCCGGGACACTGGCGGAAAAGGTCTGGGAGTCGCACGTCGTGCGGCGGGGCGAGGGTGAGCCGGACCTGCTCTACATCGACTTGCATCTGCTCCACGAGGTGACCAGTCCGCAGGCCTTCGATGGACTTCGTCTGTCCGGTCGGCCGGTCCGTCGACCCGATCTCACCCTGGCCACGGAGGACCACAACGTCCCCACGACGCCGGGCCCGATCACCGACCTGATCTCCAAGACCCAGGTCGACACCCTGCGCGCCAACTGCGCGGAGTTCGGGGTCCGCCTCTATCCGATGGGCGACGCCGAGCAGGGCATCGTCCACGTCGTCGGTCCGCAGCTCGGCCTCACCCAGCCGGGCATGACCGTCGTCTGCGGCGACAGCCACACCTCGACGCACGGGGCCTTCGGAGCGCTGGCCTTCGGCATCGGCACGTCCGAGGTCGAGCACGTCCTGGCGACCCAGACCCTGCCGCTCAAGCCCTTCAAGACCATGGCGATCACCGTCGACGGCGAACTCGCAGAGGGCGTGACCGCCAAGGACATCGTGCTCGCGGTCATCGCCAAGATCGGAACCGGTGGGGGCCAGGGTTACGTCCTCGAGTACCGCGGTTCGGCGATCCGCTCGCTCTCGATGGAGGCGCGGATGACGATCTGCAATATGTCGATCGAGGCCGGTGCCCGCGCCGGCATGATCGCCCCCGACGAGACGACATTCGCCTACCTCGACGGACTGGACCATGCGCCCAAGGGTGCCGACTGGGATGCGGCCGTGGCCGCTTGGAGCGCGCTCCGCACCGACGATGACGCGGTCTTCGATGCTGAGGTCACCCTCGACGCCAACACCCTGACGCCGTTCGTCACCTGGGGCACCAACCCTGGCCAGGGGGCGCCGCTGGGGGAGTCGGTCCCGGATCCTGAGCTCATGGGCGACGACAACGACAAGCAGGCCGCCCAGCGCGCCCTCGACTACATGGGCCTGACGGCCGGCACCCCACTGCGCGAGATCCCCGTGGACACCGTCTTTGTCGGCTCCTGCACCAACGGTCGCATCGAGGACCTTCGGGCCGTCGCAGCCGTCCTCAAGGGCCGCAAGGTCGCCGACAGCGTCCGGATGCTCGTTGTCCCCGGCTCGGCGCGGGTGCGCCTGCAGGCGGAGGCCGAGGGGCTCGGTGATGTCTTCGAGGCTGCGGGTGCCGAGTGGCGCCTCCCCGGGTGCTCCATGTGCCTGGCCATGAACCCCGACAAGCTCGCGCCGCAGGAGCGCTCGGCATCGACCTCCAACCGCAACTTCGAGGGGCGTCAGGGCAAGGGTGGGCGCACCCACCTCGTCAGCCCGCTGGTGGCCGCAGCCACGGCCGTGCGCGGCACCCTCTCCAGCCCGGCCGATCTCGAGCCCGTCACCCCCGTCACTGCAGGGAGCAACTGACCATGGACGCCTTCACCACGCACACCGGCATCGGGGTACCGCTGCGCCGCAGCAATGTCGACACCGACCAGATCATCCCGGCCGAATACCTCAAGCGGGTCACCAAGTCCGGCTTCGAGGACGGCCTCTTCGCGGCCTGGCGCAAGGACGACACGTTCATCCTCAACAACCCGATGTATGCCGGGGGCTCGGTCCTCGTCGCCGGTCCCGATTTCGGGACGGGGTCGTCGCGGGAGCACGCGGTCTGGGCGCTCATGAACTACGGCTTCCGAGCCGTGCTGTCGTCGCGCTTCGCCGACATCTTCCGTGGCAACAGTGGCAAGCAGGGGCTCCTCACTGCCGTCCTCGGGCAGGACGACATCGAGCTCATCTGGAAGCTCCTGGAGAACGAGCCGGGCACGTCGGTGACGGTGGACCTGGAGTCCCGCACGGTGACGGCCGGTGACATCGTGGCGTCCTTCGAGGTCGACGACTACACGCGGTGGCGCCTGCTGGAGGGCCTCGACGACATCAGCCTGACACTGCGTCACGAGGACATGATCACCGACTACGAGGGCGCCCGTCCGTCCTGGAAGCCCCAGACGACACAAGCCAGTTGAGCCGATCCGTTGGGCGACACGCCGTGTCGCCCAACGGATTTCACGTCCATCGGGAGCCCGTTGACCTGTTCCTCCTGTGACTGGTGTGAACCGTGTGATTGACCCCCTGACTGCTGTCCGGGGCAAGCATCGTTCGAGTTCGGGTGAATCCCATTGTGCCACAACAGCATTCGCGTTCCGGTGCTTCATCTGCGCACGCGGCTGCAGAGCCGGGCCCCAGGTTGGTCAAGCAGGTGAATGTCCTTGTGGGACAACGCAAACCGGCGCAGGGGTGTTGGACTCGAATGGAGCACCCGCCTAACGTCTTTGTCAGGTCGGAAAACTCCGACTCCCATGTCACCGGGGGCGCCCCTCGGTGAACCCCACATCGATGGAGTTGACAGTGAACAAGGCAGATCTGGTC
>DAOLRO010000263.1:0-3186 GCA_035418665.1 Phycicoccus sp.
CACCATCTTCGGCACGCGCCGCGTCCTCGACATGCCGGTCGGCGAACTCCTGCCGGGGATCTGCTGATATGGCTCAGGATATGGCTCAGGCCTCGTCAAGAGGCGTCGCTGCCCCGGTCTCGATGTAGAGCGGACCAGTGTCACCCTGCGTCGGCCGGAATCGTCACCCTCCCGACCCTGTCGTCACCCTCGCCCTTCTCGTCGCGGTTCCCTACGCTCGTCAAAGCTCGTATGAGCAGGGTGTTGCAGAATGCAACCACTGGAGGTATCGTGGATGCGAAGGAGGCGATTATCATGCCGATTCTTCACGTCCGCGGAATCCCTCAGAAGCTCTACGACGACATCAAGCTGCGCGCCGCCGTTGAGCACCGCTCGCTTACCGCCGAGATCATCGTCCTGCTCGAGCGTGGCCTCAACGCGCCCGAAAGGACATGGTCGGCGGACGAGTGGCTCGAGGACGCTCGCCGTTTCCGCGAGGAGATGGCCCGCAAACTCGGCGGGAAGATGGGCGCCGACAGCGCCACGCTGATCCGAAAGGACCGGGAGGACCGTTGACGGATGATGCCGAGCCGTCCGTTGTCGACGCGAGCGCGATTCTGCCTATCGTCGACGTCGAGGTGTGCAGTCCTCGAGCCGAGCGGTGGTTTGCCGCCGCACGCAGGCACGCTGAGGACTCGATCACGGTCGACCTCTTCGACGTCGAGTGCGCCAACGCCCTCTGGAAACGGGTGCGCAGGGAGGCATGGTCGCGGGAGGATGCTCAGAGGGCTCTTGGCCGGATCCTGGACCTTCCGTATCGGCGGATACCACTGAGAGCATTGGTCGGAGATGCCCTTGACCTAGGGTTGACACTCGAGGTCACGGTCTACGATGCCTGCTACGTCGCACTCGCGGTCGTGACCGGGTTGCCGCTGGTCACCGGCGACCGGCGGCTCGCCCGCGCCGCTCGCGCCGGCGGCTGCGAAGCTGTCTGCCTTGCTGAGGACGCCGGTACGCCCTGACTGCAGTGCCCGGGTGCGTTTTGCGGCGAGGATGCACGCGGACCCGATGTCTTGCGGTGCAGAAGCCCGTGTGTGAACGGGGCGACGAACGCGCAAGAATACTGGAGCCCGGTCACGGACTCGAACCGTGGACCCCCTCCTTACCATGGAGGTGCTCTGCCGACTGAGCTAACCGGGCTCGCTGGTGGGGGAGCTAGGATTCGAACCTAGGTAGGCTGCGCCAACGGATTTACAGTCCGCCCCCTTTAGCCACTCGGGCACTCCCCCAAGAGCAGGGAGAGACTAGAGGAAAGGGGGGACGACTTCAACCGTGGCGGAGCCTGACGCGAGGCGCCTGCGTCGGGACGTGGCGCATCGTCGCGCCTTGGCATGTCGGACTTCGATCGCGCACCGGGATTAGGCCAAGGGTGCGGATTGAGGGCCTCGGCGAGCGGGTGGTATCATCCTCTTCCCTTCGGTGGCGGCGTAGCTCAGATGGTCAGAGCAGCGGAATCATAATCCGCGTGTCGTAGGTTCGAGTCCTACCGCCGCTACCAGTCTTGAGCCTGACAGCCGCTACCGGTCTTCCGTAGTTTCGACGCCCCGCAAGCTCGCCGCTGACCGACACCGGCAGGTCGGTGCCGGATAGGCAAAGACGGGCGCCGAGGGCCTTGGCCCTCGGCGCCCGTCTTCGCCCCTGCGCCCTCTCTCGCTGCCCTTCGTCGGTGTGCCGTCAGTAGACGAACCCGAGCACGATCTGGTCCGAGTCCGAGGTCACCGTGCTCTCGTACTCGCCGACGACCACGACGACATTGCCGCGTGCGGCAATGGCAGTGGCGCGGCCCGCGGTCGAGGCGACCGGGTTGGGGAAGAGCGTCGCCCACCAGCCGCCGCCCGTCAGGGTGGAGCCGCGCACGGCGCAGAGCTCGCAGTTCGTCGCTGATGTCCACCAGTACCCTCCGGCGACGAAACCACCCATCGAGTCGGCAGCGACGCAGGTGAAGCCGCCGCCGTTGGTGCCCGGGAAGGTGAGAGCAACGGCGAGGGTCCCGTCGCTCCGATAGGTGACGCTGCGACAGTCGTAGGTACCGCTCACGCTACTGCTGCCGACCGCGATAATCTTCTTCGTGGAGGTCACCGTCAGGTCGTTGAAGCGCTCGTTGTGCGTCCCGCCGCCGGCCGTATCCAGGGCGAAGACCCTGCGCGCTCCGTTGGGCGCATAGCGCATCACAAGACCGTCCTGGTTGTGGGCTGAGGTCTGGACCTGGCCGCAGACGTAGACGCCTCCGCTGGGGCAGCGCACGATGGCGGAGGTGGTGGCGCCGAGGCCGTCCGGGCCGCGGTACGTCTTCATCCACAGCTTCTTGCCGGCCGCGCTGACGCGCACCGTCATCGCCGTTTGGACGCCGGAGTTGTCGAGATAGCCGGTCGCGTACACGCTGCCGTCGCCGGCCACGCATATGTCCTCGGGTACGGCGGTACCGCCGCTCCCGGGAGCGTACAGCCACTTCCAGCGCAGCGCCCCGCCGGGGGTGTAGCTGCGCATGACCCACTTCCCGGTCGACGACATCAGCCAGGATTCGTACCCGCAGACCGTGACGTTGCCGGCCTTGTCGACGACCACGCCCGTGCCGGTGATTAACGCAGCGGCGATGTCGTAGCGCCTCTTCCAGAGGATGGCGCCACCGGGCGACCACTTGACGAGGAGAAGGCCGACGGCGCCGCTCTTGTACGAGAGACCGACCGTGTAGACGACGCCGCCCGGCCCCACGGCCAGCTGTCGCGCAGCGTCGGGGCCACCGTAGGCGTCGTAGGTCTTTGTCCACTTGCGCACGCCATTGACGATCTTGGTGAGGCTGAGGTCGTGGTTCCCGGACTGGTCCTCGACGGCGCCGGCCACCCACGCGACGCCGCCGCTCGTCATGATCACATCGGTGGCGGCGTCGCTGGACCTACTCGCGATCCCGTTCACAGCCACCTGCCAGGATGGCTCGGCCGCCGGATCCAAGATGATCTTCTTGGTGGCCCCCGAGGCCGACGGCGCGAGGAAGAGCAGGAGGATGCTGCAGAGAAGGACGAAAGCGCGGATGCTGCCGTGCCGTGACATGATGGCCCCTCCTTCGTCGGCTCGCCGACCGGGACGCCGCCGGCATCAGGCGCCGCGTGGCTCGTATCTGCATTGTAGTCTGGCCCGGGAGTGCGTCAA
>DAOLRO010000264.1:0-1440 GCA_035418665.1 Phycicoccus sp.
CCTGGTCTTCACCATCGTCCAAGCACCGACGCTGCCTTGGGTTGCTCGCAGGTTGGGCATCGTGCAGTCCCACCACCAGGTCGACCTTCAGGTCGAGGCCACACCCCTCGATGAGCTGGATGCGGAGATCCTCGAGGTCCACATCGGGCACGGATCCAAACTGGCCGGCGTCCAGGTGCACGAACTTCGCCTTCCCCGCGAATGCAACGTCGCCCTCGTCGTGCGCGACGGGCACAGTTTCGTCCCCGGGCCGACGACCCTCTTGCGTCGCGATGACCAACTCCTCGTCATTGCGCCGAGCAAGGAGCGTTCGGCTGCACAGAAGCGTTTGTATGCCGTGAGCCAAGAAGGCCGATTGGCGGGCTGGACGCGCACTCGGCCACCGCAGGATTGAGCCCGTATCCTTGTCGAGACGCCTCGTGGCGCCGGTGGCTGGCCCGCCGGACGCGTGGCACCCACCTTCCCTGACGCAGGAGCAATGACCCGTGCCGACGTATGCCTACGCGTGCACCGAGTGTGATCACCGGTTCGACATCGTCCAGTCCTTCACGGACGACTCCCTGACGGAGTGTCCCGAGTGCGGTGGCCGCCTGCGCAAGCTCTTCAACTCCGTCGGTGTCGTCTTCAAGGGGAGCGGCTTCTACAAGACCGACAGCCGCAGTGAGAGCTCCAAGAGCCCCGCGGCCAAGGGTGGGTCGGGTGGAGCGGGCTCCGGAGAATCAGCCACCTCGGGCACTTCGGGCACCAGCGGCTCCGATTCCTCGTCCCGCGCCGGCTCCAGCAAGGACGCCTCCTCGACCGGCGCCGCATCGAGCGGGTCTGCAGCCCAGTCGGCTGGTTCGTCCGGCACGTCCGGCTCGTCGTCCACAGCCTCTGCAGCCAAGGGTGTGTCGTCCACAGCCTCGAGCTGATGCTCGTGTCGGGTCGCCACCGGCTTCTAGCGTGCGAGGGTGACCTTCCTCCAGCGGCATCTCCCACACCGCGCCAAGGCATCGGGCCGGCAACGCAGTCGCCTGTCCCGGTGGCGACGCGACGTGTTGCGGCGCGTCGTGGCGGTGTGCCTGCTGTCGGGGGCGGGAGCCGGCGTGGTGCACCTCGCGGCTCCACCACGGCCGGTGTCGACGGCCATCCTCGTCACCACCAGGGACCTTCCGTCGGGCAGTGTGCTGGGCGAGCGAGACCTGACCACACGCACGATTGCCGCCGACGTGGGCGACCTGTTCCTCGTCGAGCCACGGATGGCCATCGGGCGCCGACTCGCCGGGCCCGCCCGGCGAGGTGAGGCCCTGACAGCCTCGCGCTTCGTGCCACGGTCCGTGGCCGAGGGTTTGACCAGCGACCTGGTCGCCCTGCACGTGCTGGTCGTCGACGCTCGCTCCCTCGATCTCGCGCACGCGGGCAGCCGGGTGAGCCTGCATGATCTCGACGGTGCACTCATCG
>DAOLRO010000264.1:1540-3130 GCA_035418665.1 Phycicoccus sp.
CCGGGGCGCATCCCCTCACACGAATTGAAGGACATTACCCATGAAGGGTTTCAAGAACTTCCTCCTCCAGGGCAACGTCGTCGAACTCGCCGTTGCCGTCATCATCGCGGGTGCCTTCGGCAAGGTCGTCGAGGCCGTGGTGAAGTTCCTGATGGACATCATCGCCCTCATCGGCGGCGCCCCGAACTTCGACAGCCTCTCCATCGGCATCGGTGACAACCAGCTGTTCTACGGCCCGATGATCACCGCCATCATCGGCTTCATCATCCTCGCTGCCGTCGTCTACTTCGTCGTCGTCAAGCCCTACGAGGCTGCCTCGGCTCGCTTCAAGAAGGACGAGGAGGCCGCTCCGGAGGTCGACGAGTCCGTCGAGCTCCTCAAGGAGATCCGCGACACCCTGCGTGCGCGTGGCTGATATCTGACACTCCCGAGAAGGGGGTGATCCCGCGATGCGGGGTCACCCCCTTCTTGCTGTCTGAAGCTAGTCACGGCCCCAGTGCGGTGGGCGCTGGTCGCGCATCCACTGATCGCGCGACGGGTGGGCCCCGGCCTCACCCCACCCCTGGTCCGTGTCGTCCACGCTGACATCCGGGCGCGCTTGACGGGCGTGAGCGACGCGTCCGGCCTCGTCCGCGGCCTCCAGTTCCGAGAACCCCGTGGCCGGACGGCTCGCGCGGCGAGGTCCACGGGCGCGCTGCACCGGCTCGGATTCGGTGTCCGGGGGATGGCCTGCTGGCCTCTCCGGGGGCACGCTCGACACCTCCGGCTCGGTCCGGTCAGTCCCCATCGTCATCGCCGGCCAACGCTGGTGCACCACCGGCCGCGATCCGGATCCGTTCGACGTCACGCGCCGGATCCCTGAAGATGTCCGTGGTCCAGATCCGCATCGTGATCCACCCCAACCGTCGCAGTTGTTCCGGCCTGATGCGATCACGGTCACGAGCCAGGAGGTGTGAGCCACCCGGGGCGGATGAGTGTCCGTCGGTTTCGATGGCCACCGCGAGCTCGCCGGGGGCGCCCACCTTCTCGACCGCGAGCTCGATGGTGTCCGCGGAGGCGCCGAGTCCCTCGTGGACGACCAGACCCTGGTCCCGCAGCCGATCGGCCAACTCGCCCACCAACGCCGACGCCTCGCGAGTGCCGACCGCCGCCGAAGGTGCGGGCGCACGCGATCCTTGCGCCCCGGCATACACGAGAAAGTCTCGGAGCAACTGGGCGCCTCGCGCGTTCAGGCGACTCGGGTCGAGATCCTCGGCCACGAGTGCGGACACGACCGTCATCCGGCGCCGGGCACGGGTGATCGCCACGTTGAGTCGCCGCTCCCCCCCGGCAATGTTCAAGGGCCCGAAGCGGTGGAGGACACGCCCATGCGGGGTCTTGCCATAACCGATCGACAGGATGATGGCGTCGCGCTCGTCGCCTTGGACGCGTTCGAGGTTCTTGACGAAGAACCGCTCGGCAGCATCCTCGGCGAAGAACTCACGCACCTGGGGGTCCTCGGTCTCGGCCAAAGCCCGACGGAGAGCCTCCTCCACCCGATTCGCGTGGACCAGGCCAAGGGTGATGACCCCCAGGGACTCATGCGGTCGG
>DAOLRO010000265.1:0-3114 GCA_035418665.1 Phycicoccus sp.
GCCGGTATCACCGGGGGCACCGCTGGTGGCGGGGCCTGACCCGCCACGGGACGACCGCATTTGGGACAGAAGCGCCCCTGCTCGGGCAACTGGAGCCCGCACCCAGTACAGAACATGCCGTGCCTCCACCTTCTGATGTCCACTCGAGTCTTCCGACGATTCGCCCCCGGCGTCAGTCGCCAGAAGAGGGGACACCGGACCCGCCGAAGGACCGCCCACTGGACCAAACAGGAAAGGTATGCCGGCCGCTCACGGTGAGCGGCCGGCATACCTTGTGGTTTTGCTTGGGTTTCCTCAGGCGTCGACGGTTTCCTTCTCGCCCTCGGAACCCTCGACCGCGGTGACCGTGCCGACCTCGACGTCGCGACCGTCCTTCTTGATCGACCAGCCGGTGAGCAGGCCGACCATGAAGACGCCGATCGAGAGCGCACCGATGCCGAAGATCGTGTCGCCGGGGACCCGGAGCCAACGGATGATCGTCATGGTGTTGTCGTAGAGGAACTCATCGGAGCGGGCGTACCAGAGGCCGTGCTCGATGCTCGCCCAGGCCTGCGCCAGACCCAGTGGGAGCAGCGACAGGATGGCCATGAGGAACAGGCCACCGTTGAGGCACCAGAAGCCGATGGCGATCGGCTTGTCGTTCCACTCCTTGCCGGGCATGAGCGAGCGCACGCAGAAGAGCATGAGTCCGATGCCGAGCATGCCGTAGACCCCGAAGAGGGCGGTGTGGCCGTGGAGCGGCGTGAGGTTCAAGCCCTGGACGTAGAAGAGCGAGATCGGCGGGTTGATGAGGAAGCCGAAGACGCCTGCGCCGAGCATGTTCCAGAAGGACACCGACACGAAGAAGTAGATCGCCCACTTGTAGCCGGCCACCCACTTGCGGACCTTGAGCAGCTTGAGGTGCTTGAAGGCCTCGAAGCCGAGCAGGGCCAGCGGGACCACCTCGAGCGCGGAGAACGCCGAGCCGAGCGCAAGCACGACCTCGGGCGAACCCGTGAAGTAGAGGTGGTGCGCGGTGCCGATGATGCCGCCGAGGAGGAAGATCGCCGTCGCCGCGATGGTCGCACTCGTCGCCGAGCGGGGCTTGACCAGCCCGAGCCGGCTGAAGAGGAAGGCCATGACGACCGTGGCGAAGACCTCGAAGAAGCCCTCGACCCACAGGTGGACGACCCACCAGCGCCAGTACTCGATGAGCGAGAGGTGCGTGGAGGAGCCGATGCCGAAGGCCGCGAAGTAGAAGCCGGCGATCGCCGCACACGACACGATGAGCATGATGACGAGCGAGCGCTGCGAGCCACCGGCCAGCGGCGCCTCGATCGTCGGGTCGATGTGTCCGTCACCGGTGGCCTTGGCGACCACGCGCGAGCGCCGGATGGCCGGGGACGCGGCGCGCCACATGAGGAAGAGCCAGAGCAGCAGGCCAATGGTGAGGCCGATCTGCCAGACCCGACCGAGGTCGACGTACTCCAGGCCCTGGGTGCCGAGCCAGAAGTTGATCTTGTTGCCGTAGCCGAGCTTGCCCATGATCGACATCCACTGACCGGCCATCGAGCCGAGGACGACGACGACGAGCGCGCCGCAGAGGACATTGACGCCGAGGCGCTGGAACTTCGGCTCCTTGCCACCCACGGCGGGGGCGACATACAACCCGGTGGCCAGCCACGCGGTGGCGATCCAGAAGATGCCGAGTTGGGTGTGCCAGGTGCGCACCACGGCATACGGAAGGAATTGGTCGATCGGGATGCCGTAGAGAGCCCCGCCCTCGACGCCGTAGTGCGCGGTGAGGATGCCCATGGTGATCTGGAGGACGAAGAGCAGACCGACGATGAAGAAGTACTTGAGCGTGGCCTTCTGGCTCGGGGTCGGCTGGTAGCCCAGGAGCGGGTCGTTCTCGGGGACCTCTTCGGGCTCGCCGGTGTCCTTCTCGGCCATCGAGGTGTGGTAGTAGATCATCCCCGCGATGCCCGCGAGCAGCAGGATGATGCTGACGAGGGACCACATGAGGTTCGACGGCGGCGGCACGTTGTCGATCAGGGGCTCGTGCGGCCAGTTCTGGGTGTAGGTGATGTCCAGGTTCGGGGCGTTGGTCGAGGCCGACCAGGACGTCCAGAAGAAGAAGTCGGTGACGAGGCGGGCCTGGTCCTCGGTGTGGAGCGAGTTCTTCTGGATCGCGAAGTGCTCGTGTCCGTTGATGAACAGGTCCGTGTAGTACTTGACGTTGGCCTCGTAGGCCTCCTGGCGGATCGGGTCCAGGGTGACCGTGCCCGTGGCGGCGTCGTGGGTGTTGGTGCGGAGCAGTTGCTTGAGGCGGGCCTTGAGCGCTGCTTGGGTCTCGACGTCGGCCTGGTCGTAGGTCGCCGCGCCCTCTTTGGCGGCCCAGCTGTCGAGGATGAAGGTCGCCTCACGGTGGAGGTAGTCGGCCGTCCAGTCGGGGGCGACGTAGGCACCGTGACCCCAGACCGAGCCCACCTCCTGGCCACCCATGGACTGCCAGATCGCCTGGCCCTGCTTGATGTCGTCCCCGGTCATGAGGGTCGAGCTGGCCACCGTGACCTTGGTCGGGATCGGCGGCTTGGCCAGGTTGATCTGCTGGCCCATCCACAACAGGACCCCGAAGGACCCGACGACGACCATGATCAGAGCGATCCACCACTTCTTGTCGTGCTTGCGGTGGTACTCCTCCTCCTTGGCCAGTCGAGCGGCGCGCTCCTCCGTCGCGCTCGCCAAATTGCTGCTCATGTTCCCACCCTCCGGGGATTAAATCTGTGCTAGGACGGACATAATGTAGGGCATCCAGGGCGCGGAGGAGAATCGAATCGTGGGACGCCGCGCGGGTGCTTTGGAGTCGTCGATCCTCAGCGAGAGTCAGGCTCTCGGGGATCCGAGCCGGTATGCCGTGTTCGAGGCTTTGCGCGTGGCTCCCACTGGGTTGTTGGTCGGGGATCTCGGGCGGGCGATCCCGTTGCACCACAATGCAATTCGTGCCCACTTGTCGGTGCTGATGGATGCTGGTCTGGTGGTGCGGGAGCAGGCGCCGGTGGTGGGGCGGGGGCGGCCGGCTCATGTCTATTCGTTGTCACCCTCGGCGGTCGCGCGATGGAGCCGGACCGATGC
>DAOLRO010000266.1:0-2977 GCA_035418665.1 Phycicoccus sp.
TCGTCCTCAACCTGCTGGGCCGCTTCCTCGGCCGCTTCAGCAAGGTGAGCTGACCCCCTTCCCGCGACCCCACGGCATACGAAAGAAACGACAGACACATGGCCAAGCGCATTGACGTCAAGGACCTCGACATCTTCTACGGCGACTTCAAGGCCGTCGAGGGCGTCTCGATGACCGTGGAGCCCCGCTCGGTGACGGCCTTCATCGGCCCGTCCGGGTGTGGCAAGTCCACGGTGCTACGGACGCTCAACCGGATGCATGAGGTGATCCCCGGCGGACGGGTGGACGGCAAGGTTCTCCTCGACGACCAGGACCTCTACGCGAGGACCATGGACCCGGTCGACGTGCGCCGCACCGTCGGCATGGTCTTCCAGCGGCCCAACCCGTTCCCGACGATGTCGATCAAGGACAACGTCGCCGCTGGCCTGAAGCTCAACGGCGTCAAGAACAAGAAGCGCCTCGATGAGGTCGTGGAGAAGTCGCTCAAGGGTGCCAACCTCTGGAACGAGGTCAAGGACCGCCTCGACAAGCCCGGCGCCGGCCTCTCCGGTGGCCAGCAGCAGCGCCTGTGCATCGCCCGCGCCATCGCGGTCGAGCCGCAGGTGCTGCTGATGGATGAGCCGTGCTCTGCGCTCGACCCGATCTCGACGCTGGCCATCGAGGACCTGATCAACGAGCTGAAGAGCCAGTTCACGATCGTCATCGTCACGCACAACATGCAGCAGGCGGCTCGCGTCTCGGACCAGACCGCCTTCTTCAACCTCAAGGCCACCGGCCAGCCGGGCCGCCTGGTCGAGGTCGGGGACACGCAGAAGATCTTCAGCAACCCCGACGAGCAGGCGACCGAGGACTACATCAGCGGTCGCTTCGGCTGATCGGTTCTCGTTGGTCCTGGTTGGAACTGGACGGCCCTGGTCGGGACCCGTCAGGCGAGGGCGAAGAGCCACGCCGAGGCGGCGGCCGCCAGGGCCGCGCCGGGGAGGGTGAGCAGCCACGCCGTGAGAATGTCCCGACCGACGTCCCAGCGCACCGCGCGTGAGTTGGTCGCCGTCCCGACTCCGATGATCCCCGACGTGATCGTGTAGGTCGTCGAGATCGGGGCCCGCAGAGCGGTGGCGATCGCGAGCGTGATGGCGGCAGCCGTCTCCGCGGCGAACCCCTGCGGCGGGGTGAGAGGGACGATCCGGGAGCCGAGGGTGCGCATGATCCGCCACCCACCGGCATACGTGCCGATCGACATGGCCAGCCCACTGAGCCCGACCACCCAGAGCGGGATGTCGGTGCCCTGGGAGGGGCGGTTGCCGGAGGCCATCAGAGCCAGGACGACCACGCCGGAGACCTTGGCCGCATCCTGCATGCCGTGCCCGAAGGCCATGGCGGCCGCCGAGACCGTCTGCGCCGAGCGGAAGCCGCGAGCGGACGAGGGCCGATCGCGATGACGGAAGATCCACGCGATCGCCGTCATCAGGGTCCAGCCGAGAGCAAGCCCGAGCAACGGGGACAGCAGCATCGGCGCGATGACGAGCTCGACGACCGGGGTCCAGCGCACATCGGCACCGGTGGCGACAGCAGCGCCGACGAGGCCACCGATCAGGGCATGCGACGAGGAGGACGGCAGGCCGCGCCACCAGGTGACCAAATTCCATCCGATGGCACCGACGAGGGCTCCGGCGACCGGGGCGAGACCCAGTCCCTCCGGCTCGAGGATCCCCTCCCCAACGGTCTCTGCCACCCGGGTGCCGAAGAAGGCGCCGACGAGGTTGGCGGCAGCGCCGAGGGCGAGCGCGATGCGTGGCGTCAGGGCACGCGTCGAGACGGAGGTGGCGATCGCGTTGGCCGCGTCGTGGAACCCGTTGGTGTAACCGAAGATCAGTGCCAGTGCCACGACGAGCACGAGGGGGAGGTCCACCGCTCAGGACTCCTTGACCGCGATGCCCTCGATCGTGTCGGCCACCGTCTCGAAGGCGTTGATGGCTGCCTCCAGGGCCTCGACGACGAGCAGCAGGCGCAGGGCCGTGATCGGGTCGGTGGCGTACTCCTCGAGGATCTCGACGGTGAGTTTGCGATGGGCCTTGTCCCCCATGTTCTCGAGCCGGTTGATCTCGATCCAGAAGTCGGCGAGGGACTCAGGAGAGCGCAGCCGGGGCATCGCCTCGACCGTCAGTTCGCTCATCCTCAGGATCGTGTCGACCTGGCGGCCGACGCGCGGCGGGAAGGTGGAGAGACGGTGCAGGCGGACCAGGTCGGCGGCGAGCTCGATCTGGTCGAGGCAGTTGTCCAGAGCGCGTGCGAGGGTGATCAGATCGGCCCGGTCGAAGGGCGTGAGGAAGGCAGCGGTGGCAGATCGGATGACCTCGTGAGTGGCCGCGTCACCAGCACCTTCGAGGTCGGCGATGGCCTTGGCGACCGCTTTGCGTTCGGCGTCGGAGGTGGCTCCGAGGAGGGCAGGGAGTTCACGGGCGGCCGCGAGCGTGTGCGCGGCCGTGCGACCGAGCAGGCCGTAGAAGGCCTCGTCACGTGGCACACGACGGAACACGAGGTGAACTCTTTCGCACGAGGACAGAACGCGACCAAGGCTACGGCCTGTGTGGCGTCCGTCGTCACGTCGGGTGGGGACTGGGCTCGTCTGCAGAATCCGGCGCGTCCGCGTCCGGATCGTCGGTGAGCCCGAGGGCGGCATCGAGCGCTTGGGCATCGAGCGGCTCGTGCGATTGCGCCGCGGCGGCCACCACGGCCCCGACCAGGTCGATCTCCATGGCCCGCTCCGGATCGTCGAGGTCGTGAGTGCCCATGAGCCACCGTAGGTGCACGCGTGTCCGGGATGGTGCCGAACGTGGACATGGCGTGGAAAATGGTCAGTGTGGGCCATCGCGACGTGGCCCACGAGGGACCAGCAGAAGGCGGGTGCCGGACCGGGAGCGCCTCACGGCGCGTGGCCGCTCGTAGCGGCTGATTTTGGGACCCGGGGCTGCCGCGG
>DAOLRO010000267.1:0-2958 GCA_035418665.1 Phycicoccus sp.
GGAGCGCCTGATGGATGACGTCACAGCCCTCGCGTCCCTGCTCAAGCAGCCCTCCGATGCGGTGCGGTTCGAACGTGGCACGGTCGTAGCCGACACCCCCCCGACGCCGGCACACTCACGGGTGCAGCTCGCGGACGGGCGCATCATCTCCGTGCTCGGCGTGGCGGCGGTGGACGCTGACGTGACCGTGATCGTGGGCGGCGGTGTGGCGATCTATGCGCCCGCGCCCCGCTACGGCGTGTCCGCGACGAGGACAGCCGCCAGCGTCTCCAATGCCTCGGAGACGGTCCTCACGTGGTCGACGATCACGGCAGACACGCACACCTATCTCACGGCAGGGTCGGGCACCGTCACGATCCGCAACGCAGGCCTCTACGCGATCAGCGTGAGCACCGACTCCAACCGTGGCATTTCGGGTCGCGGCTACCTGCAGATCGCCACGACCGGCTCCAAGACCCGCACCTACCGTGCCTCGATCGGCGTCGGTGAGGACAAGCCCGGAATCGCCGCCACGCTCGCACTCGCCGTGGGCGACACCATCAAGGTCTCGCTCTATCAGGACTCCGCTGGCACCGCGTCGGTGTCGGGGACCTTGGACGTGTGGCGCGTCTCCGCCTGACCGCTCGACCCCTCCACCCCACCTACTCCCTTAAGGAGTCCCTCATGCGTGCCCGCACCCTCGCAGCCCTCGTCACGGCGGTCCTGCCGCTGGCCCTGGCATCGTCCGCGCCCGCGCAGGACGCCCCAGCCTTGACCTACTCGGCGCACGTGGCTTCCCTCGGGTGGCTGGCCGACGTGTCGAGCCCTGCCGCGGCTGGGACGACGGGTCAGGCGCGGCAGATGGAAGCCTTGCGGATCGCTGGCGGCACCCTCGCCGGAGACATTGACTACCGGGCGCATGTGGCCTCGATCGGGTGGCTCGGCTGGGTCGGTCCGGCCTACGTCGCCGGGACCACGGGTCAGGCGCGGCGGATGGAGGCGGTGCAGGTCCGGCTCACTGGGCAGGCCGCGACCGACTACCGGATCGCGTGCCAAGCGCACGTCGCCAATCTCGGGTGGCTGCCTGTGGTCTATGACGGCGCGACGTGTGGCACGACCGGGCAGGCGCGACGGATGGAAGCGGTGCGGCTCTGGCTGGTCCCGAGGACGCCCGCACCCACCCCGACGCCGACGCCGACGACGACGCCCGCTGACGGGGTGACCCGGATCGCGCTCACTGCCGACACGGGCATGGAGGCGTCCGGGGCTGCGGTCATGGCTGCCATCGGGTCCTCGCAGGCCCGCTGGGTGGGTGTCCTTGGGGATCTCGCCTACCAGCCCGGTGACGGCATCGAGCAGCGTTGGTGCGACTGGGTGAAGGCCCGCGTCTCCCAGCCCGTGTCGCTCGTCCCCGGCAATCACGAGGCGCAGGACGGCGACGGCGCTTACAGCCGGTATGCCGCGTGCCTGCCGGATCGTCTCGGCGTGACTGGCGACTACGCGACCGGGCATTACTACCTCGATGACGGGCCGGTCCGCGTCATCATGACCTCGCCCGGCATCGCCCTCCCGACCGGCACCCGCACCTACGCCCGTGGCACGGTCGAGCGGGAGCAGGTCAAGGACTGGATCGACGAAGCCAAGGCCGCAGGCAAGTGGGTCATCGTCGGGATGCACATGCCATGCCTCACCAACGGCGCGCACGGCTGCTCGTCCGACTCGACCTTCACGGACATGCTGCTCGGGAAGAAGGTCGACCTGATCGTCGCCGGCCATGACCACAACTACGGCCGCTCCCACCAACTCTCCGGCACCGTGGCCGCTCCCACCATCGTCGACCGTGACGGGACCTTCACGGCTGGGGCTGGGTCGGTGCTGGCCATCGTCGGCAACGGCGGCCACAACCCCCGCTCGGCGGCCTCGGGCGGCATCTGGGCGGTCACGTCCGGCGGCACCTCGGCTGGCTATGCCCTCGTCGAAGCCACATCCGAGCGGCTCACCTTCACCGAGCGCGGCATCGTCGGCCCGTCCCTCTCAGACTCGATCACCATCACGCGGTGACGGCGATGCCAGATCGCGGATACCTCGTCGACCACCCCATCGCGGGGCGCGACCACTGGCTCGCGCACCCGTTCGAGCTCATCCTCGCGGCATGGTCGATCGTCTTCGGGACGCTGCTGGCCATCTCGGCCTTCGTGCCCGGATTCAACCCCTCCCCGAGCCTCGAGAACCTGCACCCGTCCCTGACCCTGCCCATCGGCCTGCTCTACGTCGCAGGCGGCATCGGCACCCACTGGTCCTACTGGTGCACGAGCATCGACCTCGGCACCGCGTGGACCGTCGAGCGCCTCTCGCTGCTGCTGCTCGTCGCGTCATGGACGGCATACGCGCTCGCGGTGATCGCCGCCAGCCCGGACCGGATCGTGCAATGGGGAAACGGGCTGACGATCGCATCGGCCTGCTTCTGGCGGTGGGTGACGATCGGGCGACGAGCCAAGTCGCTGCGCAGCATCCAGCGCGAGATGCGGGAGGGCGCGTGATGCTCGACAGCCTCCTATCCGCAGGCAACATCACCGCCGCCATCATCGCCGCCATCGTCGGCGCGATCGTGCTCTGGCGTCGGGACCGGCGCGAGCAGCGCACCGAGCCCATCACCGAGTCGACGGCGATCCTCGCCCAGCAGAAGCAACTCGCGGACATGGCCCTGGAGATGGCCGAGGCCGCCCACAAGGAGACCGAGCGCAACCGCGCCGACCTGCTCAAGGTCCGCTCCGAGGTCGACGCCCTCAAGGTCGAGCGCGCCCGTGACAAGACGGTCATCCGTCGACTGCTCGACCACATCCGCATCCTCGAGCACCTGATCGCGGAGCGGCTGCCTGGCACGGACCTGCCCACTCTCGACGCCGACATCCACGTCGAGGAACTACTGAGGGAGACCTGATGGACTGGACCAACCTCATCGCCGACGAGGACTGGTGG
>DAOLRO010000268.1:0-2951 GCA_035418665.1 Phycicoccus sp.
CCGAACGCATCCGTCCGGAACGGTCCCGCTGAGGACCACCTGAGCGCCCAGCGTGCCGGCGTCGGCCTCTACCGGCGTCGCCGGCCCCTCCGGTGACGCCAGTTCCATCGCCGCGTCTCCGGCGCCGACCGTGGCCACGTCCTCCAACACCCTCGTCCCGACTGCGGCCGCGAAGATCTCCATGCGACTGGCACCGGATGAGAACGACCTGGCAGCCTTCGAGATCCTCAAGGCGCACCTGCTCGAGCACGCACCATGGGGTGCCAAGGTCGAGGTCACCCTCGACGACAAGGGGCTGGGCTTCTCTGCCGCTGCGCAGGGGCCGATCTACGACGAGGCGCGCGCCGCCTTCACCGATGCCTGGGGAGTGGCTCCGGTGGACATCGGCGTCGGTGGGTCGATCCCGTTCGTAGCGGCCTTTGCCGAGAAGTTCCCGGAGGCAGCCATCCTCGTCACCGGCGTCGAGGACCCCGACACCCGCGCCCATGGGGCCAACGAGTCCTTGCACCTCGAGGAGTTCGAGCGGGTCTGCGTCGCCGAGGCCGTGTTGCTCGCTCGACTGGGGGCCCTGCCCCGGCCCTGATTCGCTGGGAGGGGAGCGGACGGCATACCCATGCCTTGGGAAGTCCTGTCAACGAAAAGTTGACATCCGAGAAATGTCAAGAAATCATTGACACATGACCAAGAAGCGCCTGTCGAACGAGTACACCCGCAACTACGCTGTGGGCCTCTTCCTGCTCGGCCTGTTGGCCTTCGCGGGCAGCCGGTGGATCGAGAGGGGTTTCGTCCATGGGTTCTTCCAGGGCGCGACCATCGCGCTCATGGTCGGTGCGGCCTACCTCTTCGGGCGTCTGCTCTTCGCCTCGCCGGACACGCAAGACGGCGAGGAGCTGTGGCTGCCGAGCAAGGACGACCAGTGAGCGGGGCCCACGAGGTCGACGAGGTCGACGAGGTCGACGACCTGACGGATCAGCTGGGGCAACTGATCCTGGGTGCCGGTGAGGTGGACGGGTCGGGGGAGCAGGACCATCTGGCTCTCCTGGCGCGCACCGCGCGAGCGCATGCGGTCACACGCGATCTGCTCCAGCAGTCGGTGACCGCGGCCCGAAGCACCGGGCACAGTTGGGCGGCCGTGGGGGAGGTGCTTGGCCTGACCCGTCAGGCGGCGCAACAGCGCTTCGGCACTGTGGCCAAGGGAGCACCCGTGGCCGAAGGGCCGGACACGCGGTGGCTCGGCCCCGTCACGGCCTTCGACGAACTCCCCGAGCTCGAGCTCGCTGGGCGCAAGGGCTGGCACACCGTGGGCGCGGCGATGCTCAAGCACAAGATGGTCCGCACCCCCACGCAGTGGGAGCACCGGCGGGTCATTTGGAACCGGCCCACGAAGTCCTACGAGACCGACGGCTGGACCGTCGCGGTCCGTGCCTTCCCGTGGATCTACCTGATCCGCGACCTCGGCATCCCCGCCGAGCCGTGAGCGTCGAGCATCAGTCCTTCCAATGGGACTGACTCCTCACGGCTAGGGGCCTCCTTCGTCGTTGCCTCCGCCGATTGTCGTCAGTCCTTGTGGGTCTCGCCGGGGAGCGCGAGCATCTGGTCCAGCGCCACCTTGGCGTAGTGCGCCACCTCGGGGTCGACGTGGATCGCGTTGACGACCCGCCCGTCGACGAGGGACTCCAGCGCCCAGACCAAGTGGGGCAGGTCGATCCGGTTCATCGTCGAGCAGTAGCAGACGTTCTTCTCGAGGAAGGCGACCCCCTTGTCGGGGAACTGCTGGCGCAACCGGTTGACGAGATTGAGTTCAGTGCCGACCACCCACTGGGTGCCCGCGGGGGAGGCAGCGATCGTCTTGATGATCTTCTCGGTCGAACCCACCTCGTCGGCCAACTCGACGACCTCGTGCCGACACTCGGGGTGGACGATCACCTTGACGCCCGGGATCTCCCGGCGAGCCGTCTGGACGGCATCCACGGAGAAGCGGCCGTGCACCGAGCAGTGCCCGCGCCACAGGATCATCGTGGCGTCGTGCAGTTGCTCCGGGGTGAGCCCACCCATCGGGCGGTGCGGATCCCAGACGACACACGCGTCGAGGTCGCCGCCGAGGTCGCGCGCCCAGGTGTTGCGGCCCAGGTGCTGGTCCGGGAGGAAGAGCACCTTGCCCCTCTCGCCCGCCTGCTCCAGCGCCCAGGTCAGCGCTGTCTTGGCGTTGGACGAGGTGCAGATCGTGCCGCCGTGCCGACCGGTGAAGGCCTTGATGGCCGCCGAGGAGTTCATGTAGGTCACGGGGATGACCGAGTCGGCCACGCCCGCCTCGACGAGGTCGTCCCAGCACTCCTCGACCTGGTTGATCGCGGCCATGTCGGCCATCGAGCAGCCCGCCGCGAGGTCGGGGAGGATCACCGTCTGGTCGTCGCTGGTGAGGATATCGGCCGATTCGGCCATGAAGTGCACGCCGCAGAAGACGATCCACGGTGCGGCCGGACGGGCCGCGGCCTCCTTGGCCAGCTTGAAGGAGTCGCCCGTGACGTCGGCGAACTCGATGACCTCGTCGCGTTGGTAGTGGTGCCCGAGGACGAAGACCTTGTCACCGAGGGCCGCCTTGGCTGCGCGGGCTCGTGCCACCAGGTCTGGATCGGAGGCCGGGGGCAAGTCGCCGGGACACTCGACACCCCGCTCGGAGTGCAGGTCGGTGCCGGCCCCGAGGACGAGCAGGGGCAACGAGGGGCGATCGGCCGTGCGGTCAGTCGTCGTGGTCACGCTCCGATCATCACACGCTGTGCCCGAGCATCGAGGGGCAGCCGTCGGGAAACCGCAACATTCCCGTGAAGTCAGCCCGCCACACTGCTGATCGCTGGGCACCTGTGCGCAGGTCGACCTCCGATCCCAGCTCATCGATGGAAGGTCCTCGTGTCACTCACCGGCTGGCTGCTCCCGACGCTCCTCGCGTTGGG
>DAOLRO010000269.1:0-2939 GCA_035418665.1 Phycicoccus sp.
ACGAGCACCGCGTCTCCGGTGTCGACCACGATGACGTCCTTGGCGCCGACGACCGCGACCATGCGGCCCCCGCCGGCGACGACGAGCCCAGAACTGTCGAGGGCCAGCACCTGTCCATCAGGACTGAGTGTCGCCAGCCGACTGCCGTTTTCGTCGTGGGGAAGGAGTTCGCGGAGGGTCGCGAAGTCGCCGATGTCGTTCCAAGTGAAGGACCCCGGCACGACGGCGACGCGACCGATGTCCGCGGCGGGCTCGGCGATGGCGTGGTCGATGGCGATCTTGGTCAACTCCGGCCAGACCTCGTCGAGGCGCTCCGGATCAGCAGCGATGGCCCGAACCCCGGCGGCCAGATCGGGGTGCCACTGGGCCAAGAGGTCGAGGAGGACCTTGGCCTTGACGACGAACATACCTGCGTTCCAACGGAACTCACCCGTGGCGAGGTAGTTGGCTGCGCGCTGGGCATCGGGCTTCTCGACGAACTGTCGGACGCGCGCGGCGCTCGGATGGGCGGTCAACCGGTGGCCCATCTGGATGTAGCCGAAGGAGGTCGCGGGGAAGGTCGGGTCGACGCCGATCGTGACGACATAGCCTTCGCGTGCGACGTCGACGGCCTCGGACACACAGGCCCGGAAGGCCTCGCCGTCAGGGATGACGTGGTCGGCAGCGAACGACCCGATCACGGCCTCCGGGTCCTGGCGTTCGACCACGGCTGCGGCCCAGGCGATCGCGGCCATCGAGTCCCTCGGGCTGGGTTCGGCGAGCACCTGATCAGGTCCGAGGTCGGGCAACTGGCCCCGGACGGCTTCGGCATGGGCCACGCCGGTGACGACGATGACTCGGTCCTGCGCCAGCGCTTCGATCCGCTCGACCGTGCCCTGGATGAGGGTGTGCCCCTCTCCCGTCAGGTCGTGGAGGAACTTGGGGTGGCCGGCGCGACTGAGCGGCCAGAGGCGGGTCCCTGCCCCACCCGCGGGGATGACGGCCCAGAAGTCAGGGATCGCGGACATGGGCCCAAGGTTAGGTGACCGCCCCACGCCCGCCCGCGCCCGGCATACGCATCGCATCGCACGCGTGTCGGCCGGGTCACGAAGGGGAGGTGGCCCTGAGGTGTACGCGGACTCCCGACGGACACCAGACGATCACCTGACACACACCGAGGTGTCGCCGGGACAGCGCACACGGACGAGACCTTGGAGGCATGCGCGTCGCCATCGTGACCGAGTCCTTCCTCCCGACGCTCAATGGCGTCACCACGAGCGTCTGTCACGTGGCGCGTGAGTTGCGCTCGCGCGGCCACCACGTCCTTGTCGTCGCCCCGGATCCAGCCCCGTCGACGTGGGAAGGGATTCCGGTCGTGGCCTGCCCGTCGGTGTCGGTGCGGCAGTTCCCGACCGGGCTGCCGACCCCGGGGCTGCGCCATGCGCTCGAACTCTTCGCTCCCGATGTCCTCCACGCGGCCTCCCCCTTCGTCCTGGGAGCCCGTGCCCTGCACTGGGCCGACCGCACGCAGGTCCCGGCCGTCGCCATCTACCAGACGGACATGCCCAGCTACGTGGCCCGTCATGCGCCCGGTCCGATCGGTGCGGGCGCCGCGAACGCCGCCTGGCGCTGGATCCGGCGAACGCACGCGCACGCGTACCGCACTCTGGCTCCCTCGCACTGCAGCCTCGAGGAGTTGCGGATCCACGGGGTGCCCCGGACCGACCTGTGGCGACGCGCTGTCGACCTCGAACGATTCAACCCGGCGTGGCGAGAGGACTCAGGAGCGATGGAACTCCGTCGAGCTCTTGCCCCCGGCGGGGAGGTGCTCGTGGGCTATGTGGGCCGGTTCGCCGCCGAAAAGGAGCTCTGGCGCCTGGCCGAGGTGGCCACCATCCCGGGGACGCGATTGGTGCTCGTCGGCGACGGACCGGCTCGCTCGGACATCGGGGCGATGCTGACCGAGGCCGTGGCCGGCGCTCCGGGCCGCCCGAACCGGGCACCGATCTTCCTCGGCGAGCGCTCCGGCGATGCCCTCTCCCGGGCCTATGCCGCGTTCGATGTCTTCGTCCACACGGGCACCCGCGAGACCTTCGGCCAGACCCTGCAGGAGGCCGCCGCCGCCGGCCTTCCCGTCGTGGCACCGGCTCGCGGTGGACCACTCGACCTCGTCCGGGAGGGTGAGACGGGCCTGCTCTTCGACCCTGACCGCCCGGGGGCCCTGCGCGATGCCGTCGATGCCATTGTCGGCGACGCCCTCCTGCGAGAGCGGATGGGGCGGGTGGCACGGTCCCAGGTGGCCGATCGCTCCTGGGGACGGCTCACCGAGGAACTCATCGACCATTACCGCACCGCGATTGCCACCCGCGCCACCCGCGTGACGCCTCAGCGCACCGAACTCACCGGCAGGTCCGCAGCCCACCACGGTGCTGCCTGATCGCGATCAGCGCGGAACGGGTGCCTCCACGAGCCTGTGCTGGACACCCTCGGTGAGCGGGACGGAGGCGTCCTCGGGAAGCCAGCCCGCGGCATACGCGGAAGAGAGCAGGACCACCCTGGACATGAAGTTCAGCCAGACCAGGAGGCCGACGACGAGGGCGATCGAGGCGTAGAGCGGGTTGTTCATCGCGCCGAGAAGGCTGGTGCCGAGGAGCTTGAGGACGGTGAGCCCGATGCCACCGACGAGGGCGCCGTTGCGCAGGCCGACCCACGGGATCGCCACCCCGCTGAGCAGGCGCAGCATGACGAGCACGATGGCCCCGTCGAGCACGATTCCGACGAGCACGCTCACGGCCTTGAGCAGCCAACCCTGGCCACCCAGGCCGACGAGATCGGCCACCCAGCCGGCTGCTGCCCCCGCGACCATGGTCACCAATGCCGAGGCGGCGATGGCCACACCCAGCAGGGCCAGGACGGCGAGGTCGCGCAACTTGTTCGTCAGGACATTGCCCGGCTCACCG
>DAOLRO010000270.1:0-2927 GCA_035418665.1 Phycicoccus sp.
AACCCGGCCCCACGGCATACGCGGTGTGATGGTGCGTGACACGATGGGTGGAGCACTCACCGCCGAGTCCCAGGAGTGACCTTCATGGATGCCGTGACCCACGTCCCCACCCCGATCAACGAGCCCGTCCTCGACTATGCCCCTGGCAGCCCGGAGCGAGCCGCGCTGGAGGTGGCCCTCGCGGAACTCGGCAGTGCCAAGCCGGTCGAGTTGACGCACGTCATCGGCGGCAAACGGGTGCAGGGCAAGGGCAAGCAGGCCAAGGTCGTGCAGCCGCACGCGCACCGCAAGGTCCTCGGCACCCTGCGCGACGGCACGAAGGCCGAGGCAGGGGCGGCGATCGATGCCGCCATGGCCGCCGCACCGGCCTGGCGCGACATGGACTTCGATGACCGCGCGTCCATCCTGCTCAAGGCTGCCGACCTCCTGGCCGGTCCGTGGCGAGCGCGGATCAACGCCGCGACGATGCTGGGACAGAGCAAGACGGCATACCAAGCAGAAATCGACAGTGCGTGTGAACTGATCGACTTCTGGCGATTCAATGTCCACTTCGCTCGGCAGATCCTCGCCGAGCAGCCGCCGGCCAACGCCCGTGGCATCTGGAATCGGACCGACTACCGCTCACTCGAGGGCTTCGTCTATGCGGTGACGCCCTTCAACTTCACCGCCATCGCGGGCAACCTGCCGACGGCTCCGGCCCTCATGGGCAACACCGTCGTGTGGAAGCCGAGTCACACCCAGCAGTTCGCTGCCTCGATGCTCATGGAGTTGCTCGAGGAGGCTGGCATGCCTCCCGGCGTCATCAACATGGTGACCGGCCACGGCCCGGCCATCACGCCAACCGTGTTGTCCCACAATGAGTTTGCTGGACTGCACTTCACGGGTTCCACTCGTGTCTTCCAAGACCTCTGGCGCCAGATCGGCGAGAACCTCCCTGGCTACCGGCACTACCCGCGCATCGTCGGCGAGACCGGTGGCAAGGACTTCATCCTCGCCCACCCGTCGGCCGACCCGGCCGTGCTCCGGACCGCGATGATCCGTGGAGCCTTCGAATACCAAGGGCAGAAGTGCTCGGCGGCCTCGCGTGCGTATGTGCCGCGGTCGGTGTGGAAGGTCATCAAGGACGACCTCGTGACCATCACCAACGGTCTGTCGATGGGGCCGGTCACCGACCTGTCGAACTTCATGGGTGCGGTCATCGACGATCGCGCCTTCGCCAAGCACAAGGCCGCCATCGACCGGGCCCACGCGACGTCGACGCACAACGTCATTGCTGGTGGCACCTATGACGACAGTGAGGGTTACTTCGTCCGTCCGACGATCATCGAGTCCTCGGACCCCACCGACCGCATCTTCAGCGAGGAGTACTTCGGGCCCATTCTGTCGGTGCACGTCTATCCGGATGGGCAGTTCCGCAAGGTCATGGACCAGATGGAGTCCTTCTCGCCCTATGCCCTGACGGGCTCGATCATTGCCCAGGACCGGGCGATCGTCGCCGAGGCGATGGAGAAGCTCCGCTTCGCGGCCGGCAACTTCTACATCAACGACAAACCCACCGGGGCCGTTGTCGGGCAGCAGCCCTTCGGTGGCGGGCGTGCGTCGGGCACCAACGACAAGGCCGGAGCGCCTCAGAACCTCCTGCGCTGGACCTCGCCGCGGTCGATCAAGGAGACGTTCGCGCCGCCGACGAACCACACCTACCCGCACATGGGCTGAGGCTCAGGCGCGCTTGGCGAGCCACTCCTTGACCATGTCCACCTCGAAGCCGATGCCGGCGACGATGGCCGGGGCAGAGGCCTTCTCGATCGTGCCGCCCATGAGCGGGACCTTGGCGCTCAGGTCGGCGACCAAGTCCTGAGTGGATCCTGCGCCCTTGGGGGCCAGAGCGATCGTTCCCCTGAGGCTCACGGGTGCGCCCTCGATCTTGAGCCGCAGGTTCGCCTGACGCGAGCCGTCGGCACCTGGGGGACCCCACTCCTGCTCCTCGAGGAGGGTCAGCACGTCACCGACGAACTTCTTGGCGATGTCCGGGAGGTCGTCCGTTGGCAGGGTGCGCTTGGAGGCGATGAGCGTGATGTCGCCCCGGGTCTCGACCGTGCCAGCGTGATCGGCGACCGACATCTGCTCGGCCTTGGCCGCGACGAAGTGGGGATCCGAGATCACTGCGAAGACCTCATCGGGCGAGGCGTCGTAGTCGGCGTGGGTCTTGATCTCCATGGGTCCCTCTCACGATTGGGCTGGCGTGAGGGCGATCTTGTCAGATCCGACGTCGGATAGGGCGGCGTCGCGCCGGGATCCGTGGTCGGCATCTGACCCCTCAAGACAGTCCTTCGATGATCCGAGTCAGAGCCGCGGTGGAACTTTTCACCTCGCGCTCCAACGCCCGTCGTCGAGTCGAGGCCGACGACTGCAGTCGATCGAGATCGGCCTGCAGGTGATCGCGGTCAGCCACCCGCTTGGCCTGCACGTCAGCGTCGGCCGAACCGGTGATGCCCCACGGAAGGCTGACGTGGCTTCCGTCGATCCCGAGTCCGGCTGCGGTGGCCCGATCCCTCAGGCCCTGGAGGGTGTGCTGTGCCGTCGACAGTTCCGCGGCACGTTCTTGGAACAGCCGCCCGATGCGCAGCATTTCCTCGGCGGTGAGCAGGGTCGCGGAGATGAGCGAGGAGGTGCGTTGGTCGAGGTCCTTGCGCACCCGCGGCGTCCCGGCCTCGTGGGAGGAGGTGCGGTCGACGCCGCCCGCCTCGTCAGCACGGCGGCTGGCGAGGGCCTGCGCGTCGGCCTGCAGCCGGCGTCCGGCGCGCAACGCGTCGGCCCCCAGGATCGACAGGGACGACGGGTCACCGGGCACGACACTTCGCGTCATGGGCACTCCCTCCACACCCCGACCTGCTCGATCTCCCTGACCTGCTCGTGACCTGGTGTGC
>DAOLRO010000271.1:0-2875 GCA_035418665.1 Phycicoccus sp.
ACCCCCACACACGCTTTCGAGGCGTGCTCCTTTGGCCGCTCGGACACGCCACCGTCGAAGAGATTAACGCAGGGCGCGGAGCCGAGTGAAATCAGTCCTCGGGGCCGGCGGTGTGGCAGACGGCCTCCACGTTGTTGCCGTCGGGGTCGCGGACGAAGGCTCCGTAGTAGCGCTCGTGATACTCCGGCCACAGGCGGGGCTCGTGCAGCGACTCGGCGCCGAGCTCCATCGCGGCCGCGTACCACTCCCGGACCACTGCGGCCGAGGGCGCCGAGAAGGCAATGTGCGTCTCCCGATTGGGGCCGGCGGCAGCCTCTCCGCCGGAGATCCAGAAGTCGGGCTTGTCGGTGCCGTAGCCGATGGCCACCCCGAAATCCATGAGCCGACGGTGCTCGAGGACACCGAGGACCTTGTCGTAGAACGCGCTCGCGGCCGGCAGGTCCGCGCAGTTGATGCCGAAGTGATCGATCATGACCACCACGTTAGGACCGGGCACCGACACTCAGCGACGCGAGCGGAAGAACTCCCCCAGCAGGGCCGCCGACTCCGCCTCCAGGACCCCGCCGATGACCTCCATCCGGTGCAACGCCCGCCGGTCACGGGCCAGATCCCACACCGAGCCGCATGCGCCCGCCTTGTCGTCCCACGCCCCGAAGACCACCCGCTCGACGCGAGCCTGCTGCGCCGCCCAGCAACACATGGGGCAGGGTTCGAGGGTCACTACCAGGGTGGCTCCATCCAACCGCCACGATCCCGTATGCCGTGCCGCCGACCGCAGGGCACTCACTTCGGCGTGGCCCAGGATGTCGGCCTCGGCCTCACGGTCGTTGCCGCCTTCGCCGATCAAGGAACCATTGCTAGAGAGCACCACCGCTCCGACCGGAACATCCCCGGAGGTGCCCACAGCGGAAGCCAGCTCGAGAGCGCGAGCCATCGCCACGGCATACAGGGAATCGGCGGGCCGGGCGGGTGCCTGGCCCTCACCGGTCCCGGCGCGGGAAGGAGTGTCCACGCGGTAAGTTTCGCGTATGCGCGTCCATGTCGCGGATCACCCGCTCATCGCCCACAAACTCACCTACCTGCGCGACGAGCGGACGGACTCACCGACCTTCCGCCGTCTGGCCGAGGAGTTGATGACTCTCCTGGCCTACGAGGCCACGCGTGATGTGCGGGTTGAGCCCTTCGACATCGTCACTCCCGTTGCGCCGACCACGGGCATCAAGCTCGCCAACCCCAAGCCGCTGATCGTGCCGATCCTGCGCGCCGGGCTCGGAATGCTCGAGGGCATGACCCGCCTGCTGCCCAGTGCCGAGGTCGGCTTCCTCGGGATGCAGCGTGACGAGGAAACCCTCGCGATCACGACCTACGCCAACCGGCTGCCCGACGACCTCACGAGTCGGCAGGTCTACGTGCTCGACCCGATGCTCGCCACCGGCGGCTCGATGGGCGACGCGATCGCGTTCCTGCTCGACCGCGGGGCCAGCGAGATCACCGCGGTCTGCCTGCTCGCCGCGCCCGAGGGGATTGCCCACCTTGAGGAGCGCCTCGCCGACGTGAAGGTGCCGGTCACGCTCGTGACGGGCTCGATCGACGAGCGGCTCAACGAGCACGGCTACATCGTGCCGGGTCTGGGCGACGCAGGAGATCGCCTCTACGGCGTCGTCGGCTGAGCGGACCCACCCCGCGCCCGACCCAAGGCCCCAGGGCAAACCGCGCCACAACCCATCACGTCCCCCTCGCTACGGCGCAGTAAGTGCTGTTGGAGCAGCACTTACTGCGCCGTAGCGAGTGCGGACACACATCCGACACGCCGGACTGAACATCACCAGTCACACCAGCCACTTGCGTCATGATGGACCGGATTGGCGCGCATCCCGCGTGCCCGACGTGGAAGAGCGACCCCGACATGCCTCCGATCAAGAAGATCGTCCTGTGGCTGCTGGTCATCTTCCTGCTCTATGCCATCTTCGTGTCGCCCACCGAGGCCGCTGCCATGATCGGCAACGTCTGGGACATCCTGGCCAACGGCGTCAAGAACGTCGCGCGCTTCTTCGACGCCCTCATCAGTCGCTGACCGCCATGGCGCGGCCACGATCCCGCACCATGCTCAGGGGCCACCTGACGCATCGGCTGGATCGTGACCTGGCGCGCTATGTCCTGCGCGACGAACGCGTCGTCGTCGCCGTCCGCAAGCATTGGACCGCCCACGCCAAGCCCTTCGGTCTCTCGGTCCTCGCCCTGATCGTCGCTATCTGGACCGACATCAAGGCACCCCCCACCCCGGCCGGCGCGGCCGCCAGTCAGGCCTTCTGGGCTCTGTGGCTCATCTCCCTCATCTGGGTCGCGTGGACGGTGCTCAACTGGCGGCGGGACTGGTTCGTCGCGACCGACAAGCGCTTTCTCATGTTCTACGGCTTCATCACCCGCAAGGTCGCCATGATGCCGCTGGCCAAGGTCACCGACCTCACCTTCAACCGCTCGATCATGGGGCGACTCCTCGGCTACGGCGACTTCACTCTCGAGTCCGCCGGCCAGCATCAGGCCCTCGGCCAGATCGACTACATCCCCGACGCCGACGAGCACTACCGCGAGATCTGCGCCGTCCTGTTCGGCGAGGACGAGGACGACGATGGCAACCCCTTCCGTGACGGTGGCTTTGACGACGGCACCGATGACTACGGCGAGGACGACACGGGAGGCGGCGACCCGGCATACCCCTCTCCGGCGTCGCCGGATCGCGGAGGTGAGGGTCGCGACGATGGTGACCAGAGAGATGCGTATGCCGTGAGCGAGGCTCGTGCGTTCGGCATGCCGGTGCGTCCCTCCAGTCGGCCGGGTCGGCACCGCCCACGGGACCTCGACGACTCGTGGGAGG
>DAOLRO010000272.1:0-2833 GCA_035418665.1 Phycicoccus sp.
GCGGCCTCACGCGCGGCCGCCTCACGAGAGGCCTTGGCGTCGGCTTCCTTGGCCGCTTCCTTGGCGGCCTTGGCCTGCGCGCGTGCCTTGTCGACGTCTTCGGGCCGCATCGGGAACTTCGGCACTGATGACGAACCGGAGGAGCCCGCAGACGGCCCGGACACCTGGGGCAGTTGCTCGGTCGGGTCGCCGGGGGTCACGCCTTACCTCCATCGTCATCGGTCTCCGCAGACGCTACGGCATCGTTGCTCGCCTGTGCATCCTGCACCTCCGGCGGAACGACTTCCTCGTCGCGCTCGGGGTTGCGCGCAATGGCCACGACCCGGTCGCCCTTGCCGGGCTTGACGAGGGTCATGCCCTGGGTGTTGCGGCTGCGGCGGGTGACACCGCTGACGCCGACGCGCACGAGGTTGCCCTTGGCGAAGACGACGAGCACCTCGTCCTCTTCGTCGACGGTGAGAGCGCCGGCCAGGTCGCCGTTGCGCTCGGTCAGGTCGGCGACCTTGACCCCGAGCCCGGCCCGGCCCTTGGGCGTCCACTGCGAGGCCGCAGATCGCTTGGCCATGCCGTTCTCGAAGACGACGAAGACGTCCGGGTCCTCCCCCGCGGGCAACACGGCCATCGCGAGCAAGGAGTCGTCGGCGCGGAACTTCATGCCCGTCACACCCGAGGTCGACCGGCCCATCGGTCGGAGCTGGGCATCAGTGGCATGGAAGCGCACCGACATCCCCTTGCGGGAGACCAGGAGCAGGTCGTCCTCGCCGGAGATCAGGTCGACGCCGACGAGCTCGTCACCGTCACGGAGGTTGACGGCGATGAGTCCACCCGAGCGCGGGGAGTCGTATTCGGTGAGACGCGTCTTCTTGACCAGGCCGCCCTTGGTGGCGAGCACCAGGTAGGGCGAGTCGGTGTAGGTCCGCAGCGCGAGCACCTGGGCGATCTGCTCGCCGGGCTGGAAGGCCATGATGTTCGCGACGTGCTGGCCCTTGGAGTCACGGCCGGCATCGGGCAACTCGTAGGCCTTGGCGCGATAGACCCGACCGAGGTTGGTGAAGAAGAGCAGCCAGTGGTGTGAGGTCGTCGAGAAGAAGTGCTCGACCATGTCCTCCCCACGCAATGAGGCGCCCTTGACGCCCTTGCCGCCGCGCCCCTGGGTCCGATAGGCGTCGACCCGGGTCCGCTTGGCGTACCCCCCGCGCGTGATCGTGACGACCACGTCCTCCTCGGGGATCAGGTCCTCCATCGACATGTCGCCGTCGAAGGGCACGATCTGGGTGCGTCGCTCGTCGCCGAACTTCGTGACGATCTCGGCGAGCTCCTCGGACACGATCGACCGCTGGCGGCCCGGCTTGTCGAGGATGTCCTTGTAGTCCTCGATGAGGCGCTGGAGCTCGTCGTGCTGCTCGATGATCTTCTGGCGCTCGAGGGCGGCCAGTCGACGCAACTGCATGTCGAGGATCGCGCCGGCCTGCTCCTCGTCGACGTCGAGGAGGGCCATGAGCCCCTCACGGGCCTCGTCGACCGTCGGGCTCCGACGGATCAACGCGATGACCTCGTCGAGCTGGTCAAGTGCCTTGAGGAAGCCGCGCAGGATGTGGATCCGCGCCTCGGCCTCGTCGAGCCGGAACTGCGTGCGCCGCTGGATGACGTCGACCTGGTGGTCGACCCAGTGCCTGATGAAGGCGCTGATCGGCAAGGTGCGCGGCACCCCGTCGACGAGGGCGAGCATGTTGGCGCCGAAGTTCGTCTGGAGCTGGGTGTGCTTGTAGAGGTTGTTGAGGACGACCTTGGCGACGGCGTCCTTCTTGAGCACGATGACGAGCCGCTGGCCGGTGCGCCCGGAGGTCTCGTCGCGGATGTCGGCGATCCCCTGGAGGCGTCCGTCCTTGACGTGCTCGGCGATCTTCTGGGCGAGGGAGTCGGGGTTGACCTGGTAGGGGAGCTCGGTCACGACGAGGCACTGGCGCCCGTGGATCTCCTCGACCTCGACGACGGCGCGCATGATGATCGAGCCGCGACCGGTGCGATAGGCGTCCTCGATGCCGCGGTGACCCATGATCAGGGCGCCGGTCGGGAAGTCCGGGCCCTTGATCTCGCGCATGACGGCCTCGAGCAGGTCCTCACGGCTGGCGTCAGGATTGGCCAGGAACCACTGGGCCGCCGCCGCCACCTCGCGCAGGTTGTGCGGCGGGATGTTCGTGGCCATGCCGACCGCGATGCCCGAGGAGCCGTTGACGAGCAGGTTGGGGAAGCGACTCGGCAGGACCTCCGGCTCCATGGTCTTGCCGTCATAGTTCGGCTTGAAGTCCACGGTGTTCTGGCCGATGTCGCGCACCATCTCCACCGACAGCGGCGCCATCTTGCACTCGGTGTATCGCGGCGCAGCGGCCGGGTCATCACCGGGCGACCCGAAGTTGCCCTGACCCTGCACGAGCGGATAGCGCATCGACCAGTCCTGCACGAGGCGCACCAACGCGTCATAGATCGCCGAGTCACCGTGCGGGTGATATTGACCCATGACGTCACCGACGACACGGCTGCACTTGTTGAAGCCGCGGTCAGGCCGATAACCGCCGTCCCACATCGCATAGAGCACCCGCCGGTGCACCGGCTTCAGACCGTCACGCACATCGGGCAGCGCCCGCGACACGATGACCGACATCGCGTATTCGATGTAGCTCTGCTGCATCTCGGTGTTGAGATCGCGCGCCTCAACCCGGTCGCCACCCTCGGAGATCGTGCCGGTGGTGTCGTCGTCACTCATCTGGATTCCTTTGTGTCACAAGCTTTTTCTTTCGTATGCCGTGCCGCTGGGGCTGCGCGTACGTCACCG
>DAOLRO010000273.1:0-2831 GCA_035418665.1 Phycicoccus sp.
CCGCCGCCCCCGCCGCCGTCGCCGACCCCGAGCGAGACGACACCGAGCCCCGAGCCGACCAAGACCCGTGACCCGTCCCCGTCGGCCACCGCCTCCCCGAGCCCCTCGGAGAGCGAGACGCCGTCGCCTACTCCGTCGGTCTCGGTCCCGGTCCCGTCGGCGTCGGTCAAGCCGTAGCCTTGCCCGCGTGAGCGACGGGCAGACAAGCAGGCGTATGCCGTCCGCTTCCCTCGCGTGGGCGGGTGGGCCTGCCGGGCGGCACGCCAGGTCGGAGTGGCTGCTCGGGCTCGGGCCGCTGACGCTCGCGGCCCTGTTTCCGGTGCTCGTGGCCGTGCTGCGGCTGCAGTCGTGCCTGGCGAACGGCTGGTCGGGTCGAGAGCCCTTCTACCGAATGTGCTACTCGGACCTGGCCAACAGCATGCAGCTGGCCGACCTCGGGAGGGGGCTCACGGCATACCTCAGCGGTGACATCCGCATCGAGCAGCCACCCCTCTCCGGGGCCCTCATGGCGTTGGTCGGGGGATTCGCCGGCGGAGGCGAAGTCCTGAGTGGGCAGCGTTGGTTCATGGCGTTCTGGGTCGTGCTCGCCTTCGGACTGATCGTCCTCATGGTCACCCGAGCACGCTCCATCGCCGACCACCCCGGTGCTGACCCGGTCATGCTCGCCCTGGCGCCCGTGACCGCGTTGACGGTGCTCCTGTCGCCGGACATTGTCGGGGTGGCTCTCGCCACCGTCGGCATCTGGGCCTGGAGCAACCGCCGCCCGGCGCTCGCCGGGGTGGCCATCGGACTGGGTGCCCTGGCCCGGACCTATCCCGTGCTGGTGCTCGTGGTCATCGCCCTGTTCCTGCTGCGCGCGGACGCAGTCACGGCCGGTGACGAGGAGTCGGTGGGTGCGGCGCGCGCTCGGGACCGCAAGGACTTCGGGCGGACGTTCGCCGCCTTCGCCGGGACGGTCGTGCTGGGGCTGGTGCCCTTCGTCGGGCTGACCGACACCCTTGCCACGCTGGTGCGCAGTTGGTGGCAGGCGCCCGCCGGTCTTGGTGCCCTGGTCTACGTCCCCACCTTGGGGCAGGCGGCGGTGGCCGGGCCGGTCGCGTCGGTGCTGGCGATGGCGGGCTGGATCCTGGCGCTCGTCGTGGGGGCCTACTTCATCACCGGGGCACGACGGCGCCCGACCCTGGCGGCCGGAGTCCTCGTCGTCGTCGCCATCGTGCTCGTCACCGGCAAGTCCTATCCGGTGCAGGGTGCCCTGTGGCTCGTGCCACTCGTGGCGCTCGCCGGCCTTCGCTGGCGGGACGTGCTCATCTGGAGCGCCGCTGAGGGTGCCCACTTCGTCGCCCTGTGGCTCTATGTCGGGGGCCTGGACCAGCCCACGAAGGGGCTGCCGGCGGGCTGGTACTTCTGTTTCCTCGTGGCCCGGCTGCTCGCGGTCTGCTGGCTCGCCCGTCAGGCCTGGGTCGATGCGCCCCGGATTTCGGGGGAGGACTCCTCCACGGGTACCCTTGGCAGGTTGCCAACTGCGCGCGACCACACCTGTGGACAACTCGCACGTGTCGGTGACGATGCATACCCTCCTGTCACGGAAGGACCGTGACCGCTACAGACCAAAGGAGGCGGGTTAACGCATGCGTCAGTACGAACTCATGGTCATCCTCGACCCAGAGCTCGACGACCGGACTGTCCAGCCGTCGCTGGAGAAGTTCCTCACCGTCATCACCAAGGACAAGGGCACCGTCGACAACGTCGACATCTGGGGCCGTCGTCGTCTCGCCTACGAGATCAAGAAGAAGTCCGAGGGCATCTACGCCGTCGTCAACTTCACCGCAGAGCCGGCCACGGCCAAGGAGCTGGACCGCCAGCTCGGCCTCAACGAGTCGGTCATGCGCACCAAGCTCCTCCGTCCGGGCGCCTGAGCCCGAGCCGACACGCTGCACCGATCGCCTCGGCGATCAACCCACGCACTGCAGAGAAGACCAAAGGGGATCTGACCCATGGCAGGCGAGACCACCATCACCATCGTCGGCAATCTGACCGGCGACCCGGAGCTCCGCTTCACTCCCTCGGGGGCAGCGGTGGCGAACTTCACCGTGGCGTCCACGCCGCGCACGTTCGACCGCCAGTCCAACGAGTGGAAGGACGGCGAGACGCTCTTCATGCGCTGCTCGATCTGGCGCGAGGCCGCGGAGAACGTCGCCGAGTCGCTGACTCGCGGCACCCGCGTCGTCGTCACCGGACGGCTCGTCTCGCGCTCCTTCGACTCGAAGGAAGGCGAGAAGCGCACGGTCATGGAGATGCAGGTCGACGAGGTCGGTCCCTCGCTGCGCTACGCCAACGCCAAGGTCACCAAGACCCAGCGCTCCGGAGACGGTGGCGGCGGGTTCGGTGGCGGCGGTGGCCAGCAGGCCGACCCGTGGGCCACCGGTGGCTCGGCTCCCCAGCAGGGTGGCTGGAACTCCGGCGGTCAGGGCAACCAGGGCGGTCCCGCCCAGGGTGGCCAGGGTGGTTGGAACTCCGGCGGCCAGGCACCGCAAGGTGGCCAGGGTGGTCAGGGTGGCCAGAACTGGGGCGGCGCGCCGTCCTACGACGAGCCCCCCTTCTGATCGATCGACACGATCCACAACCCGGTATGCCGGGAGGCGGCCTTCGCACGAAGGTGAGCCCACGGCATACCAACTGAACAAACCCATCCCTGGGAGACCAGGGCTCATCCGCTGAAGACCTCAGCAGAAGGAGAGCACCACGATGGCCAAGCCCGTCATCCGCAAGCCCAAGAAGAAGGCGAACCCGCTCAAGGTCGCCAAGGTCGAGAACATCGACTACAAGGACGC
>DAOLRO010000274.1:0-2803 GCA_035418665.1 Phycicoccus sp.
GCGGCGAGAGGCGATGAGGGCGCCCTCTTGGGATCGGGACTGCGAGATCTCTTGCGCCACAACACCATCGGTGAGCGCCGTGGCCATCCCCCCGAGACCTTCGAGCTCCTGCACGATTGTCCACGCCTTGTGGGCGACGTCGTCCGTGAGCGACTCGACATACCAGGAGCCACCTGCCGGATCAGTGACCCGAGCGATGTTGGACTCATCCGCCAGGACGATCTGGGTGTTGCGTGCCAGGCGCCGAGAGAACTTCTCGGGCAGGCCCATCACCGTGTCATAGGGCAGGACGGTGATGGCGTCGGCGCCCCCGACCGAGGCGGCGAAGGTCGCGATGGTGCTGCGCAGGACGTTGACCCACGGGTCGTTGCGGGTGAACATCCGCAGGCTCGTGACTGCGTGGATGCGGGCTCCGCGATCTGCCTCGGGCACATCGAGGACCTCACCCACTCTTGCCCACAGGCGGCGGAGAGCGCGCAGGGCAGCGATGGTGAGGAACTGGTCGGCCGACGCACTGACCCGGAACTCGATCTGCGGGAAGGCTGCGGCCGCTTCGATCCCCGCCTCCGCGAGATGGCGCAGGTAGGCGATACCGGTGGCCACGGCATACGCAATCTCCTGGACGGCCGTGGCGCCAGCGTCGCGGTGGACGCGGGAGTCGACGGTGATCGCCGTGATTCGACCGGAGAGGCCCGCCGTCTCGCGGACGTAGTCGGCGAGCGAGGACAGGTCGGGTGCCGAGCCGGTGCGAGCGGAGGCGCCCAGCGGGTCAAGGCCCAGGTTGCCGGTGGCTGCGGCGTCACGTTCGAGGATGTCGAGGAGGGCTCTGGCGGCCTCGGTCTGGTCGTCGGCAGAGGAGACGACGACGGGCGCCAGGTCGAGTTTGACCTCGGCGAGCACATGGTCGAGGTTGCCGGCCCGCAGCCCATCTGCGCCGACCTGGACCCAGATGCTGGTCACCCCGTGCTCGAGGTCGGTGAGGATCGCCTCGCGGGTGACGTCCACGTCGGGGTCGTCATGGAGCGCGCGAATGTCCCAGGGCTGGTCCGGATCGCGAAGCGCATGGCCACGGGTGAAGGGCATCGCGCCGGGGCTACCCAGGGGTCGGGGTTGAGCTGGCCGGAGGTAGAGCGGGTCGACGGTGAGGTCGCCCGGCAGGGTGCTGCGGAGCGCTGCTTCGGCCTGCCCACCATCGAGTTTGGCGTCGTCGGCACGAGTCTTGTTGAGCACGCCTGCCACGAGGTCCTGCCACTCCCCCAGGTCATGCGCAGGAAAGTCGGCGGCAAGCGCCATCTCGGTCGGGGTCATCGTTGCTCCTCACTCGGGCCCTCCGGGGCGCAGCACCAACTGCTCACGGACGGGCGCAGAACCACGATTCAGCCTAACGACCTACCCGACGGTCACTTGGCGGTGTCCGGGTGAAGTCCGCCACGCCCACGGCTCGACTCTCAGGAGATCGGGGCGTAGGTGGCGTCCAGGGCAGCGAGCCCGGACAGTCCACCGTCCACCGCTGTGAGGACGCAGATGCCGGCGCTCGTCACGGCGACCGAGTGCTCCCAGTGGGCAGCCCGGCTCTTGTCCCGGGTGACGACGGTCCACTCGTCGTCGAGGACGGTGTTGTCCTGATTGCCGAGGGTGACCATCGGCTCGATGCAGATCGTCGTGCCCTCGACGACCTTGGGGCTCTTGCCCGAGCAGCGATAGTTCGGCACTTGGGGGTCCATGTGCATCGAGGTGCCGATGCCGTGGCCGACATAGTCCTCGACGATCCCGTAGGTGCGGCCCCGCCTCTCCCCCGCGGCATCGAGGCTGTCCTCCACAGCCGCGCCCACGGCATACAAGGGTTGTCCCACCCGCAGGGCGGCAATACCGGCCCAAAGGCTGGCCTCGGTGTCCTCGATGAGGGCGACGTCCTGCGGGCGACCGGCTGCCTTGCCACCGACGATGACCGAGATCGCGGCGTCACCGTTCCAGCCGCCCACCTCGGCACCGCAGTCGATGGACAGCAGGTCACCCTCCTGCAGGACGCGCTTGGCCGTGGGGATGCCGTGCACGATCTCCTCGTTGACGCTCGTGCAGAGCGTGTGGCGGTAGCCGGGGACCAACTGGAAGTTGGGGATGCCGCCGTGGTCGCGGATGTGCGTCTCGGCGAGCGTGTCGAGGTCGAGGGTGGTCATGCCGGGGCGGACCTCCCGGGCCAGGAGTTCGAGCGTGCGCCCGACGAGGAGCCCGGCCACCCGCATCTTCTGGAGCTGCTCGGGGCTCTTGCCCTCGATGCGCTCCCGTCCGAACAGACCCATGAGCGTCAGCTGAGGGCGGAGATGATGCGCTCGGTGACGTCGTCCACGTCGCCTTGGCCGTCGACCTCGACGAGCAGTCCGCGGTCGGCGTAGGCCTCCGACAGCGGTCGGGTCTCGCGGTGATAGATGGCCATACGCTCGCGGATGACTTCTTCTGTGTCGTCGGCGCGGCCTTCGATCTGCGCCCGCTTGAGCAGGCGCGCCACGACCGAGTCATCCGGCACGACGAGCTCCAGCACCCGCTCCAGGGGGCGATCGCCCTTGGCGAGCATCGCGTCGAGGGCCACGACCTGCGGCATGGTGCGTGGGAAACCGTCGAGGAGGAAACCCGGCTCACAGTCCGACTCGTCCAAGCGGGACTCGACGATCGCATTGGTGATGTCATCGGAGACATAGCCACCGGCGGCCAGGATCGACTTCACTTGGAGCCCGAGCTCGGTCTCGTTCTTGATGTTCGCGCGGAAGATGTCCCCGGTCGAGATCGCGGGGATGCCGAAGTGCTC
>DAOLRO010000275.1:0-2798 GCA_035418665.1 Phycicoccus sp.
GAGGACATCGGCAAGCTCGGCGGGGTCTTCCGGATCACCGAGCACCTCCAGAAGGACTTCGGCGAGGACCGCGTCATCGATGCGCCGCTCGCTGAGTCGGGGATCATGGGCACCGCGATCGGTATGGCACTGCGGGGCTATCGGCCGGTCGTCGAGATCCAGTTCGACGGCTTCGTCTATCCCGCCTTCGACCAGATCGTCTCGCAACTCGCCAAGTTGCACTCGCGCTCGAACGGTCAGATCAAGGTGCCTGTCGTCGTGCGCATCCCCATGGGTGGCGGCATCGGCGCGGTCGAGCACCACAGTGAGTCCAATGAGGCCTACTTCGCCCACACGCTCGGGCTCAAGGTCGTCTTCTGCTCCAACCCGACTGATGCCTACTGGATGATCCAGCAGGCCATCGAGACCGACGACCCGGTGATCTTCTACGAGCCCAAGCGGCGCTATCACGAGAAGGGCGAGGTCGACTTTGAGGTGCCGCCGGCACTCGACCTGTTCTCGGCCCGCACCGTGCGTGAGGGCAGTGACCTGACGCTCGCCTGCTATGGGCCGATGGTCAAGACCTGCCTCGATGCTGCGGCGGTCGCTGCCGAGGAAGGGCGCTCGCTCGAGGTCATCGACCTGCGCTCGGTGAGTCCGTTGGACATCGATGCGCTGACGGCATCGGTCACCAAGTCGGGGCGGCTGGTCGTGGTGCACGAAGCGCAGTCGTTCGTCGGGCTCGGCGCCGAAATCAGTGCCCAGGTGACCGAGCGTTGCTTCTACTCGCTCGAGGCACCGGTCCTGCGCGTCACGGGCTGGAACGCCCCCTATCCCCCGAGCAAGGTCGAGGAACACTTCCTGCCCGACCTCGACCGCATCCTCGACGGCGTCGACCGCGCCCTGGCCTACTGACTTCAAGGAGACATGGCCCCGATGTCCATCAGAGAATTCAAGTTGCCCGACCCCGGCGAAGGCCTGCTCGAGGCCGAGATCGTCGAGTGGAAGGTCGCCGTCGGCGACACCGTCAAGGTCAACGACATCGTCGTCGAGGTCGAGACCGCCAAGTCGCTCGTCGAGTTGCCGATCCCCTGGGCTGGCACGGTGACCGGGATCCACGTGAGCGTGGGCGACGAGGTCGAAGTCGGCACGGTGATCATCAGCATCGACGACGGCGCTGATGCACCAACCTCTGCTGAGTCGAGTGCGGCGGACGAGCCCGAAGACGAACCGGTCAAGACGCTGGTGGGCTACGGGCCCAAGGCCTCCGGCACCACCCGCCGCGCCCGCAAGACTGCACCCGCATCGGCGGCGAGACCTTCCCCGGCAGCGTCAGCGGAGGTGGCGGCCACGGCGACCCCATCCGCCGACGCAAGCGCACGGCATACGCAATCGTCGGCGGAGGTGGCGGCTCCAGCGACCGTTTCCGCGGACGCGAGCGCGCCGCTCAGCGGGGAGCGGGTCCGGGCCCTGGCCAAGCCGCCGGTTCGCAAACTCGCCAAGGACTTCGGCGTCGACCTCGGCGCCGTGCCCGCCACGGGCGAGGGCGGCATCGTGACCCGGGCGGACGTCGAGGCGTATGCCGGGTCTCGCGCCGGGGCGGGCACCCATGACGGCGGAGACTCTGCAGTTGCCCCGCACTCGGGGGCAACTGACATGCCCCGCGGGGAGGGGCAAGTGCAGAGGTCTGCGGCGAGCACCGCCGGAGGCTGGTTCTCAGGCGACCCCGCCGAGCGTGAAGCGCGGACCCCGATCAAGGGCGTCCGCAAGGTGACGGCGCAGGCGATGGTCGCCAGCGCCTTCACGGCCCCGCACGTCACCGAGTGGGTGCAGGCCGACGTCACCGCGACCATGGAACTCGTCGCGCGCCTGAAGACCGACCGCGAGTTCAAGGACGTCAAGGTCACCCCGCTCACGATCCTCGCGAAGGCGATGTGTCTTGCGGTCAAACGCAATCCGGGCGTCAACGCGACCTGGGACGAGGACAACCAGGAGATCGTCGAGAAGCGCTACGTCAACCTCGGCATCGCGGCCGCCACCCCGCGCGGTCTCATCGTCCCCAATGTCAAGGATGCCGATCGGATGACACTCGTCGAGCTGGCCGGCGCCCTCAATGCCCTCACCGCCACGGCGCGTGAGGGTCGCACGAGCCCGGCCGAGATGGCCGGCGGGACGATCACGATCACCAACGTCGGCGTCTTCGGCGTCGACGGCGGCACCCCGATCCTCAACCGGGGCGAGTCGGCAATCATGGCTTTCGGCCAGGTGCGTCGGATGCCGTGGGTCGTCACCGAGGGCGGCGAGGAGAAGATCGTGCCGCGGTCGGTCACCACGCTCGCCCTGTCCTTCGATCACCGCCTCGTCGACGGCGAACTCGGCAGCAAGTTCCTCGCCGACGTCGCCGCGATCATGGCCGACCCGACGCGAGCCCTCATTTGGGGCTGACAGGGCTTCAACCGTCTGCCGATTCGATGTATTCGAGGACGTCATTCGTGTCGTCGGATACATCGAATCGGCAGAGCTGGAGAAGACAAAGGAGTGGGTATGCCGGGAGTTGACTTCCCCGAAAGCGGCGGCCGCCGCTCGACGTCAGATTTCGGACGGCACGTGGTCTCGGCAGCGTTGGCCGGCGTGGACCCGGTCGGTTCGGCATCCGTTGCACGAGAGACGAATTGGCGGCAGGGCTATCTGACGCCCTTCCGCCGGCTGGTCGAGGCCGGGCTGCCGAGCACCGAAGCCGCGCTCCGCATCGCTGACGACGGACTGAGGGCAATCCACGAGGGCATGGTCTTCGGTGCCGGTGCCGGTGCCGGTGCCGG
>DAOLRO010000276.1:0-2796 GCA_035418665.1 Phycicoccus sp.
GCCAAGGGCACGGCCCTGCTCGGGGTCAAGGCGGTCATCGCCGAGTCCTACGAGCGCATCCACCGCTCCAACCTCATCGGCATGGGCGTGCTGCCCCTGCAGTTCCCCAAGGGCGAGACGGCGACCTCGCTCGGCCTGACCGGCACCGAGACCTTCTCGATCACTGGCGTCGAGGCCCTCAACGACGGCACGACGCCCAAGACGGTCAAGGTCCGCGCCGAGGGTGAGGAGGGCCCGGTGGAATTCGATGCGGTCCTGCGCATCGACACCCCCGGAGAGGCCGACTACTACCGCAACGGCGGCATCCTCCAGTACGTCCTGCGGTCGTTGGTCCGCTGACGCCGGGTTCCCCGCCGCAACCACGTCGTATGCCGTGTGCTCACCTGAGGGTGAGCACACGGCATACGCGCGTCAGGGCTTGTATGGGGGATCGTCGTCGGGAACCTGTTCTGGGACCTCTTCTGCGACAACGATGTTCAGGGTGTTGGTGTTGAAGTCGACCATGCCGCTGCCATTGGGCGGCGCGGACTGCTTGCGTTCGAGGGAGCGCACCTTGTCGAGGTCACGCTGCTCGCGGGCGTGTTGCTCGCCCGGGTTGAAGAGCTCGAAGAAGCTCATGGCTGGGTCTTGACGGGGACGACGAGATCGGTGAGCGGACCGTCTCCGGCATTGGCGATCTCCCAACGGTAGCCGTCGGGGTCAGCGGCGTAGCCGGACCAGCCACCCCACACGCGGCGCGTGCCCCACTGGAGGACGGTGCCGCCGGCCGCCTCCATCGTGTGCAGAATGGCGTCGACCTCGGCGTTGCTGCGGACGTTGTGCGCCAACGTGATCGGTGCAATGCCATGACCGAGGGTGATCTCACCGACCTCGTCGGTGAACGAGTCGGCGTGCCACAGGCTGAGAAGCAGGTGCTCGCCAACCGGGATCATGAGGACGTCGTCCACGTCGAGGAAGGGCTGCCAGCCGAGCCCCTCGACATAGAAGGCGCGTGAGGCATCGAGGTCGCGCACGGCGAGAGTGATGAGGCTGACGCGCTGATCCATCAAGTGCCCACGCCCCGGGACTGGTCCTCGGGTCTGGTGCCCGGGGCGAAGAGTTCGAGATGGCCACAGACGATGCAGCGGAAGCCCTGGATGTCGATTCGCTCCTTGCCGAAGCGGACCGCGCCGCCGAAGAAGCCCCGCTCGAGCGCGCCGGGGATCCAGCGTGCTGCTCCTTGGGAGGACTGGCCGGTGTCCTCGATGAACCCCGCCTCGAACTGTTGCTCCCCGCACCAACTGCACGACTTCGGCCGCCACGGTGGTCCCTGTGAGCCGAACCCTGCGCTGTAGGCGGACCCCGGAGTCGTCATGGCTCCACCCTACGGACATCCCTGTTGGCCTCGGTCGCGGCCACGGCGCGCTCGCCCACGCACCATTCCTCATCACGCATGCGATGCCGCCGCCAGTAACCTCACTTCATGGCCACGGTCCTCATTGTTCACTCAGCCCTCGGCTTGCGACCTGCGATCACCGAACTTGCCGAGACTGTCATGGGGTTGGGCCATATGGCTGTCGCTCCTGACTTTTTCGACGGTCGGACCTTCGGAGGGGGTGCGAGCGGTTATGAGGAAGCGTTGGCCCACCTCAAGGAGGAGGGGCAGGCTGCCGACCAACGAGTCGAGGATGCGTATGCCGCATTGTCCGGCCCCGTGGTCACCCTCGGCTTCTCCTGGGGCGCGGGTCACGCCCAGCGGCTCGCCGAGCGGGAGGCGGGCGTTGTCGGGGCATTGCTCGTCGGCGGGGGAGAGCGCTACAGCGGCGAGTGGGACGACGGCGGCCGCTGGCGGGGTGGCACACCGTTGGCATGCCATTGGATGGTCGAGGATCCGTGGCTGGACACCGCAGCCCACGGAGCCCTCGTCACCGAAGCGGCCTCCAGCGGAAGTGACGTATCCGACTACGTCTACCCCGGTGATGGTCACCTCTTCATGGATGCCGGCTTGCCAGAGGAGTACTCGCCTGAGGCGGCCGAGTTGTTCCGCGCACGGGTCGAGGGCTTCCTCAGCCGCTTCCTCTGACGCCTTGGTCGCCTTCGACGGGGCTCCGTGAGCGACTCTCGTCACCCGATTTCCCAACCCATTTCGTATGCCGTGCTGCACCCGACCCGCGCGGCGCCCCATTTCCCAACCAACTTCGTAGGCCGCGCCGCATGTGGCTCGGCCGCCGCCCCACTTTCCCATCCCAGTTCGTAGGCCTTCCGGAGGTGAGCCAGGCCCCGGATCCAGACCTCGCCACGCCCTCAACCCACCGCTCGTCGACCGGGACTTTGCCTCCTGGCGCGGCCACGCACGCTGTCGAGCAATCTCCCGAATTCGATTGTGCTGTAAGCGAACTCGACCCATTTAGCACTTGTGTTCGAACCCGTTTCGGGAGACAATAGGACATGAACACGACGAGCAACACCACACGGCTGGCGGAAAACCGCTGCCCGAACTCGTCGCCGAACTCGCCCACCACACCAGCCTCATCAACGCCTCGCGGGCGCGTCAGGTGGAGCTGGTCGCCGCCATCACCCACACCCACACCATCGAAGCCGAAGACGGCACCCTGCTCCACCTGCCGATGAGTGACAGCTACGCCCGACTCGACGCTGCCGCCCTCGTCGCCGGCTCGCTCGGGGTGTCGCAGCAGGCCGCGCACGGATGGGTCGACCGCGCCGACAAACTCACCGGACCGTTGGCGCCCGTACATGCCGCGATGGCCGACGGAGTCCTCGACGAAGCCCGAGCCAAGATCATCTGCGACGAACTCC
>DAOLRO010000277.1:0-2794 GCA_035418665.1 Phycicoccus sp.
CGAGACGGTGCGTCCGCCGACCTCAGCCGGGACGAACTCTGCCACCGCCGTCGGCTCGGGGCGTTCGGCCACCTCATGCACCTCGGAACTGTCGGGCACCGCTGGCACCTCCGGCAATTCGGAGCGCCCCGCGGTCTGCCCGGGAGTCTGCCCGGCAGTCGGGTAGGCGGTCTGGGTTGGCGCTGGCACGACAGGGGCGGCCTGCAGCTCCAGACCACATCGACCACAACTCACGTCGTCGGCCGCCAAGGGCCCAGCACATCGAGGACAGTCCACGGTCAACCTCACTCCTCCGTCACGGCTGCGCCCCCATCCCATCATCCAGGGCCAGCTCTTTGCAGTCCCCTTTCATGGGGACAGACGCCAGGCGAAGTATGCCGGGAGCGGCCGACACGGCACACCTCGCCTCGCAAGTGAGGCTGCTCCAATCCCCCATTGCCCCCCGCGCGGACCTAGCGTCGAAGCATTGATCCCGACGACAGGAGCTGACGTGAACGGCAACGCGTGGATCTGGTGGGTGCTCGGAGCACTCGTCCTGCTGGCCATCATCTGGTTCGTGACCCAATCCATGGGCAAGTCCCGCGCGGACGCCCACCGACAGGAAGCGCAGTCCATCCGCGAGGAATCTGTCGAGCAGGAGCGTGAGATGCGCGCCCGCGAGGCCGCCGCCGCCGAATCCGAGGCGGCTGCCCGACGCGCCCAGGCGGAGGCCGACGAGCAGGCGGCCAAAGCCGAGCAACTCCGGGTCGAGGCCGAGCAGCGCGCCGAGCATGCAGGTGCAGCCCGCGGGGATTACGAGGAGCGCATGCGCGAGGCCGACCGCATCGACCCCGATGTTGAGACCGACAAGCACGGCAACCGTTTGGGCGGTGCCGCCGCGGCCGTCGGTGTGGGAGCTGCGGGAACCGGCGCTGTGCTGGGCGACCGCGATGGTGACGGGGTGCCCAATGCGCTCGACCCCAACGACGGCGGAGCCACCGGCGGCTGGGGCGACCGTGACGATGACCGCGTGATCGAGGACGCCAGCCGCGAAGACCCCAGCCGGCACCGCGAAGGAGCACTCGGCGACCGTGACGGCGACCGAGTCCCCAACGCACTCGACCCCAACGATGGCGGAGCCACCGGCGGCTGGGGCGACCGCGACGACGACGCCGTCCTCGAGGACGCGAGCCGCGACGATGGCCACGATGACCGGAGCCTGCTCGAGCGCGCGAAGGACAAGCTCACCGGCGACTCGGACGGCGACGGGGTCCCCGACCGCCAGGACGTCGACCCGGACGACCGCCGGGTCTGACCCGCCGAGCACAGACCAAGGCGGGGTATGCCGTGACTCGAGTCACGGCATACCCCGCCTTGGTCTTTGGCCGAGTTTGCGCAGGTCCTTTGCGTTGAGGGGTGTCCCTCGAGTTGAGGGGCGGGGTTGCAGGGACGCCCCTCGTCGTGAAGAACGCCCCTCAATCGAAAGGACCTGCGCCAACTTCGCAGCCAGTCTGGCCACGGGTAGAGAGCCGGCCCACTTCCCCTGTGGACAACCGCGGAGCGTCCCCCACGGCCTGCCATCGTGGACGTATGAAGCAGTCCGCCGATCCGTTCGACCCGAGCCAGTTGCGATTGACGCGCGACCTGGTGAGGCTGCGCATCGATCCGGGCGAAACCCACGTCCAGATCCGGCGCGGCGTATGGCTTCCTCGATCAGCGGCCGCTGCACTCGACGCCGGCGCTCGACATGCGGCCTTCGTCCACGCGACGGCACTCATCGCCGACGCCGACCCTCCGCACACCTTCTGCCTTGCGAGCGCTGGTGCAGTCTGGGGTCTGCCACGGATCGGTCCATGGCCCTCCCGCTGCGACGTGCTCGTCCAGGCGAGACGGCGCGGGTCTGAACTCATCCGAACCCATCGGGGCGAGCCGGTCGAGGCGGTTCTTGTCCACGGCGTGCACGTGACGCCGGTCGACCGGACGGTCGTGGACCTCGCCCGCACCGAATCCCTCGAGACCGCTGTCGTCGCGGCCGATCACGCCTTGCGCGAGGACATGTGCACGATCGATGAGCTTCGCGGCCTCGTCGAGAACATCCCGAAGCGAGGACGGGGACGTTCGCGTGCCCAGCTCGTGGTGGACATGGCCGATCCGGCCTCGATGTCCGTCGGCGAGAGCCTGTCCCGGGTCCGGATGTTCCAGCTCAACCTGCCTCGCCCTCGTCTCCAAGTGGCGCACTCAGACGATCGTGGCCTGATCGGTGTCGTCGACTTCGACTGGAATGGGGTCATCGGCGAGTTCGACGGCAAGCTCAAGTACGCGATTCCCGACGGGACCGATCCGGCCGAGGCCGCCGAGATCGTCTGGCGCGAGAAGCAGCGCGAGGACCGGCTCCGCCGCCTCGAGAACAAGGTCGCTCGCTGGGTCTGGGCCGACGCGCTGGTGCCTGCCCGCATGGCGGCGATCCTCGCCAAGGAAGGCATCCGCCCTCAGGCGCGGAATGCCTGGTTCGACGTGGGCAGCGCAGGCGCCCCGCGCTCCGCCTGAGCTATCCCCCGCTTGAGCAGGCTGACGTTGAAGGTGAGTCCGCACTGACTCGGCACCGCCCAGGATGGCCCCGTTCGCGCGTCATCCCCCGGTTGGCGCAGGTCCTTTGCGTTCAGGGGCGTCCTTCGAGTTGAGGGGCGCGGTTGCAGGGACGCCCCTCGTCGTGAAGGACGCCCCTGAACGTGATGCACCTGCGCTGGCGGCCCAACGGACGCCCCTCAACGGTGTGCCCCTCAGCGCTCCATGCCCCGGCACGCGACGGCACGAG
>DAOLRO010000278.1:0-2769 GCA_035418665.1 Phycicoccus sp.
GCCGTGCTGTCCAATCCGACGACCAATCGAGGCACGGCCTTCACCCACGAGGAGCGGGCCGCCCTCGGGCTCGTCGGCCTGATGCCCACCGGCGTCTCGACGATGGAGAAGCAGACCCGGCGCACCTATGAGCAGTTCCGACGGGGGTCGACGCCGCTCGCGAAGTATCTGCATCTCGCCCAACTGCGCGACCGCAACGAGGTGCTCTTCTACAACCTCCTGTCGAGCAATCTCGAGGAGATGCTGCCGATCGTCTACACGCCGACGATCGGCGAGGCCATCGAGCGCTTCAGTCACGAATACAACCGTCCCCGGGGTGTCTTCCTCTCGATCGACGACCCCGAGGGCATCGAGACGGCGCTGCTCAACTACGGCTTGGGCGCCGACGAGGTCGACCTGATCGTCGTCACCGACTCCGAGGGGATCCTCGGCATCGGCGACCAGGGGATCGGCGGCATCCAGATCGCGATCGGCAAAGGCTCGGTCTACACCGCCGCGGCTGGCATCCATCCGCGCCGGATCATCCCGGTCGTGCTGGATGTGGGCACCGACAACCTCGGCCTGCTCAACAGTGAGGTCTACATCGGCGTGCCGCACGCGCGCGTCAGGGGCCAGCGTTACGACGACTTCCTCGACAACTTCGTGACGACCGCGGCACGCCTCTTCCCGCACGCGATGATCCACTGGGAGGACTTCGGGGCGAGCAATGCCCACCGCATCCTCGAGCGCTATCGCGACGACTACTGCACCTTCAATGACGACATCCAAGGGACCGCTGCCGTGGTGCTGGCGGCCATCCTCGCCGCGGTCAATGTCACCGGGATCGACCTGGAGGACCAGCGGATCGTCGTCTTCGGGGCCGGCAGCGCGGGCATCGGCATCGCCAATCTCGTGCGCGACACGATGGTCCATTCCGGTCGCGTGGCCTCGACCGATGAGGCCTACCAACGGTTCTGGGCGATCGGCATCAACGGTCTCTATGTCGACGACCAGCCCGAGCTCATGGATTTCCAGCGGCCCTATGCCCGCCCCCGGGCCGAGGTGGATGCCTGGAACCCCGCGGACCCGGCCCACGTCTCCCTCCTGGACGTCGTGCGCGAGGTCAAGCCGACGATGCTCCTGGGCACGTCGACCAAGGGCGGTGCCTTCACCGAGGAGATCGTCAGGGAGATGGCCCGCCACACCCCGCGGCCGATCATCTTTCCCTTGTCGAACCCGACGTCGCGAGCCGAGGCCACGCCGCAGGATCTGCTCGAGTGGACCGATGGCGCGGCCCTCATCGCGACGGGGAGTCCGTTCTCGTCGATCGACCACAACGGCATCAGGCACCGGATCGCCCAGTCCAACAACGCGCTCATCTTCCCAGGGCTCGGGCTGGGGGTCGCCGTGAGCGGTGCCCGCAAGGTCACCGAGGGGATGATCGCGGCAGCCGCCAATGCACTGGCTGGCCTGATGAATGCCTATCGCCCGGGGGCCTCGCTTCTGCCGATGATGAACGACCTGCGCATGGTCTCGGCCACGGTGGCGCTGGCGGTCGCTCGGCAAGCGGTCGCCGAAGGGGTGGCCGACCGGCCCCTCGACGACCCGATCCAGCAGGTCTACAGCCGCATGTGGCGGCCGCAGTACCCCGAGATCATCCCCGACTGATCAACGGGGCGAGAGACGGGAGAAGGTGCCCTTCAGCCCGGCATACATCTTCGGGAGTTCGTCGCCGATCCGGGCGGAGACGCGCTCGGCGGACGGGTCCGGGATGAAGGTCCGGTCGACGGGGACGAGGGATGGGATGTCGGCCCAGGTCGTGGCACCGAGGGCGACGGCCGCGATGAGGGCGGCACCCCGGGACTGAGCCGTCATGGGGTCGGCGACGCGCTCGATGCGGCGCCCCATGGCGTCGGCGTGGATCTGGCACCACAGATCGGAGCGCGCGCCACCGCCCAGGATCCGGACCGCGTCGAAGCGCTGGTCCGCGAACTTCTCCACCGGTTGCAGCAGCCAGCGACTCTGGAGTGCCACACCCTCGAGAAGGGCGCGGACCAGGTCGGCCCGCGTGGTTTCCAGGCCCATGCCGACCCAGCACGCACGGGCAGAGCGGTCGTCCACGGGGGAGCGCATGCCACCCAGCCACGGGAGGAACTGGACCCCGTTGCTCCCCGGCGGGGATGTCGCCGCCTCGGCGCACAGCGCGTCGTAGTCGTCACCGAGGACCTGTTGCGACAGCCAGGCCAAGGAGGCCCCTGCGGCCTCGTGATTGTCCGCGACGAGATAGGCACCCGGCGTGAGGCCGGGCACGGTGGCGATGGAGTGGAAGGCGTCGGTCTTCTTGAAGGGGACCGCGCAGGAGATCCACGAGGTCGTCGAGATCGAGACATGGGCCCGGCCCATGTCGAGGGCTCCGGAGCCCACCCAGGCCGAGTGCAGGTCCGGCGTCCCGGCCACCACCGTCACATCACGGGCCAGGCCCAGCTGGTCGGCAACGTCAGGAGCGATCGGTCCCACGACCGAGCCGGCGGGTTGCAAGGGAGGCAACTTGGCAGGGTTGATCCCCACCGTGGTGACGAGGTCCTTGGCGTAGCCGTCCCGCGGACCCTTGATGTCGACCAACCAGGCACCGCTCATCGAGGCCGCCGAGGCGCTCACCCGGCCGGCGAAGCGAGAGGTCAGGTAGTCGACGGGTTCGAGATACCAACGGGTCCGGGCGTCGAGCTCCGGCTCGTCGCGCTGGAAGCCCAACATGTGGCTCACCGGGTCGCCACCGAAGGGTGACGGGAC
>DAOLRO010000279.1:0-2765 GCA_035418665.1 Phycicoccus sp.
CCTGGAGCAGCGAGCGCACGGCATCAGCGATCTCACGTCGACCGCCGTAGCCCACAGCAATGTTGACGAGCATCCCGTCGACCCCGGTCGTCGTCTCAACAGCGGCCTTGAGTCGGGCCGCGGTCGTCGAGGGCAAGAGGTCCAGGGCACCGACCAGATGCAAGCGCCACCGCCCTTGCGCCGCAAGACCAGACACTGCTCCCTCGATGATCTCGAGCAACGGTGCGAGCTCGGCTTCGGGACGGCTCAGGTTGTCGGTCGAGAGCAGCCACAGGGTGACCACCTCGACGTCGGCCTCCTCGCACCACGTGAGGAGGTTGGCGATGTTGGCCGCACCGGCGCGGTGGCCATCGGCCGTCGAGGACCCACGAGCCTTGGCCCAACGCCGGTTGCCATCGAGCATGACCCCGACGTGTCGTGGGGTGTTCTTGAGTTGGCCGGAGAGTCGGCGCGCGTACGCGGCATACAGGACGTCCTGCAGGCCCATCGACTCTCCCTCCTCGACCCGAGCGGCAGCGAATGCCACGGATGACCACGCTACTCGCCTGAACACCAGCGGTGAGGAAGGGCACAGAAAACCTACGGTTCCGTAGGTTATTCTCACATTTCATGACCACCCGTGAGCCCGAGAGCGACCCCGGCCGCCTCCGGGATGCCCGCGAGGCCCTCGAGGAACGCGTCGACGCGGTCCTCGAGGTCATCAAGCCGCACCTGCGGGGCTGGTTGCACCTGGGCATGGCGCCCCTGGCCTTCCTGGCCGGGATGACCTTGGTCGTGCTCTCCGACTCACTCGCCGCCCGCATCAGCGCCGCCGTCTTCACCCTCACCGCCGTCCTGCTCTTCGGCACCTCCGCGATCTATCACCGCGGCACGTGGGGACCGAAGATGACCGGCTTCCTCAAGCGCTTCGACCACGCGAACATCTTCTTGATCATCGCCGGGACCTACACGCCCTTCGCCCTGCTGCTCTCCCCGAGCGAGGGCCGCACCATGCTCCTCATCGTCTGGCTCGGTGCGCTGGCGGGAGTCCTCTTCCGGATCCTCTGGGTCGATGCCCCGCGCTGGCTCTATGTGCCGGTCTATGTGGCCCTCGGCTGGGTGGCGATCTTCTACCTCGAGCCGTTGTTCGAGCGCGGCGGGGCGGCCTTGGTGACCTTCATCGGGATCGGCGGACTGCTCTACACCGCGGGTGCCGTCGTCTACGGCATCAAGCGCCCGAACCCCTCGCCGCGATGGTTCGGCTTCCACGAGATCTTCCACACGCTGACGATCCTGGCCTTCACGGCCCATTTCGTCGCCGCGTCAATCGCCCTGCACCGGGTCGCGGCCTGAATCGCTCCCTGCGTCGCCAGCCGTGGCGTCCCCACCTGTGGGAGTCGAGCGCTCCCGCTCGGCCTGCCGGTCGGCATACGTCATGCGGCGCAGCCGCGCATTCATGTTGCGCATGAGCAGCCACAGCACGATCGCCAGGGTGAAGAAGATCGCGAAGGCGCCGATGCCGGGTCCGAATCCACCGTCGTTCATGCCACACGCTCCTTGAGGTCGTCGTAGGCCAACTCCAGTGTGCCGCTCGTCGCGAGCGCGTCCGCCGCCGGGACGTCGGAGGGGATCCCTGCGAACAGGTCGTCCTCCATGTCCTCCACCGGCACGTAGGAGCGCGCCAACTCGAAGTCGTCGGTGGGCCACACCTTCGCCTGCTGCTCCAGCGGCACCTTGAACCACGCGCCGTCGGGGTCGATCTGGGTCGCGTGGGCCAGTAGGGCGGCATCCCTCGTGGCGAAGTGCTCGGCGCACGGCACCTTGGCGTGGATGCGGCGGTCGGCGCGCTCCCAATTGGCCAGCCAGTCGCCATAGGGACTCTCCTCCCCCATCGCGACCAGAGCCTCGTGGAAGGCCGTCACGCGAGCCTTGTGGAAGGTGAGGTTGTAGTAGATCTTGAGCGGCTGCCAGGGGTCACCGGCATTCGTGTATGCCGTGGGGTCACCCGCGGCGTTGAAGGCCGCCATCGAGACGTCGTGGCACTTGATGTGGTCAGGGTGGGGGTAGCCACCGTTTTCGTCGTAGGTCGTCATGACATGCGGGCGGAAGCGGCGGATCTCGCGGACCAGGGCCTCGGTCGGGACCTCGAGGGGCTCGAGCGCGAAGCAGCCCTCGGGCAGCGGCGGCAACGGATCCCCTTCGGGCAGACCGGAATCCACGAAGCCCAGCCAGTGATGGTCGACACCGAGGATCTCCTGGGCGCGCTTCATCTCGTCACGACGCACCTGGGCGAGGTCGCGCAGGATGTGGGGGTCGTCCTTGAGTCTGGGGTTCAGGACGTCGCCGCGTTCGCCGCCGGTGCAGGAGATGACGAGGACCTCGTGTCCCTCACTGACGTACTTGGCCATCGTGGCCGCGCCCTTGCTCGACTCGTCGTCGGGGTGGGCGTGCACGCACATCAGGCGCAACCGTTCGGTCACGTGGACCCTCCTGCTCGGTGATTCGGTGATGCGGGGAGAATGAGGCCATCGTCCGACGTCCTGTCGAGCGCCGGTAGAGGGCTCGCGCGAGGGGCGCCGGACGATCAGCCCTCGGCAGTCTCTCACTCGTGACTGCCCCTCGTTCCATCCTCCATCCCACACCCTCCCGATCCATCCCCGTTCCATCCCCAACCGACGCTAGGACCACGCCGTGCCACTCTCCCGCCCCGAACCCGGGACCCTGCGCTGGTGGATCATCGGCGTCGTGGGGGTCAGTCTGCTCACCGGACTGGTGATCTGGCGCGG
>DAOLRO010000280.1:0-2710 GCA_035418665.1 Phycicoccus sp.
GGCCGCTCGCGTCGTCGAGGCCTGCCAGAACCTTCGCTCGGCGGGCACGCACGCCAGCTGACCCTGTGGCCGCAAGGCAACCACGACGTATGCCGTGTGCTCCCCTCGGTGGGAAGCACACGGCATACGTCGTTGTCAGGGCCGTAGGGTGAGCGCCATGACGGACCTGCTCGGCATCCCGCCCACCTTCCTGCCCGAGGACCCCGCGGCCGAACTCATCGCTGTTGGGGAGGAGCGCCCCGGCCGCGTCGCCGCGGCGCACCCGGCGTCGAGCCTGGCGTGGGCGGTGCTCGCCGAGGCGTCGCTGGAGGCAGACCACCCGGTGCAGGCCTATGCCTATGCTCGGACCGGCTATCACCGGGGGCTGGATGCGCTTCGGCGCGCGGGTTGGCGGGGTCAGGGCCCGATCCCGTGGGAGCACGTGCCCAACCAGGGCTTCCTGCGCGCCCTGGCGGCGCTCGCCAAGGCGGCGGAGGCGATCGGTGAGGACGAGGAGCGGCATCGTTGTGCGGAGTTCCTGCGAGCGTCCTCGGCGGAGGGTGCTCGCGCTCTGGGCCTCTGAGATCTGGGCCGGGATGTTCGAAGGGGCTCGACCGAATCGGTCGAGCCCCTTCGGCCCCTGCCAGGAGGCCTGGCTCCCTGCCTGGAGCCGTGAGCGCTGAAGCGCGCGACGCTGAAGCGTCCCCTGCAACGCCTCAGCGTCCCCCTAGTCTGCACCCGCCACGACCTGCATGTTTGCACTAAGGTGCCGTTGGCAGGAAGATGCCGTCACGGGAGGTGAGGATGGCAGACAGAAGTGGCAGCGCGGAGGCGGTCGTGCGGGATCCGCGCGTGGAACTGGCGGCCATGATCGAGCAGGAGGTCAGCCGCCTCGAGTCGCGACGACACGAGTTGGCCCGTGCCCGTGAGTTGATGTCCTCCCTCCAAGGAGTCACCGCTGACACACCCGGCGTGATGGAGCATCTGCCCTTCGAGATCGCGGCTGCCACGGTGAGCCAGTTGCTCCGCGACACCGTGGGCGAGATGCGCAATCTGGTCCTCGTCCTCGATGAGGGACCGGCCCTCGACGCCGAGGCCGCCCGCCAGGCCCAGGACCGGATCCTGGCCGGCGCCGTCCATCGCACCCTCTACCCTGCGCATGCCCTGAACTCGGCGCACACGTTGAAGTGGGTTCGTTCCTGGGGAGCGGTCGGTGAGGTGCAGCGCATCACCCAGACCGTCCCGACGGAGTTCGTGGTCTTCGGGACCGATGCCGTGATCGCCTTGGCCAAGTGGGGAGACCTCAACTCGGGTTACGCCATTTCACGACATCCACTGGTCATCCAGCTGCACATCGCCTACTTCGAGGAGCTCTGGTCCCACGCCCAGCCCGTGGCGCACCCGGATGTGGACGCCCGTGACGATGACCAATTGCTCCAATACCTGGGTCTGGGACTCAAGGATGAAGCCATCGCGCGAGTTCTGGGACTCGGCCTTCGCACGGTGCGGCGTCGAGTGGCCGAACTCATGGCCGCCCACGGTGTCGAGACGCGCTACCAACTGGGCGTGGCCATCGGTGCACGACGCGCGGCCCAGGCCACCAAGGGCGCCCATCAGGGGCTGCGCCCGCGATAGGGTGAGGCGCACGAGGCCTCGCGTCACGCGCGGGGCCTTTGGCGTGCAAGCGATCGCAACGGAAGGAGTCGAGATGCCGGCCATCGTGCTCGTGGGCGCCCAGTGGGGCGACGAGGGCAAGGGCAAGGCGACCGACCTCATGGGCAGCGACGTCGACTACGTCGTGAAGTTCAACGGGGGCAACAACGCCGGTCACACCGTCGTCATCGAGGGCGAGGACGGGACGCGCGAGAAGTACGCGCTCCACCTTCTGCCGTCGGGGATCCTCTCGCCGAATGTCGTGCCGGTCATCGGCAACGGCGTGGTGATCGACCTCGAGGTCCTCTTCCGAGAGCTCGACGGACTCGAGTCGCGCGGGGTCGACACGTCCCGCCTGATCATCAGCGGGAGCGCCCACATCATCGCGCCCTACAACCGCACCCTCGACAAGGTGACCGAGCGCTTCCTCGGCAAGCGCAAGATCGGCACGACCGGTCGCGGCATCGGCCCGACCTATGCCGACAAGATGAACCGCATCGGCATCCGTGTCCAAGACCTCTTCGACGAGAAGATCCTGCGTCAGAAGGTCGAGGCGGCGCTCGCCTTCAAGAACCAGGTGCTGGTCAAGATCTACAACACCCGGGCCTCCGACGTGGACCTGGTCGTCGAAGAACTCCTCTCGTATGCCGGCCGGTTGGCTCCCATGGTGCGTGACACCTCGCTGGAACTCGAGAAGGCCCTCAACGACGGCAAGAATGTCCTGCTCGAGGCCGGGCAGGCCACCCTGCTCGACGTCGACCACGGCACGTATCCCTTCGTCACGTCCTCGTCAGCGACGGCGGGCGGGGCCTGCACCGGGTCCGGAATCCCCCCGACCCGGGTGTCGCGGGTCATCGCGATCCTCAAGGCCTACACCACCCGAGTGGGAGAGGGCCCCTTCCCGACGGAGCTCTTCGACGACGACGGCGAGACCCTGCGCAAGACCGGTGCGGAGTTCGGCACGACGACCGGGCGCCCGCGACGGTGTGGCTGGATGGACACGGTCATCGGGCGCTATGCGACCCGGATCAACGGCGTCACCGACTTCGTCATCACCAAGCTCGACGTGCTCACCGGT
>DAOLRO010000281.1:0-2694 GCA_035418665.1 Phycicoccus sp.
GACATCGTCGTCGCGGCCGCGGGGGTGCCTGGCATCATCACCGCCGACATGGTCAAGCCAGGGGCAGCGGTCCTCGATGTGGGGGTCTCCCGCGTCCTCGATGACGCGGGCAAGAGTGTGGTGGCCGGCGATGTTGCGGATGATGTGAGGGAGGTCGCCGGTTGGATGTCGCCCAACCCCGGTGGCGTCGGTCCCATGACCCGGGCGATGTTGCTCTCCAATGTCGTCCTTGCCGCCGAACGCGCTGCCGAGACCCATGGCGGCTGATGGCCACCCCGGGGCCAAACCGGTGCCCCCGAAGCAGGCGCCGGTCATGGAGCACCTTCGCCTCTGGTGGATCCTGGCTGGCGGGATCGTGCTGGCACTCGTCTTCTTCGCGACCGACCACATGTGGCGAGCCACGGGATCGCTCGTCGCGACGCTGCTCGTCTGTGCCGTCCTGAGAGTGGTCTCGCCGCCAGAGGTGGCCGGCGGACTGGTGGTGCGTCGACCGTGGATCGACGTGGCCAGCCTGGTCCTGCTGGCGGCTGTTGTCGGGGTCGTCGGCTTCAACCTCGACCTCACCGCCCTGCGTTGACCTACCCACAACATGGGTATGCCGTCCGCTCGCGGTGAGCGGACGGCATACGCGTCGTTGTGGCGGGGTCCCGAAGGGACCCGGTGGTCAGCTGATCAGGCCGAGTTCACGGACCTGGTCGCGCTCGGTGGCGAGTCGCGCGACGGAGGCCGCGATGCGCTCCTTGGAGAAGTCGTTCAACTCCAGACCTTCGACGATCGACCACTGGCCGTCGGAGACGGTGCACGGGAAGGACGAGATGAGTCCCTCCTCGACGCCGTAGGAGCCGTCGGAGGGGACGGACATCGAGACGATGCGGCCGTCGGTGCCGAGCATCCAGTCGCGCATGTGGTCGATCGTCGCGTTGGCCGCGGAGGCCGCCGAGGACAGGCCACGCGCCTTGATGATCGCGCCGCCGCGGGTGGCGACGGTCGGGATGTAGGTGCCGGTGATCCACTCCTCGTCGACGAGCTCGGTCGCGACCTGACCGTTGACGCGGGTGTTGAAGAGGTCGGGGTACATCGAGTCGTCGTGGTTGCCCCAGATGGCCAGGCCGTCGACGGCGGTGACCGGGACCTCGAGCTTCTTGGCGAGCATCGAGAGGGCGCGGTTGTGGTCGAGGCGGGTCAGGGCGTTGAAACGCTCCTTGGGGATGTCGGGAGCATTGTTCATCGCGATGAGGGCGTTGGTGTTGGCCGGGTTTCCGGTGACGAGGATCTTGACGTCGTCGGCGGCGACCTTGTTGAGGGCGGCACCCTGGCCGGTGAAGATCTTGCCGTTGGCGGCGAGCAGGTCGGCGCGGTCCATGCCCTCCTTGCGCGGCATCGCCCCGACGAGCATGGCGGCATTGACGCCCTCGAAAACGGTCTCGGGGTCGTCGCCGATGACGACATTGGCCAGCGTCGGAAAGGCGCAGTCGTCGAGCTCCATCACGACACCCTCGAGGGCGCCGAGGGCAGGGGTGATCTCGAGCAGGCGCAGCTCGACGGGTGTGTCCGGACCCAGCAGGGCACCGCTCGCGATGCGGAAGAGGAGGCTGTAGCCGATCTGGCCAGCGGCTCCTGTGACAGCGACCTTCACGGGTGTGGTGCTCACGGCAAAACCCTTCGTTCGAGGTGTGGTTCTTTCTCCGTTTCCGACGTTAGCAGCGTGGCTCGGCGTGCTCACCGGCGGGGAGTGACGGCATCGCGCGAAGTCACCCCTAGGGTTTGCGTCGTGCTCCTTCGGGCCCCGGCATGAGGGTCGTGTTCTGCGCTGGTCTCGGCCTGCCCGCGAGCGTCTGGGCGCCGGTCGTCGACCGGCTCTCGGTGCCCGGGGAGGTTGTCCTGCTCGATCGCCCGGGGCTCGGGCGCCTCGCCCACGGACAGTCGCGGCCGTTGGTCTTGCGGGCTGAGGTCGAGCGCATCGTCGAGGCGGTGGTCTCCACTGGAGACGCCCCGGTCGTCCTGGTGGGTCATTCGATGGCCGGCTTCCTGGTCGAGGCGACGGCTCGGCTGCATCCCGAACTGACCGCTGGCCTGGTTCTCGTCGATGGGAGTGTGGAGAAGGGCCTCCGGCCCTCGGGATCGATTCGGACGACTGCGCACGCGGTGGCTGCGTCGGCCGCGAGGCGTCTGCACCTCGGTGCCGCCACTGAGGCGCTCATCGCCGAGAACTGCAGTTTTCCCGACCTCGCCCACGACCTGGAGCATCTCCGACACACACACCTCCTGCCCGAGATTCCCGTGGAGGTCCTCGCCGCCGTTCGTCGTGAGTGGTGGCCGCCCAATCGTGCGTGGCTCCGCCGCCAGCGACGGCTCTGCACGACCTTGGGCGCGAACTCGGTCCGGCCTGAGGACGCGCGCATCGAACTCGAGATCGTGTGGGGGAGTGGTCACCTCGTCATGCGAGACGCGCCTGATGTGGTCGCCGCCGCAATCACGAGGCTGCATGCCGGGAGCTGACTCCCGGCACACAGCCTCGTTCGTCCGTGGTCGGGCGGACGGGCCCGGTGATCAGGACAGCGAGGCGAGGACCTCGTTGAAGGCTGTGCTCGGGCGCATGATCTCGCTCGCCTTGGCGTCGTCGGGACGGTAGTAGCCGCCGATGTCGACCGAGTGGCCCTGGACGCCGATGAGTTCGGCGTCGATGGCCTCGGC
>DAOLRO010000282.1:0-2681 GCA_035418665.1 Phycicoccus sp.
GACGTGCGCCCGAAGCTAACTAGTTGGTTGCGACGATACGGCGGCAGGCTGACAAGGCTTGACGTGAGTCCTGGCGGGTTCGAGCGTTTCCTTGCCCTCGATACGGTCCCTGCGCCTGGGTTTCCGAAGCGCCGAGTTGCAGTCGCACGGCCCCCGGGATCCCGACTCTGTTGCGGCTCGCGCGATAGTTAGGCGCGCGAGGCGTCGACGAGGGCTCGGGCGGAGGCTTGGGCGACAGCGGGTGCCTCGGGGTCGGCGTCCAGGGAGCCGCTGGCGAGTCCGCCGTCAAGGAGAAGGGTGAGCGACCGAGCGAGTGCGCCCGGGTCGCGCGCCCCGGCCCGCTCGGCGAGGCCGCGCACCCACCCGAGCACTGCCGTCTTGTGGGCAACCGTGCGGTCGTGAACGGCCGTGCCGGGCTGCGACTCGGCCGCAGCGTTGATGAACGCGCAGCCGCGGTAGCCCTCGCGGCGACACGCGTTGGACAGGGCGTCGAACATGCCGACGAGTTGGTCCGCGGGATCAGGCCCGGCCGCCTCGGCCGCATCCTTGAGTTGGCCGGACCACACCGCGTCGACCTTGTCGAGGTAGGCCACGACCAGGTCGTCCTTGGACGGGAAGTGCTTGTAGAACGTGGCCTTGGCGACCCCGGACTGGGCAATGATCAGGTCAACCCCGACCGCCCGGATCCCACGCGCATAGAAGAGGGCGAATGCCGATTCGAGGATGCGCTCGCGCGCTCCCCCCGGGCGGGCCGTGGTGACGTGGTCGGTGGACATCGATCCTCCTCGTGTAGGTGAGTGCCGCAAGCATACCTTGCTACTAGACAGACCTGTCTGTTAGCGTGATCGAACTAGACAAACCTGTCTACCCCTAGATTCTCACACCAGGAGTTCTCATGAAGATTGCCGTCCTCGGCACCGGCATGGTCGGCCGCGCTCTCGCTGCTCGCCTCTCGGGCCTCGGCCACGACGTCACCGTCGGCACCCGCGACCCGCAGGCGACCCTCTCCCGCACCGAGCCTGACGGCATGGGCAACCCGCCGTTCCGGACCTGGGCCACTGACCATCCGGAGATCTCCCTCGCACCGCTGGGCGAGGCTGCGGCCGCTGCGGAGGTCGTCGTCAACGCAACCAACGGCTCCGGCGCCCTCGCCACCCTGGAGCAAGCGGGCGCCGAGCATCTGGCCGGCAAGGTGCTCGTCGACATCTCCAACCCGCTGGACTTCTCGCAGGGATTTCCCCCGTCCCTGTTCGTCAAGGACACCGACTCCCTCGGCGAGCAGATTCAACGCGCCTTCCCCCAGGCCCGGGTGGTCAAGACGCTCAACACGCTGAACGCCGACCTCATGGTTGACCCCGCGTCGCTCGGGGCGGAGTCGTCGGTCTTCGTCTCCGGCGACGATGCCGCCGCCAAGGCCACGGTCACCGGATTGCTCATTAGCTTCGGGCACACCGACGTCATCGACCTTGGTGGCATCGACACCGCCCGCGGCACGGAGATGCTGCTCCCGGTGTGGCTGCGACTCATGGGTGCGCTGGGCACGGCGACGTTCAACTTCAAGATCGTCCGCTGAGATGGGCGCCATGACCGGCAAGACCGTGCTGATCACCGGGGGGAGCGGTGGGATCGGGCTGGCCACCGCCGCGGGCCTGGCCGGTCTTGGCGCCCGAGTCGGGATCGTCGGACGCGATCCCGTCCGGTCCGAGACCGCCGCCGGGCAGCTTCGGGGCGCCGGTGCTCAGGTCGACGTCTTCGTCGCCGATATGTCCTCGCAGCGTGAGGTGCGCCGGCTCGCCGAAGAGGTGCTCGCGGCATACCCGCGGCTTGATGTCCTGGTCAACAACGTCGGAGGCTACTGGGCCACGCGGCATACGACGGTCGACGGACTGGAGCACACCTTCGCGGTCAACCACCTGGCCCCGTTCCTGCTGACCGACCTGCTGCTGGACCGGTTGCGCGAAGGCGCTGGGGCTCGGGTCGTCACGGTGTCCTCTGCGGCGCAGTCCATGGGGACCATCGATTTCGCGGACCTGCAGGGCGAACGGGACTACAACGGCCAGCGCGCTTACAACCAGTCCAAGCTCGCCAACGTGATGTTCACCTACGAGCTCGCCCGACGGCTCGCCGGCTCGCCCGTCACTGCGAACGTGCTCCACCCCGGCGTGGTCCGCACCAACTTCGGGCGGGAGGACTCCGGCGGGTGGATGAGGGTGATGCTGCCGATCCTTCGACCGATCCTCAAGAGCCCGTCGCGCGGGGCTGCCACCTCGATCTACCTCGCGTCGTCACCCGAGGTCGAGGGCGTGACCGGCCGGTACTACGCCAACGAGAAGCCCAAGAGCTCGTCGAAGGCGTCCCAGGACACCGCCATCGCCGCGCGACTGTGGGCCGTCTCCGCAGAGCTCGTCGCTACTTCGCGGTGATGCCGCCGTCGACGGGGATCGTCACCCCGGTGACGTAACTGGACAGATCGCTCGCCAGGAACAGCGCGACCGACGCGATCTCACGCGGGTCGCTGGCCCGGCCCAACGGGATGGTCGCAGCGAACGCGGCCTTGCGCCGGGCGATCTCTTCCGGGTCGTCGATCCGGAAAAACGCGGCCAGCCCGGGCGTCTCCACCTGCCCGGGAGCGATCGCGTTGACCCGCACCTTGTCGGCCGCCAGCGCCAGCGCGTAGGAGC
>DAOLRO010000283.1:0-2676 GCA_035418665.1 Phycicoccus sp.
CAGCCGCGGCCTGGGCCTGCTGGATGCCCGTGCCGTTGATGAGGAAGACGTTCTTCAGGCTGCCCTTGAGCAGGTCCGCAGAGTTGGCCGCGGGGATGAGCATCGGGATGTTGGCCTTCTCGAAGATGGTCAACGTCGGGAGGGTGGCGCCGGAGCAGTAGCCACCGACCGAGATGTTGATCCCGGCCGTCACGAGCTTGGCGGCACCGGCCGCGGCGGTCTTCGGGTCGCACGCCTCGTCCTCGACGGTGAGGGCCAGCTTGCGCCCGTCGACGCCGCCGGCGGCGTTGATCTCGTCGACGGCCATCTGGGCGCCGTTCTTCATGTACGGCCCGATGGCGGCCGAGGACCCGCTGAGCGGGGTCAGCATGCCGAGCTTGATGTCGCCCTTGTCTCCACCACCGGAGCCCGACGACGAATCCGTGAGACCGCCGCCACCACAGGCCGCGAGGCCGAGTGCGACAGTGGCGGCCGCGAGGATCGTGGCCCCCCGCCGGATCGGGTTGGTCATGACGCCCTACTTCCTGGCCACTGCAGTGGCCGTCGAACTCCTTCGGGACGGTCGCCCCGACGGTCGTCACCGCTGCACCCACACAGCGCTGTGTGACATTGCACCCACCCTAGGACGGGGCGGGTTGCCTTGTCACGAGTCCGGATGACTCGTGACCGGGCCGTGACCGACCTCGTGCCCTTGGAGTCCCTGAGGACTGCTAGAGGACGAAGCCGGACGGGAAGGGATCGCTCGGATCGAGCATGTATTGGGCCGTGCCAGTGATCCAGGCGCGGCCGGTGACCGTCGGCAGGATGCCGGGGCGGTCCCCCACCGCGGTCTCGCCGATGATCCGGCCGACGAAGCGCGAGCCGATGAAGGACTCGTTGACGAAGTCGGTGTCCGTGGCGAGTTGGCCTCGCGCATGGAGTTGGGCCATCCGGGCACTGGTGCCGGTGCCGCATGGTGAGCGGTCGAACCAGCCGGGGTGGATCGCCATGGCGTGCCGACTGTGCTCCGCAGTCGAGCCGGGGGCCTCGAGGTAGACGTGGTGGCACACGTTGATGTCGGGGTTCTCGGGGTGCGCGACGGGGTTCTGGTCGTTGATCGCGTCCATGATCGCCAGGCCCGCGTCGAGCATCTTCTGGCCGTTGCGTCGGTCGAACTCGATGCCGAGGTCCTCGAGGTGAACGAAGGCGTAGAAGTTGCCGCCATAGGCGATGTCGTAGCGGACCTGACCGAAGCCCTCGACGTCGACGACCTGGTCGAGCGCGTGGCTGTAGGACGGGACGTTCTCGAGGGTGACCGACTCGGCCTTGCCGTCCTTGACCTTGACGCGGGCCGTGACGAGCCCGGCCGGCGCGTCGAGGCGGATGACGGTCTCGGGCTCGGTGACCTCGACCATGCCGGTCTCGACGAGGACGGTGGCGACGCCGATCGTGCCGTGCCCGCACATGGGCAGGCAGCCGGACACCTCGATGTAGAGGACGCCATAGTCGGCATCGGGACGGGTCGGCGGCTGGAGGATCGCGCCGGACATCGCGGCGTGGCCGCGAGGCTCACACATGAGGAGGGTGCGCAGATCATCGCGCTCGGCGACGAACCGCTGTCGTCGCTCGAACATGGTGTCCCCGGGAAGCACGCCGACGCCGCCGGTGATGACGCGTGTCGGCATCCCCTCGGTGTGCGAGTCGACCGCGTGATAGACGACCGAGCTCCGCATGGACTACTTGACCCCGGCGTCGATGAGCGCCTGGGTGTCGCGGCGGACGACCTGCTCCTGCTCGGGCGTGAGCGGCTGACGCGGCGGGCGGCAGGTGCCACCGTTGCGACCGATCATGTCCTGGCCGAGCTTGATGGCCTGGATGAACTCGGTCTTGGAGTCCCAGCGCAGCACCGAGTGGAGTTGGCGATAGAGCGGGACCGCCGTCTCGAGGTCCCCCGCGAGCGAGGCTTCGTAAAGCGCCAGGGTCGCCTGCGGGAAGACCTGCGGGTAGCCCGCGACCCAGCCCTTGGCGCCGGCGAGGGCAACCTCGAGGACGGTGTCGTCGGTGCCGATCATGAGGTCCAGGCCGGGCGCCAACTCGGAGATCTCGTAGCAACGGCGGACGTCGCCGGAGAACTCCTTGACGCCGACGATGAAGCCCTCGTCGTAGAGCTTGGCAAGAATCGGCGGCGTGAGGTCGGTCTTGGTGTCGATCGGATTGTTGTAGGCGGTGACCGGCAGCCCCGCGGAAGCGATGAGCTCGTAGTGCTCGAGGAGTGAGCGCTCGTCGGTGCGGTAGGCGTTCGGCGGCAGTCCCATGACGGCCTGGCACCCGAGGTCGCGGGCGACTTCGGCGTGGCGCTTGCTCTGAAGGCCGCCGTAGGCACCGACACCCGGCATGACCGTGAAGCCCTCAGGCGCATTCTCAACAGCGGTCCGGACGACCTGGTCGCGCTCCTCGTCGGTCAGCGTCTGGTACTCCCCCAGCGAACCGTTCGGCGCGACACCGTGCAGGCCCTGCTCGGCCAGCCACGCGACATTCTCGCCATAGGCGCCGAAGTCGATGCTCAGGTCGTCGTTGAACTGGAGGCTGGTCGCGACCAGGACTCCATGCCAGGGCTTGCGGGTCTCGCTCATCGAACGTCTCTCTCCTCGCTGGTCGCGCTGCGCGTCATCGCGCCTGCACACACGGTAGGGCAAA
>DAOLRO010000284.1:0-2640 GCA_035418665.1 Phycicoccus sp.
GAGTTGCGCGCCCTGACCGGGGGGAACGTCCTGCGGGTGATGCGGGCCGGCGAAGACGTGGCCCGACAGGCGCAGAGGGAGCGCGGCCCCTCGCAGGCGACCATCGACGACCTCGATCGTTCGCGCTGAGTTTGTTGACCGCTTCGCCTCCACGTTCGTGTGACCTCTGTCACTCTTGAGGCGGGCCTTCGGGCTCGTGACTCGGGATTCCCCCTGATAGAGGAGCACGCGTGAGACAACTGCATCGGGCCGCTATCACTGCAACCGCTGCGCTGGTGCTGGCCCTGCTGGCGGCACCGCCGGCCGAGGCACAGACCGCGGGAGGTGGCGGCGACTCCGCCCACCCCCGGTCGGACGTCCTCAAGAATCCCCTGGCCGAGCGCCAGGCAGCGGCCAAGACCATTGCGCTGGAGAAGTCCCTCAACGGGAAGGCCAAGGCCGTCGGCCCCAATGGCGTGGTCCAGGTCGCCAAGGGTCAATACGTCGAACTCGCCCGTCAGGGTGAGGACACGATCTGGACGGTGCTCGGTCAGTTCGGCGCTTCGGTGAACTCGACCTACGGCGGCGACCCCGGGCCCTCTCGCAACGAGATCCCCGAACCTGATCGGAGCGTGGACAACACGACGATTTGGGCCCGGGACTTCTCGCAGCCCTACTACACGACCATGCTCTTCTCCGGCGTCCCCGGAGCCGTCTCGATGCGCAACTTCTACCTCGAGCAGTCCAGCAACCGCTACACCGTCAACGGCACGGTCGAGGACTGGGTGACGGTCCCATTCAACGCAGCCAACTACGGCGCGAACTACTGCAGCGACATCGTCTGCGCGCGCACCTGGCTCTTCGTCCGCGACACGGTCAACGCCTGGTATGCCGCTCAAGTCGCGGCCGGGAAGACCGCAGCCCAGATCGCGGCATACCTCGCGCCGTTCGACGTGTGGGACCGCTACGACTACAACGGCAACGGCAACTTCAACGAGGCGGACGGGTATATCGACCACTTCCAGGCCGTCCACGCAGGTGAGGGTGAGGAGACCGGCGGCGGGGCCCAGGGCACCGATGCCATCTGGAGCCACCGCTGGTACGCCTACTACAACAACATCGGCGTGACCGGTCCGGCCTCCAACAAGCTCGGCGGCGTGAGGGTCGGTGACAGCGACCTGTGGATCGGTGACTACACGGTCGAGCCCGAGAACGGCGGCGTGGGCGTGTTCGCGCACGAGTTCGGCCACGACCTCGGTCTGCCGGACCTCTACGACACGAGCGGCAACACCGGTGGCGGCGAGAACTCCACGGGCTTCTGGACGCTCTACTCGGCCGGGTCCTACGGCTCGACCGGCCGTCCGCAGGACGGGATCGGGTCCAAGCCCATCCCGATGAGCGCGTACGAGAAGATCTTCCTCGGCTGGTCCAACTACCAGGTGGCTGCCTATGGAAAGTCGGCGGCGGTCAAGCTCAGCGCGGCCAGCACCAACACCAAACAGGCACAGGCGCTCGTCGCGCTCCTTCCGGACAAGGAGATCTCGACGGACATCGGCCCTGCGGCAGACGGGACCTACTTCTACCACTCCGGTTCGGGCAACGACCTGGACAACACCATGACCCGGTCGGTCGTGCTGCCTGCAGGCACCGTGTCACTCGCGGCAAAGGTCCGCTACGACATCGAACAAGATTGGGACTACGCCTATCTGACCATCAACGGGGTGAGCATCGGGACGAACCTGTCCTCGGCGAGCGACCCCAACGGCCAGAACTTCGGCGGGGGCATCACCGGGTCCTCCGGTGACGCCTGGGTCGACCTCACCGCCGACCTCAGCGCGTATGCCGGCCAGACGGTGACCCTTGGGTTCCGCTACTGGACCGACGGCGCGGTGGCCGAGGACGGCTTCGGTGTCGATGACATCGCCATCACTGGGTTGCCGGTCGACGGTGCCGAAACGGATATGGGGTGGACCTTCAACGGTGTCACCCGCACGACGGGCCAGGTCACGACCTCGTACTTCAACGCCTACTTCGCTGAGTACCGCACCTACGGCGGTTACGACGCGGGTCTGCGCACGGGGCCGTACAACTTCGGGTATCTCGACAACCCTGAGCTGTCGAACTGGGTCGAGCACTTCCCCTACCAGGACGGCCTGTTGGTCTGGTACTACGACACCTCGTTCGCCGACAACAACGTGGGCGATCACTGCGCCGACGGTCGGTGCGGAGGTTTGGTCCTGCCGGTTGATGCTCACCCGGCGTTGCTGATTCGCCCCGACAACGACAAGGTTTGGCGGCCCCGGATCCAGAGTTACGACTCCACCTTCGGGCTGGAGCGCACCGACCGGATCACGCTGCACGCCAACAGCCAAGCGGCGACCTACGGCGGACTCCCCGCGGTCTCGACGTTTGATGACCGCAAGTCCTATTGGGTGGCCCCTGACGCGAGCATCGGCCATCTCGGCTGGTCGAGCGTTCCCGTACCCCACACCGGAACGGTCATCCGCGTCGTCGGTCAAAGCGCTCAGGGCGGCTTCCTGCAAGTGACCGTCAACTAGCAACGAGCCCAGTCGGCCGCAGGGCAGTGTTCCTGCGGTTGACCGGCAAGACGAGTGGGGCCCCGGCCACATGGCCGGGGCCCCTCTTCGTTGCACAGACCAC
>DAOLRO010000285.1:0-2630 GCA_035418665.1 Phycicoccus sp.
CAGGTCGGCTGGCTCGCGGCCGACCGCTGGAATGTCCCCCTCGTCCACACCATGCACACGATGGCGCGGGTCAAGAATCTCCACCTGGCCGCAGATGACGTCCCCGAGCCGCGTGGGCGCGAGATCGGGGAGGCGCAGGTCGTCGACGCCGCGACCCGGCTGGTCGCCAACACCGCCCAGGAGGCGGCCGAGTTGGTGACCTTGTATGCCGCGGAACCGGATCGCGTGGCGGTCGCCGAACCGGGAGTGGACCTTGCCGTCTTCACCCCGGGTGATCGGCTGGCCGCTCGCGCGGCGTTGGGAGTGGCTGCGGATGCCGTGCTCCTGCTCTTCGTCGGGCGGATCCAACCCCTCAAGGGGCCTGATCACGCGGTCCGGGTCGTCGCGGACCTGGCACGCTCGCGCCCGGAGCTCGCCGATCGGCTGGTGCTCGCGGTGCTCGGTGGCGCCAGTGGCCAGGGCGTCCGGAGCCCGATGGGGCTGGACGAGCTCGCGTCGTCCGAGGGCATCGCGGGGGCGATGCGCTTCGAGCCACCGGTCGACCGCGAGACCCTGGCGCTCTGGTACCGCGCTGCCGACGTCGTGCTCGTGCCCTCACACAGTGAGTCCTTCGGGCTGGTCGCCGTGGAGGCGTTGGCCTGCGGTGCCCCGGTCGTCGCGTCGGCTGTGGGAGGCCTGCCTGTGGCGGTCGGGGATGCCGGGGTGTTGGTCGAGTCCCGCGCGGTCGAGGTCTGGCGGGCGGCGGTCGAGGACGTGCTCGACCGCTCTGCCGATCCGAACGAGCGAGTGGCCATGGTGCGGGCCGCCGTCGCCCACGCGTCGGGTTTCGGCTGGGACCGGACGGCGGCTCAACTCGTGGCGACCTATCGCGAGGCGCTCGCCGAGCCGCGCGATTCCCGCATCAACGATTCCCTCGGGCTCGTCGGGATACCGTCGGCCGTGATCCCCTGACTTTGCCCGACCTGACTCTGCCCGACGCTGACTCTGACCCCGGACCCGAAGTGGAGACGCCGTGACCGCTGACCCGCGTGCAATCGTCGAGGGCTTCCTCGAGGGCCAAGGTCTCGAGTGGGAGGTGGGGGCTCGCGATGACGAACTGGTGGTTTCGCTGCCGGGGGACAAGAAGCTCAAGACCGTGGTCTCGCTCCTGATCGGGGACACCTGGCTCACTGCCCAGGCCTTCGTCGTCCGCAATCCTGACGAGGACCATGACCGGGTCCACCGCTTCCTCTTGTCCCGCAACCTGCGCCTGCCGGGGGTCGCCTACGCCATCGACTCCTCCGGTGATGTCTATGTCACCGGTCGTCTGCCAGTGGGCGCCGTCGACGAGGTCACCCTCGATGTCCTCTTGGGGGCGATCCTCGAGGCCAGTGATGGGCCCTTCAACGAGCTCCTCGTCTTGGGCTTCCACTCCTCCATGAAGAAGGAGTGGGCCTGGCGCGTGGACCGCGGTGAACCACTTCGCAACCTCGAGGCCTTCCGGTCCCTTCTGGAGCGACCGGGCGATCCGCCGCCAGAGGCACGCGAGTAGATTTGGGGCATGACCTCCACCCTGATCCTGCTTCGTCACGGACGCTCCGACTGGAACGAGAAGAACCTCTTCACCGGCTGGGTCGACGTCGACCTCATCGACCGCGGACGCGAGGAAGCGGTCCGCGGTGGGGAACTCATGAAGGAGGCCGGCATCCTGCCCGATGTCGTCCACACCTCGCTGCTGCGCCGGGCCATCACCACCGCCAACCTGGCCCTCGACACCTGCGACCGCCACTGGATCCCGGTCCGCCGCGACTGGCGCCTCAATGAGCGGCACTATGGCGCCCTGCAGGGTCTCGACAAGGCCGCGACGCGCGACAAGTACGGCGACGAGCAGTTCATGCTGTGGCGCCGCAGCTTCGACGTGCCCCCGCCGCCGATCGACCCGGACAACGAGTTCGCCCAGACCGACGACCCCCGTTATACGGGCATCGAGGTGCCCGCGACCGAGTGCCTCAAGGACGTCATCAAGCGGATGATGCCCTACTGGGAGAACGAGATCCGAGCGGATCTGGCGGCTGGCCACACCGTGCTCGTCACGGCCCACGGCAACAGCCTGCGGGCCCTCGTCAAGCACCTCGACGGCATCAGTGACGAGGACATCGCCGGCCTCAACATCCCGACCGGCATGCCGCTCGTCTACACCCTCGGCGACGACTTCATGCCGGTCGAGCCCGGTCGCTACCTCGACCCCGAGGCGGCAGCGGCCGAAGCCGCTGCGGTGGCCAACCAGGGCAAGTGAGCCCGTCGGCCAACATGGCCGACCCGCCCACCACTGTCACAACGATGTATGCCGGGTGCTTCCCCACGAGGGAAGCACACGGCATACATCGTCTTGGGAGAGCGCCTCAGTGGCCGTTCGCGGGGGAGTCCTCGGAGTCCTCGTGGCTGCCCTCGGCGTCCGGGCCGTATTGGCCGGTGACGAGGAAGATCACCCGGTGGGCCACCGACACCGCGTGATCGGCGAAGCGCTCGTAATAGCGGCTGACGAGGGTCATGTCGACGGCAGCCTCCGTGCCGTATGACCAATCGGCAGAGGCGATGCGCTCGAAGAATTGACGGTGCAGGTCGTCCATGGCGTCGTCCTCGCGCTCGAT
>DAOLRO010000286.1:0-2618 GCA_035418665.1 Phycicoccus sp.
TGTCCGTGGCCATGGAAAAGTCCCCGCTGGTGGCCATGTGAGGTCCCCGCTGGTGGCCAAGTGAAAGTCCCCACCCTCTGCTCGTGTCGTCCGTGAGCTGAGCCCCTGGACGGTGAACGGTGGCGGTGTCTAGCCAGTCACCGCACCGCCCAGGGGAGCTCCATTGAAGAACATGAGGGAAGAGTTGGACATCATCACCGCCTACGAGAACGTGGGCACCTACCGTGGCGCGGCGCAGGTGTGCGGCACGACTCACAAGACGGTCAAGCGGGTCGTGGAACGGCACGCCTCGGGCGAGGTCCGCCCGGGGCGGGAGCCGCGGCCGGCGAACTACGAGTGCGTGCGTGACCTGGTTGCCGAGGCCGTCCGGTCGGCGCGGGGCCGGGTCAGCGCCAAGCGGCTCCTGCCCAGGGCCCGCGCGGCTGGCTATGCCGGGTCGCCGCGGAACTTCCGCCGCCTGGTCGCGGCGGAGAAGAAGACCTTCCGGGCCGAGCGGGGACACCCGCGTCGTCCGGCGGTGTGGACTCCGGGTGAGCACCTGGTCATCGACTGGGGTGTCGTTGCCGGCGTCCACGTCTTCTGCGCGGTCCTGGCGTGGTCACGGTTCCGGTTCGTCCGGTTCGCCGCGGATGAGAAGGCGGCCACGACGATGGGCATGCTCGCCGAGTGCTTCGAGGTGATCGGCGGGGCCCCGAAGGTGGTGCTGGCCGACCGGATGGGCTGCCTCAAGGGCGGCGTCGTCGCCAACCGGGTCGTCCCGACGAGTGAGTACGTCCGGTTCGCGACGCATTACCGGTTCCGGCCCGACTTCTGCGAGGCGGCCGACCCGGCCTCGAAGGGGATCGTGGAGAACCTGGTCGGGTATGGCAAGTCCGACCTGCTCCGGCCACTGCTGCTGGAGCACGCCGAGCGGCTCGGCGGCGACGAGACCGCCGCTGCCGCAACGGTCTTGGCCGACCTGGCCGCGGCGAACCGTGCCGCGGCCGAGTGGTGTGAGCAGGTCAACGCGACCGAACACTCCGAGACGTGCACGGTCCCCAAGGAGCGGCTGGTCACCGAGGCGGGGCTGTTGACGCCGTTGCCGTCGCTGAGGCCGCGGATCGGGCCGGCGCCGGCGACCCGGAAGGTCGACAAGCTGTCCACGATCCGGTGGGGCTCGGCCCGCTACTCCGCGCCGAAGGCCCTGGTCGGCGCCCAGGTCGCGGTCATCGTCGACGGGGCCCGGGTCCTGCTGATCGACCCCGCCACCGGTGTCGTCCACGCCGAGCACCCGCTCCTCGGGCCGGGTGCCACCTCGATCCTGGACGACCACTACGGCGGCCCGCGCCCGGCCACCCCAGTGCGTGCGATCCGCCCGAGAACCGTTGCCGAGCAACAGTTCTGCGCGCTCGGACCCGCCGCGGAGGCGTTCATCGCCGGCGCCGCCGCCGCCGGCCACACCCGCCTCGGACCGGAGCTGGCCGACCTGAATGCCCTCACCGCCGCCCACGGCGAAGCCGCGGTGACCGCAGCGCTGGAACGAGCGGTCGCGTTCGGACGGTGGAAAGCCAGTGACGTCCGCTCCATCCTGCAGGCCGGCCTCGGCGTGGCCAGCCCGCGCTCGGCCGGGGACGCCCTCGTCGTGGACCTCCCCGTCGCGCACCCGCGATCATTGACCGAGTACGCGCCGACGGCGGTGTCCTCGTGAGCGCCGCGACCGTCCCGGCCCTGGACGCCGACCTGACCGCGGGCCTGCGCCGCCTCAAGCTCGCCGCGATGCGTCAGCTCGCGCCCGAGCTGCTCGTCACGGCCAAGACCCAACGCTGGACACCCGAAGAGGTGCTCCGCGCCCTGGTCGAGGCCGAAATCACCGCCCGCGACGACTCCAACGCCCGAGCCCGCCTCAAGGCCGCGACCTTCCCCGTCGTCAAGACAACCGACGAGTTCGACCTGGCCGCATCCTCGATCCCCGCCCCGACCTGGGCCTACCTCACCTCGCTGGAGTGGATCCACGCCACCGAGAATCTCGCCCTGATCGGGCCGGCCGGTACCGGCAAGTCGCACACCCTCATCGCCCTCGGACACGCCGCCGTCACCCGCGGACACCGCGTCCGCTACCTCACCGCGGCCGAACTCGTCGAGACCCTCTACCGAGGACTCGCCGACAACACCGTCGGCAAAGTCATCGACACCCTGCTCCGCAACGACCTCGTGCTCATCGACGAAATCGGGTTCGCGCCCCTGGACGACACCGGCGCACAGCTCCTGTTCCGGTTCGTCGCCGCCGCCTACGAACGCCGCTCCCTCGGCGTCGCCTCCCACCACTCCTTCGAGGACTGGGGACGGTTCCTGCCCGAACACACCACCGCCGTCTCCATGCTCGATCGGCTCCTCCACCACGCCACCACCGTCATCACCAACGGCCAGTCCTACCGCATGCTCCAAGCCCGCCAACGTCGAGGAGGACCGCCCCTGACCCCCTGAACAACCCGCAGAGGGTGGGGACTTTCACCTGGCCAAAACCGGGGACCTCCACTTGGCCATTGACAGCCTGAGTTCGTGGAGTCTTCGCTGCATCTCGACAGTTGTCTAGATGCAGCGAAGATTGCAAAGTGGCGTGACTATTGCAGCAATAACGC
>DAOLRO010000287.1:0-2592 GCA_035418665.1 Phycicoccus sp.
AGGGGTCGGGCATTCCACCTGGGCATCAGCCATGTCGGTCACTATTGCACGCACCGTTCCGGGTGCGTGACCTGCCGCGACACCGTACGTTCGAGGCACCACTCTCCCGAGCGACAGGACACACCTATGTCCCACGTCTGGACCCATGTCCGCAGACCGGCTGTCACCCTCGCGATCGCAACCCTCCTCGCTTCCGGCGGCCTCGTGGTCGCTGCCCCCGCGGCATACGCAGCCTCTCCCACCGTGGTCGTTGCGGAGGTCTACGGCGGCGGCGGCAACTCCGGCGCGACGTGGCGAAGCGACTTCGTGGAACTGTTCAACCGCGCCTCCACCCCCGTCGACCTCACCGGGTGGAAGGTCTCCTACTGGTCAGCCGCAGGCACGACCGCAAGCAGCACCCTCCTGTCCGGCACCATCGCCGCCGGGGGGCGCTACCTGGTGAAGGAGGCCGACGGCGCCAACACGGGAGCCACCGCGCTGCCGATTCCCGACGCCATCGGCACGCTCACGATGTCGGCCTCGGCCGGCCGGGTAGCCGTCGTGGACGCAGCGGGTGCCATCGTTGACCTCGTCGGATACGGCAGCACCGCGACGTTCTTCGAGGGCAGTGGGCCCGCTCCCGGTACCACGAACTCGACGTCGGTCAGCCGAATCGACGCCTGTGTCGACACCGACCAGAACGCGACGGACTTTGCAGCGGGAGCGCCCTCCCCCGCCAACTCCACCACCACACCCCAGACCTGCACCATCGCCCCGCCCCCGCCGAACCCGGCGGAGACCATCGCTGCGATCCAGGGTGCGTCCCACCGCTCACCCCTGGCCGGCACTCCGGTCAACGGAGTGACGGGCATCGTCACGGCCCGCTCCAACACCGGCTTCTGGATGCAGGATCCGGTCGCTGACGCCGACCTGGCCACCAGCGAGGGGATCTTCGTCTTCACCCGCACCTCCCCCACGGTCGCGGTCGGTGACGCCTTGAGCGTCGACGGCTCGGTGACCGACTTCCGTCCCGGCGGCAGCGGCGGCCTGGACAACCTCACCACCACCGAGATCGTCTCCCCCAGCGTGAGCATCACGTCCTCGAACAACCCCCTGCCTGCCCCTGTCGTCATCGGCGTGGACCGCATCGCCCCCGCCCAGACGATCGATGCAGGTGACCCAGGGAGCGTGGAGAACGCCGCAGCCGTCTTCGACATGGCCCGGGATGCCATCGACTTCTACGAATCCATGGAAGGGATGCGCGTCGCGGTCAGGGACGCCAGAGTCGTCGGCCCCACGGCATCCTTCGGCGAGATCCCGGTCGTCCCGGGGTCGGTCACAGGGGCGCCGCTCACGAGTTCGGCCGGCGGCGTCGTCTACGGGTCCTACGACACCCCCAACGCCATGCGCGTCCAGCTCGACGACGCCCTCATCCCGGCGGGGTCCATGCCTGCCGCCAACGTCGGCGACACCCTGCCCGGAGACGCTATCGGCGTCTTGGACTACTCGTTCGCCAACTACAAACTGCTCGTCACCGCTGCGCCAACCGTGACGACCGGCGGTCTCACCCGAGAGTCGACGACCGCCCAGACGAACAACCAACTCGCCGTGGCGACCTTCAACGTCGAGAACCTGTCGCCCAGCAATCCGCAGTCCAAGTTTGACCGACTCGCCGCCCAAGTGGTCCACAACCTCGCCAGCCCCGACATCCTCGCCCTCGAGGAGATTCAGGACAACAGCGGGCCGGCCAACGACGGTGTCGTCGCGTCTGACCTCACCGTCAGCCGCCTGATCGCGGCGATCGCGGCCGCCGGCGGACCGGCATACGGATCCCGCTGGATCGACCCGCAAGACGGGACCGACGGCGGGCAGGCGGGAGGCAACATCCGCCAGGTCTTCCTCTACCGGCTCGATCGCGACCTGGAGTTCGTCGACCGCCCGGGTGGCGACGCGACGACTGCGGCCGAGGTGACCGGGACCGGTCGGAGCACGGCATTGTCGGTCTCGCCGGGCCGGATCGCCCCCACGAGCGAGGCCTGGTCGGCCAGCCGCAAGCCGCTCGTCGGAGAGTTCCGCTTCCGCGGCGAGACCGTCTTCGTCGTCGCCGTCCACTTCTCCTCCAAGGGCGGTGACGACCCGCTCTTCGGCCGTTGGCAGTCACCGGTCCGCTTCACCGAGGAGCAACGCCACCTGCAGGCGGCCGCGGTCCGGGACTTCGCCGACGCACTGTTGAGCGCGGACTCCCAGGCCAAGCTCGTCGTTGCCGGTGACGTCAACGACTTCGAGTTCAGCACAACGACGGATCTGCTGGTCGGCCAGGGTTCCGACGCTCTCGTCGACCTTCCCCGGACGCTGCCTGTGGCCGAGCGCTGGACCTACGTGTTCGAAGGCAACTCGCAGGTCCTCGACCACATCCTGCTCAGCCCCGCCCTGACTGTGGCGCCCAAGGGAGCCAAGTACCCGGCCTACGTCTACGACATCGTCCACACCAACTCCCCCTTCTACGACCAGGATTCCGACCACGACCCGCAGATCGTGCGGCTGGCCCTCCGAGGCGGCACCGGCATCTGACCGGCTCGGATCCGAGCGCACGAAGGCCCCGGGGACGATCCC
>DAOLRO010000288.1:0-2548 GCA_035418665.1 Phycicoccus sp.
CTCACCCCCGATTCGCTCGAACGAGCCGGTATGCCGCGGGCCGACTTCGCTCCGCTGCTGCGGCTGGCCGTGTCGTCGGCTCGCGAAGCCCGGGACGCGCATGGTTCGGGCTGGGTCGTGGGATCGGTTGGCCCCTATGGAGCGTCCTTGGCCGACGGCTCCGAATACACCGGCGCGTACGGACTGCCGTCGGGTGACGCGGCGGTGGACATCCTGCGATCCCATCACCGGGAGCGGCTGATCGCCCTCATCGAGTCCGGCGTGGAGGCGTTGGCGATCGAGACCCTGCCCATGACCCTCGAGGTCGACGCCGTTGCGGCAGAACTCAATTCGCTCGGCGCCACGGTGCCGGTCTGGTTCTCGGTGACCCCGGCACCGGGCGGCCTGACAACCCGCACCGGGGAGAGGTTGGCTGACATCGCGAGGCGAGCCACGGCATACGCCAATGTCGTTGCGGTGGGCGTGAACTGTTGCCCGCCTGCCGACGTGGAGCCGGCCCTGCGCGCGCTCGAGCCGGCGGCACACGGCCTCACCGGGGTCGCCTATCCCAACAGTGGCGAGACCTGGGATGCCGTCGGTCGCCGCTGGCTCGGGAGTGCGGCCTGGGACGAGGACGCCGTCGACCGGTGGCGCGACGCCGGGGCGACGTTCATCGGTGGCTGCTGTCGCGTCTTCCCCGACCAGATCGCCGATCTCGCCGGGCTCTGAGGTCCCGTAAACCCAAAGGCTCAGGCGCGCTCGCCGAAGAGCGACGTGACCGACCCGTCGAGGAAGACCTCCCGCACGGCCGAGGCGATGAGCGGAGCGATCGACAGCACCGTCAGCCCCTCGAACTCGTGCTCCGGCTCGATGGGCAGCGTGTTGGTGACGATGACCTCGCGCGCCCGACAGGCCTCGAGTCGCTGAGCAGCCGGCCCCGAGAGGATCGGGTGGGTCGCCGCGATGACGACGTCCTTGGCCCCGGCCTCCATGATCGCGTCGGCGGCCTTGGTGATCGTGCCGCCGGTGTCGATCATGTCGTCGACGAGGATGCAGACCCGGCCCTCGACGTCACCGACGACGCGGTTCGCGACGGTCTCGTTGGGGCGGTTGATGTCTCGCGTCTTGTGGACGAAGGCCAGGGGCGCTCCCCCGAGTCGCTTCGACCACTGCTCGGCGACCTTGATGCGACCAGCGTCGGGCGAAACGACCGCGAGGTCCTCATCGCCATATTTGTCGGCGACATGCTTCGACAGGATCGGGATGGCCATCAGGTGGTCGACCGGCCCGTCGAAGAAGCCCTGGATCTGGTCGGTGTGCAGGTCGACACAAATGAGTCGATCGGCACCCGCCACGGAGAACATGTCCGCGATCATCCGAGCCGAGATCGGCTCGCGTCCGCGGTGCTTCTTGTCCTGGCGGGCATAGCCGTAGAAGGGCATGACGACGGTGATCCGCTTGGCGCTGGCGCGTTTGGCGGCATCGATCATGAGCAGGTGCTCCATGATCGCTTCGTTGATGGGCGCCGTGTGGCTCTGCATGATGAAGACGTCGGCGCCCCGCACCGACTCCTCGAAGCGCACGTAGATCTCGCCGTTGGCGAAGTTGTAGGCACTGGTCGGGACCAGTTCGGTCCCGAGCTCGGCGGCGACCTCGGTGGCCAGCCCGGGGTGGGCGCGGCCACTGAGGACCATGAGCCGCTTCTTGGGCCGCTTCCGGATGCTCGCGGACGGGTGCCGCTCCTTCTCCTTCACGCGTGGGACTCCTCAGCGTTGTCGTTGTCGGCTCTGTCGTCGCCATTGCCCGTATGCCGGGTGCCGGCTTCTCGTGCGGCCCTGGCGGCCGCGTCGGTCTTGGTGCCGGCGCGGGCTCTGGCGACCCACCCGTCGACGTTGCGTTGCGTGCCTCGAGCAACGGCGATCTCTCCGGGCTCGACATCCTTGATGAGCGTCGATCCGGCCGCGACGTAGGCACCGTCGGCGACGTCGACCGGAGCGACGATGACCGTGTCCGAACCGATGAAGGAGTGCTTGCCGATCGTCGTGTGGTGCTTGGCCACCCCGTCATAGTTGGCGAAGATCGTGCCGGCGCCGATGTTGGCGCCCTCGCCAATGGTGACGTCCCCGGCATACGTCAAATGGGGCACCTTGGCGCCCTCGCCGATGTCGGCGTTCTTGGTCTCCACGAAGCCGCCGATCTTGCCCTTGCGGCCCAGGATCGTGCCGGGACGCAGGTAGGAATAGGGGCCCACGGTCGCCTCGGCGCCGATGACGGCGAGGTTGGCTTCGGCGCGCTTGACCTCGGCACGCTCCCCCACCTCGGTGTCCGTGAGGGTCACCTCGGGTCCGATGATGGCGCCGCCACCGATGCTGGTGGCGCCGAGGAGTTGGGTGCCGGGGCGGATCACCGCGTCCTGCCCGATCGTGACGTCCACGTCGATCCAGGTCGTCGCCGGGTCGACGATCGTCACGCCGGCGCGCATGTGGCGCTCGCACGTGCGCGCGTTGAGGATGCGCCCGAGATTGGCCAACTGGACACGGTCGTTGACGCCCTCGGTCTGCCACATGTC
>DAOLRO010000289.1:0-2428 GCA_035418665.1 Phycicoccus sp.
AGGGCGGCCAGTCCCTCCCCGGTGATCTGGTCCGCGACGAGGGCGACGCGGGTGATCAGAGAGACGAGCGCACGGCGGACGAGGCAGTGACCCAGGCCTTCGACGGCCTGGGCGCGACCTGGGAACTCTGGGCCACGGCATACGAACGCAACAGCCTCGACGACAAGGGACTCCCCCTCATCGCGAGCGTCCACTACGGCAAGGGCTACGACAACGCCTTCTGGAATGGCAGCCAGATGGTCTTCGGCGATGGTGACGGCGAGGTCTTCCTTCCCTTCACGCGCAGCCTCGACGTCATCGGCCACGAACTCGCCCACGGCGTCACGCAATACACCTCCGGCCTCAACTACGAGGGCCAATCGGGTGCGCTCAACGAGTCGATCTCCGATGTCTTCGGCGTGCTCGTCAAGCAACGACTCCTCGACCAGAGCGCCGACCAAGCCGACTGGCTCATCGGCGCCGACCTGCTCGCTCCCGGCGTCAAGGGGCGGGCGTTGCGCGACATGGCCAGTCCGGGCACGGCATACGACGACCCTCGCCTCGGCAAGGATCCGCAGCCGGCCCACATGGACGACTACCTCGAAACCACCGCCGACAACGGGGGCGTCCACCTCAACTCGGGCATCCCCAACCGCGCCTTCGTCCTCACCGCCCGCTCCATCGGCGGCCGGGCGTGGGAGGACGCCGGGACGATTTGGTATGCCGCGATCACCGGCGACATCAAGGCGGACTGTGATTTCGCGACCTTTGCCCGGTTGACGCACGAGGCTGCCGTCGAGGAGTTCGGTGCTGAGTCAGCGCAGGCAACGGCGGTCGCCGAGGCCTGGACCACGGTCGGGGTGACCGCGGCAGCCAAGCCGGTCAAGAAGAAGCGCAAGTCCCGCGCCGCTGCCGCTGGCCCGGACACCAAGGTCTCGGTCAGCCGCACGGGTGGTCTGGCCGGCCTGACCAAGGAGCGTTCGGTGACGCTGGATGAGTTGCCGGCCAAGGACACCAAGGCCTGGCAGGGATTGCTCGCCGAGCCCAAGAGCCTCAAGGCGCTCGCGCAGGCCGATCCGCAGCCGGACGCCTTCAGTTATGGCATCGCGTGTGCGGCGCCCCGGATCGACGTGTCGATCAGCGAGCCAGCGCTGCCCGAACACGTCCGCGCACTCCTGGAGCGCACCCTCGATCGGTGATTTCCGCGCGGGCCCGGACGCCGCACTGATCCCGGCGCGTGGAGGCTCAAACGCCCCGTCCGGCGTATCGGGGACCATCGCGAGGCCCGATCGGGCGAGAAATGTGGGTTCACGGGCCCTGTGAGGGCACCTGCTGTCAGTCCTGACCGTTAGAATTGACGGTAGTTCGTACGCGCCCCTGAGCGTCATCGCTTGAGGGCGCGCGTCATGATCCGATGAAGGAGCACCGTGGCTGACTCTGTCGCCGAACCCAATGCTGTCCCGGCCCAACCCACGGACCCCAGCCACCCGGCATACGACGCCTCGGCGATCACCGTCCTCGAGGGCCTCGAGGCGGTCCGCAAGCGCCCCGGCATGTACATCGGGTCCACGGGTGAGCGCGGCCTGCACCACCTCGTCTGGGAGATCGTCGACAACAGTGTCGACGAGGCGCTCGCCGGCTATGCCGACACCATCGACGTCACCCTGCGCGCCGACGGCGGCGTGCGGGTCAAGGACAACGGCCGCGGCATCCCCACCGACATCCACCCGACGGAGGGCGTGAGTGCGGTCGAGCTCGTTCTCACCCAGCTGCACGCCGGCGGAAAGTTCGGCGGCGGCGGTTACAAGGTCTCCGGTGGTCTCCACGGTGTGGGTTCCTCGGTGGTCAACGCCCTCTCGACCCGTCTCGACGTCTGCGTGCGCCAGAAGGGCTTCGCCCACCGGATGTCCTTCGACCACGGCGTGCCCACCGGTCCGCTGACCAGGGAGGAGGCGACCGATGCGACCGGCACGACGATCACCTACTGGGCCAATGCCGACATCTTCGACACCGTCGACTACGACTACGAGACGATCCGGGCCCGCTTCCAGCAGATGGCCTTCCTCAACAAGGGCCTGACGATCAATCTCATTGATGAGCGGATCCCGCACGACGCGCAGACCGGTGACGAGGAGGACTTGGACGGCGTTGACGACGACATCGCCGACGTGGCCAAGTTCGACTCCGACGACGTCGACCCCGCCCTCGATGGGAGCGTCGAGACGGTCAAGGCCAAGAAGGTCTCCTACCGCTACGACAACGGCCTCGTCGACTACGTCACCCACCTCGTCGGCTCCAAGAAGTCCGACCCGGTCCACCCCGAGATCATCAGCATCGAGGTCGAGGACAAAGAGCGCGAACTCTCCCTCGAGCTCGCGATGCAGTGGACGACCGCCTACTCCGAGTCGGTCCACACCTACGCCAACACGATCAACACCCACGAGGGCGG
>DAOLRO010000290.1:0-2274 GCA_035418665.1 Phycicoccus sp.
AAGGCCGATGCCATCACGGTCATGGCCGCGCAGCCGCACGAGGACGCCGCGGAGATCCTCCGGGAGCGGGCTGACGAGGTGGGCGCTCGCCTGGTCGTGGCGGAGGTCGACTTCGGCGTCACCGAACGCGATGTCGCCATCGGGGGTCAGCAGCTCTCGGTCCGCGGCCTCGCGGGTGAGTACCCCGACCTCTTCGTCCCCCTGCATGGCGCGCACCAGGCGCAGAATGTCGCCGCCGCCATCGCCGCGGTCGAGGCCTTCATCGGCGGCGGTGAGCAGCAACTCGACAGCGAGGTCGTTCGCGCCGCCCTCGCCGAGGTGGCATCCCCCGGCCGGCTGGAGATCGTCCGCCGAAGCCCTACGGTCATCGTGGATGCGGCCCACAACCCGCACGGTGCGCTCGCCCTTCGCGAGGCCCTCCAGGACTCGTTCGCCTTCACCCGGACCATCGGCCTCATCGCGATCCTGGCCGACAAGGACGCGAGCGAGATGCTCGAGATCCTCGAGCCCGCCTTCGACGAGATCGTCGTGAGTCGCACGACATCCCCGCGCGCCATGCGACCCGAGGCTCTCGGCGAACTCGCGGCAGGCATCTTCGGCGAGCACCGTGTCCACGTCGTCAAGGACCTCCCCGACGCCCTCGACCGGGCCGCGGCGCTCGCCGACGACGGCGGAGTGGCCGGCGGGGTCGTGGCGACGGGCTCGGTCACCACTGCGGCTGAGGTGCGGATGCTCCTCGGTTCCACTGACGGCTGAAACCCGGGCATCTCGGTCCGGGAGACCGAAAGCGCATCCCAGCGCACGGCATACCCTGTCTGTCGTGAAGTGGATCATCCTGCTCATCGCCCTCGGCATCCTGATCTTCGCCCTGGGTGCTCGCTTCGGCGCCGGTCGCAACAACGCGTCCGTTGCCTTCGTCCCCGTGTCGGACCTGCCCGACAGCGTCCGCACGAGGATCGAGCGCGACCTCGCCAGCGGCCTGAAGGTCCGGGCGGTCAAGACCTATCGCCGGGCCACCGGGGCGAGCATCTCGGCCGCGAAATCGGCGGTCGACATCCACGAGCGCAGGATCTCCGGCACCTCGGGCGACGCCTCATGACCCCTTGGCCCAAGCACCTCCCGGTCGTCGGCAGCCTCGGCAAGTTCACCTGGCGCATGCTCGCGGTCGTCCTCGCCGCCCAGTCGATCCTGCTCTTCTTCGGAGCCCTCGTGGCCCGAGGCCTGGCCATGGCCGACGGGGAGGATGGCTTGACGCTGCTCACCGTGGGCCTCGGCCTCGGCATCCTCGCCATCGTCGCGGCGGGGCTCATGCGCTCGCCGCTGGGTCTCCCGCTGGGCTGGTTGGTCCAGCTGGCCACCTGGGCCAGCGCGATCATCGTGCCGGCGATGCTCGGGGTCGGGCTCGTCTTCACCAGCCTGTGGATCTATTCGCTGGTCAAGGGTCCGCGCATCGAGGGGATGATGGCGGAGCGCGAACGCGCGGCCCAACCCACTCAGTAGGCTGGCCTGGTGACCACCGAACGCTCTCTCGTCCTCGTCAAGCCCGACGGTTTCGCCCGCGGCCTCACCGGTGAGGTGCTGCGCCGCATCGAGGCGAAGGGCTACACCCTCGCCGCGCTTCAGATCCTGACTCCCACCCCCGAAATGCTCGCCAAGCATTACGCCGAGCACGAGGGCAAGCCCTTCTTCCAGCCGCTCGTCGACTTCATGAGCAGCGGCCCGGTGACCGCGGTCGTCATCGAGGGCGAGAACTGCATCAAGGGCTTCCGCTCGCTCGCCGGCGCCACCAATCCCACGGACGCCGCCCCCGGGTCGATCCGCGGCGACCTCGGCCGCGACTGGGGCAAGCCGGTCCAGGAGAACATCGTCCACGGTTCCGATGCACCGGAGAGCGCCGCGCGCGAGATCGCGATCTGGTTCCCCGAACTCGGCTGAGCCTTCGATCCACACCCTCGTATGCCGCGTAGCATCGCTGGCGTGAAGGCTGGACGTGGGCGGTGGTTCGGTGGGAGGGATCTCGCCATCGACCTCGGCACGGCCAACACCGTTGTCTACGAACGCGGTCGAGGCGTGGTCCTCGACGAACCCTCCGTCGTCGCGGTCCGCACCGGCACCTCCCAACTCGTGGCCGCGGGCACCCGCGCCAAGGAGATGCTGGGCCGCACCCCCGAGAGCGTGACCGCGGTCCGACCCCTGCGTGACGGCGTCATCTCGGACGCCGATGTCACCGAGCGGATGATCCGCTGATTCGTCGACCAGGTGGCTCCCTCGCGG
>DAOLRO010000291.1:0-2255 GCA_035418665.1 Phycicoccus sp.
GGTCAGCTCGACCATCAGGTGTGCTCGAGCCAGGCGTGTCGAATCAGCCAGTACCTGTGGACGGCGCTCGAAAACTGGGCGGTTCCGGCGTTCGAGAAGTGAACGGTTTGGTCAGTCTATTGAGCCTTGCTCGGCTTTGATGCTGGGCAGGGTGTCGATGCCTCGTTCGCGCAGGCGGTAGGAGGCGCCTTTGAGTGCGATGACGTCGGCGTGGTGGACGATGCGGTCGATCATCGCGGCGGCGACGACTTGGTCGCCGAAGACGCCGGCCCAGGAGCTGAAGGGCAGGTTGGACGTCAGGATCAGTGAGGCGTGTTCGTAGCGGGAGGAGACGAGTTGGAAGAACAGGTTCGCCGCGTCCTGCTCGAAGGGGAGGTAGCCGACCTCGTCGACGATGACCAGGCCGTAGCGGCGTAGTCGGGTCAGTTCGGCTGGGAGCCGGCCTCGGGTGTGGGCTTCGCTCAGGCGGGCGACCCAGTCGGTCGCGGTCGCGAACAGGACCCGGTGGCCTTGCCGGGCGGCGGTGACGCCGAGGGCGGTGGCCAGGTGGGTCTTGCCGGTGCCGGGTGGACCGAGGAGGACCACGTTGCGGTGCTCGGACAGGTAGGCCCCGGAGGCCAGGGCATGGATCGGGGTACGGGCGGCGGGTTGGTGGTCGAAGTCGAAGTCCTCGATGGTCTTGATCGAGGGCATCCCTGCGGCCCGGATCCGCAGCTGGGCGCCGGAGGCGTTGCGGGCCGCGACCTCGCGTTCCAAGACCGCGGCCAGGTATTCCTCGTGGGTCCAGCCGGTGTCGCGGGCATGGTCGGCCAAGCGGGCCGCGGCTTCGGTGATCCGGGGCGCTTTCAACGCTGCCGCCAAGTGCGTCACCGTCTTGATCGTCTCCGCCGCTGTCGAGGCAGTGCTGGTCTTGGCGGTCATGACAGGCCGCCAGCGTCGAGGCCGAACGCGCGGTCGTAGTCGGCCAGGTCACGCACCATCGCCTCCGCGGGGTCACCACTCGGCGCGAGGTCTCGGCCTTGGAAGGCTCGCCGCAGCACAGCGGCGGCGTGGACGTGAGCGGGGTCGGTGACCGTCATCCCACGGGCCCAGCGCCGGTCGTGTTCGGCCACGAGCCGTCCGCCGTGACGGACCCGGACCTTCTCGAGGTCGGCGGTGACGTCGACCCGGCCACCAATGGCTGAGGGGTGCACGGAGTAGTCGCTGGTGTCCACCCGCACGTAGTAGTCCCTCCCGAGCCGGAGGTGGTTGCGCCAGCCCAGGTGCAGCACCGCTGGCGGCAGCGGCAGCATGGCCGCCTTGTCGACCTCGACCAGGTCGATCGGGCGGGCCTTGGTCGTGCGCACCACCCGCGCGTTCGCCGTGCCCAGCCACGACGTGAACTGGTCATTGAAATCCTGCGGGGAGGCGAAGACGCGGCCGGGCATGAACGAGGTCTCGAAGAACCCGTTCCGGCGTTCCACGATGCCCTTGGACTCAGGGTCGCGCGGCGGAAGAAGTTTGATCGTGGTCGCCAACGAGCCCGCGAACACCGCCGCCGGCTCCGTCAGCTTCCCGCGTCCGATGCCGGATTCGTTGTCCCACAACAACCGTCGCGGGACAGCGCCGAGTCCAGTGAGCAGCTGCCACATGCCCAGCAGCAGGTCCTCGGTCTTCCGGGTCGGGATCATCACCGCGAGCATGAACCGCGAGAACGCGCACGTGAGCACGAGCACCGGCAGCAACGACCGAGTCCCGTCCTCGAGCATGACCTTGCGCGGCGGGAACCACAGATCGCATTGCGCCGCGTCGCCGGCCGCCCACGACAACCGGTCCGCCGGATCGATCGGCCGATGGTCGGCTCGGACCCGGTTGACGTTGTCGCGGAACCACCGGATCGACCCGGTCCATCCGACCCGCTCGGCCAACACCGTGGCCGGCATCTCCGGCGTCTCGGCCAACAGACCCCGGACCCGGGCCTCGTACGGCGTGAACGACGTCGGCCCCGGTCTCCGCGCGTACTTCGGCGGGCTCTCCGACGCGATGGCCTTCAAGACCGTCGTCCTCGAGATACCCAACTTCCTAGCGATCTCAGCCTTGGCCACCCCATCAGCAGCCAACCGCCGGATCAACGCCCAGTCCTCCACAGTGATCACTCTCCAATCTCAGAGGTGTTCACTTTTCAAGCGCCGCAACTGTTCAGTTTTCGAGCGCCGTCGACAGGCGCGCTCGCACCGGCCCGACGCAGCGCGGCGAGGTCCAGGCGGGGCTGGCCA
>DAOLRO010000292.1:0-2222 GCA_035418665.1 Phycicoccus sp.
GTCCGACCTACTCAACAGCAGTCTCGCCCCACCTCGTGGGGTCCCTCACAGGTCAACATTCCCCCGGTCTCGGGGCCGGACCCCCGCACCACCACCACTCCGTCCTGGCAGCAGTCATTGGGCAGAAACACGCGACTCACCCGGTGGACCCCATCACGTGGGAGCAAGAAGGGATCTCCGCTGTTCGCAGGCCTGATCGCCCTCGTCCTCTTGGCGAACGTCTTCGGCGGAGTCGTCGGCTGGCTCAAGGGGCTCGTCGAGGTCAACGACTCCCACACGGCGTCATCCCAGCCGTCCTTCACTCCCCAGCCCGGGTCCTCCGGCCAGCTGGTCGAGGGCATGAGGCTCGAGCCGTCCCCATCCATCTCTGGCACGGAGTCGATCTTCTGGCGGATCAACGCCTCCGAGGACGAGTTCCGGACCTATCAGGTCTGGCACAACGGCGAGGTCATCCGCACGTTCTCCAAGGCGGGCCGGGTCGTGACCAGCGAGTATTACCAGCCCGGTCAGTGGGCCATCTTCTACACGGGCGCCACCCCCGGGGACTGCACCGTCTTCATCGAGAGCGCAAAGGTCGCGACCCTCGAGGATCCCGCCTCCCCCAACGCCGCCTGCCTGCTCGACACGGCATGGTTCCCCGAGCTGCCCTGAGCCCGACCGGCGCCGTCGCCGCCGCGGTCGGGGCCCTGAGCGACGTCAGCCGCGGCTGTGCCGCCGCAACCACCAGAGCCCGAGCACCGGCAAGACGAGCGGCACATACCCATAGCCGGACCCGAAGTGTGACCACACGGTCTTGTCGGGGAAAGCCGACGGCACGGCATACGACAACGCTCCGATGACGAGCACGCCCACGAGTTCGACGGCGATCGCCGCCCACGCCACGCGAGCCGACGTGCGGGAGCCACGCGCCAGCGCCACCGTCGCGACGATGTAGATCACCGCAGCCAGCGCCGACAGGACATAGGCCAGCGGCGCCCGGGAGAAGTAGAGCGCGATCTGCATGATCGAACGCCCGGTCGCGGCCAGCGCCAAGACGCCGTAGACCGCGACGAGCACGACACCCGGCCCGTTGCCGAGCCGACCCTTGGTCAGCGTGTTCTCAGGCATACAGGTCCCAGATCTGTTGGCAGCGCAGTGACATCACGGCAACGGCGAAGCCCGCGACGGCGAGTGCCCCCATGGACCAGCGCGTCTTGTCCTTGAGCGCGAGGAAGCCGATCCCGATCGGGACGAAGGGCAGGGAAACGAGGTATGCCGCGTAGGTCACCCTCTCGTCGGGGTCGCCGATCGCGGACATCGTCATCAGGCCACGCCCGGCCTGGATGACCGTGGCCACCTCGAGAAGGGCGACCAACAACAACACCCAGTCGTCGAAGAGTCGGCGGCGCACGGCATACACACCGGCCAGCAGCATGAGAAGTCCGCCGATGACGACGACTCCCCACGTGAGCCACGCGATCACGAGGCGTTGGCCTCCGCGAGCACGTCGCGGATCGTGGCGACCAACAGATCGACCTCGTCCTCGGTGATGCAGATCGGTGGGGCGAGACGGATGGTCATGCCGTGCGTGTCCTTGGCGAGAATTCCCTTGAGCGACAAGGCTTTGCAGAGCTCGCGACCGCTGGGTCCACCCGGCTCGACATCCAGACCGGCCCACAGGCCACGGACACGCACGGCCCGCAGGCCCTGCCCCACCATGGACTCCAACCCAGCGGCGAGCTGGTCCCCGAGACGCGCGGCCCGCTCCTGGAAGTCGCCCTCGAGGAGCATGAGGCAGACCTCGTGCCCGATGGCCGCGGCGAGCGGGTTGCCACCGAAGGTCGAGCCATGGGTGCCGGGCGTGATGACCGAGAGCACATCGTGATCAGCAGCGATCGCGCTGACCGGCATGAGCCCGCCGCCCAGTGCCTTGCCCAGGATGTAGACGTCGGGCACGACGTCCTCGAAGTCGCACGCGAACGTCTTGCCGGTCCGACCAAGTCCCGACTGGATCTCGTCGGCGACCATGAGCACGTTCTCCTGGGTGCACAGGGCACGCACGTCGCGCAGGTAGCCCTCCGGTGGGATCACGACGCCACCCTCGCCCTGGATCGGCTCGAGCAGGACGGCCACCGTGTGGTCGTCCACCGCTGCCCGCAAAGCGTCGATGTCGCCGTAGCGAACGGTGCGGAAACCCGGCGTGTAGGGGCCGTAGTTGTCGTGGGCGACCTTGTCGTCGGAGA
>DAOLRO010000293.1:0-2218 GCA_035418665.1 Phycicoccus sp.
CAGGACCGGATGTCCAGACATGACTCGCCGAGAGTTTCGCGGCGGAGTGCCGGATCCGCGTCAGCGGGCGAGAGACAGGGCGATGCCGTCGAGGATGTCGTGCTCGGAGACGACGACGCCGGACTCAGGTGAGGCCTGCCCCACGCGCTCAAGGATGCGCGCCCAGATGAGCGCTCCCGCCCCGATGACATCGACGCGCCCCGGGTGCATGAAACCGAGTGCGGCGCGCTGGGCACGCGTGCGCCCGAGGAGATCGCGCGCGGCCGCGAGGTGGGCAGCTCGGTCGGCGCGGGCCAGGTGGATGGCCGAGGAGTCGTATGCCGTGAGGCCGAGCACGTGACCGGTCACCGTCGTGATGGAGCCGGCCAGGCCAACGACGCTGCCAAGACCTGCGAACCCGATCGCGGACTCGGCGGTGTCGATGGCGGCATCGATGTCCACGGTCGCCGCGGCGATCTCCGCCTCGGTCGGCGGATCGGAGCGGAGGTGGCGTTCGGTCATCCGGACCGAACCGATGTCGAGGGAGAGCCCCGACTCGACTACCGTTGTCCCGCGGACGAATTCGGTCGATCCGCCCCCCAGATCGATGACGAGATACGGAGCCGGGATCCCCGCGGCGACGAGATCACCCGTGGCGCCGGAGAAGGAGAGATCCGCCTCCTCGGGACCGCTCACCACCTCGGGGCCGACTCCGAAGTCGGCGAAGATCTCCTCGATCCCGGCGACGAAGTCCCTCGCATTGCGAGCATCCCGGGACGCCGACGTTGCGACGAATCTGACTGCCTCAACGCCGAATTCACGGCAGGTGTCGGCGTAGCGGCGCGCGGCGGTGAAGGTCCGCTCGATCGCCGCGGGGTCCATGACACCAGTGCGGTCCACGCCATAGCCGAGGCGGACGACCTCCATTTCACGGTGCAGGTCGGTCAGCCGAAGTGCGGGATCTCGCTCGAGGTCAGCGACGAGCAACCGGATCGAGTTGGTCCCGCAGTCGATGGCGGCAACCCTCATCGGGCTCCATCCTCCGAAGCCGTTGCGCCGCAACAAGATCCAGCGGCCCACCACTCGGGCAGCATGGCGAGCGCCTCGTCACCCAACGGGTTGATCCCCGGGCCGACGGCAAGTGAGTGGGCGACGAGGACATGGAGGCACTTCACGCGCGTGGGCATGCCACCGGCCGAAATGCCGTCGATCTCGGGCACGTGCCCGAGTTCGCCGCGCCGCCGGAGGTAGTCGTCGTGGGCAGAGGCGTATGCCGTGCGGAGGCTTTCGTCGGTCGTGAGCCGCTCGCTCATCTCCTTCATCACGCCCTCGCCCTCGAGCGTGCTGATCACACCGGTCAGGCGAGGGCAAGTGGCATAGAAGGACGTGGGAAAGGGCGTGCCATCGGGGAGTCGTGGCTCGGTGCGGAGCACATCCGGCGCACCGCAGGGGCACCGGTGCGCGACCTCGACCACGCCACGGGGCTCGCGCCCGAGTTGGATCGCGACCGCGTCCAGGTCTGCCGGATCGACGGTGTTCACGGAGCCGCAGCTGCCGGGGCGTCCGCGGCCTTCACGGATGACCACACAGTGGCGTACCACGAGGTGTCCGCCGAAGCGGCGCCCTTGGCCATTCCCGGTACCTCGACGCCACCGGTCTGCGGGTCCAGGACCGTGTAGGACTTCTCCCCGGGCTTGACGAACTTCAGACGCTGACGGGCCTGCTGCTCGATGTAGGCGGGGTCTTCCCAGCGGGCCTGCTCGGCCTGCAGTTCCTCGACGGCCTTGGTCTGCTCGGCGACCGCGTCGCGCAGGGCCGCGATGTCGGAGCGCTGGTTGACATACGCCTTGAGCGTGGGCCCGACGAGGACCATGAGAGCAATCCCGACGAGGACGAGCGCGAACACCCGACTCGTGCGCCGGTCCGAGCGTGCGCGGTCGAGTCGAGATCGCCAACCCGCCACCGAGGTGAGGGCAGGCTGAGAGGGAGCGGACGGCATACGCGGGGTTGCTTTGGACTCTGGCTTGGTGCGTCCCGTGGTGCGAGATGAGCGCAGGGGACGACTCGAGCCGGGGCGCGCCGTGCGCGCTCCCGAACCGGGCCGTCCCCTGGTCGCCATGCTTGCCTGCTCCGGCCGATCAGGCCTTGAAGCGCGGGAAGGCCGAGGCGCCGGCGTAGACGGCGGCGTCGTCGAGCTCCTCCTCGATGCGCAGGAGCTGGTTGTACTTCGCGACGCGCT
>DAOLRO010000294.1:0-2171 GCA_035418665.1 Phycicoccus sp.
TCCTCGAGGACGGCACGCCGGTCGACGTCGTGCTCAACCCGCTCGGTGTCCCCGGTCGTATGAACATCGGCCAGATCCTCGAGCTCCACCTCGGCTGGGCTGCCAGTCGCGGCTGGGAGATCGCCGGCGACCCGGAGTGGGCCAAGCAGATCCCGAGCGACGCGCGCAGCGCCGAGCCCGGCACCCGCGTGGCCTCCCCGGTCTTCGACGGCGCCAAGATCGAGGAGATCGAGGGTCTGCTCGACTCGACGCGCGAGACGCGTGACGGCGTGCGGCTCATCGACCGTGGCGGCAAGGCCCGCCTCTTCGACGGTCGTTCTGGTGAGCCCTACCCCGAGCCCGTCTCGGTCGGCTACATGTACATCCTCAAGCTGCACCACCTCGTGGACGACAAGATCCACGCGCGCAGCACCGGCCCCTACTCGATGATCACCCAGCAGCCGCTCGGCGGTAAGGCCCAGTTCGGTGGCCAGCGCTTCGGTGAGATGGAGGTCTGGGCCCTCGAGGCGTACGGCGCGGCCTACTCGCTCCAGGAGCTCCTGACGATCAAGTCCGACGACGTGAACGGTCGCGTCAAGGTCTACGAGGCGATCGTCAAGGGCGACAACATCCCCGAGCCGGGCATCCCCGAGTCCTTCAAGGTGCTCATCAAGGAGATGCAGTCCCTCTGCCTCAACGTCGAGGTCCTGTCCCACGACGGGTCAGCGATCGAGATGCACCAGGCCGAGGACGATGTCTTCCGCGCAGCCGAAGAACTCGGCATTGACCTTTCCCGGCGCGAGCCGAGTTCGGTCGAAGAGGTCTGACAGGCGGTGCGTATGCCGTGAAGCCCGACCCCAGCGAAAGGTCACCTTTGGCTGGGAGCAGGCACACGGCATACGCCCTCTGCAAAGACACCATCTGACAGACCTGACTTACCTAGCAAGAGAGAAGGAACCACGTGCTCGACGTCAACGACTTCGACCTTCTGCGCATTGGTCTTGCGACCGCGGAGGACATCCGCACCTGGAGCAAGGGCGAGGTCAAGAAGCCCGAGACCATCAACTACCGCACCCTCAAGCCCGAGAAGGACGGCCTCTTCTGCGAGAAGATCTTCGGCCCGACCCGGGACTGGGAGTGCGCCTGTGGCAAGTACAAGCGCGTCCGCTTCAAGGGCATCGTCTGTGAGCGCTGCGGCGTCGAGGTGACCCGTGCGGCCGTGCGCCGTGAGCGGATGGGCCACATCGAGCTCGCTGCTCCGGTCACCCACATCTGGTACTTCAAGGGTGTCCCGAGCCGCCTCGGCTACCTGCTCGACCTGGCCCCGAAGGACCTCGAGAAGGTCATCTACTTCGCGGCCTACATGATCACGAGCGTCGACGAGGAGCAGCGTCACAAGGACCTGCCCTCGCTCGAGGCCCAGATCCAGGTCGAGAAGAAGGAGATCGAGAACCGTCGCGACGCCGACGTCGAGACCCGGGCCAAGAAGCAGGAAGAGGACCTCGCGGCCCTCGAGGCCGAGGGTGCCAAGGCCGACGCCAAGCGCAAGGTCCGCGACGCCGCCGAGCGCGAGATGACCCAGATCCGCAAGCGCGCGGACCTGCAGGTCGAGCGCCTCACGCAGGTCTGGGACCGGTTCAAGAACCTCAAGGTCCAGGACCTCGAGGGTGACGAGATCCTCTACCGCGAGATGCGCGACCGCTTCGGTCTCTACTTCGAGGGTGGCATGGGGGCCGCGGCGATCCAGAAGCGCCTCGAGACCTTCGACCTCGACGCCGAGTCCGAGTTGCTCCGCGAGATCATCGCCACCGGCAAGGGCCAGCGCAAGACCCGTGCTCTCAAGCGGCTCAAGGTCGTCTCTGCCTTCCAGACGACGACGAACAAGCCGGCCGGCATGGTCCTCGATGCGATCCCGGTCATCCCGCCGGACCTGCGCCCGATGGTGCAGCTCGACGGTGGCCGCTTCGCGACCTCCGACCTCAACGACCTCTACCGCCGGGTCATCAACCGCAACAACCGGTTGAAGCGACTGCTCGACCTCGGTGCGCCGGAGATCATCGTCAACAACGAGAAGCGCATGCTCCAGGAGGCCGTGGACTCGTTGTTCGACAACGGTCGTCGTGGTCGCCCCGTGACGGGTCCGGGCAACCGCCCGCTGAAGTCGCTGTCCGACATGCTCAAGGGCAAGCAGG
>DAOLRO010000295.1:0-2134 GCA_035418665.1 Phycicoccus sp.
AAGCGAATCAACGACGTCGTCGTCAAGGAGGACCGCCCGGAGATCCGTGGCATGGTCCGTGCGGTGGCCCACCTGGTCACCGTCGAGGAGGTTGACTGACCATGGCCGACACCAAGAAGGCCACTGCCGCAAAGGCAGAGACGACCGAGGGCGCCGCGGCGCTCAAGGTCCACCACCTGCGTCCGGCTCCCGGCGCCAAGTCCGCCAAGATCCGCGTCGGTCGCGGTGAGGGTGGCAAGCGCGGCAAGACCGCCGGTCGTGGAACCAAGGGTACGAAGGCGCGCTACCAGGTGCCCGAGACCTTCCAGGGTGGCACCACGCCGCTGCACATGCGGTTCCCGAAGCTTCGCGGCTTCAAGAACCCGTTCAAGACGACCTACCAGGTCGTCAACCTGGACAAGATCTCGGCGCTCTACCCCAAGGGCGGGGACGTCAGCATCGACGACCTCGTCGCCAAGGGTGCGGTGCGTGACGGCGAGCTCGTCAAGGTTCTCGGCACCGGCGAGATCTCGGTCGCGGTCCACGTGACCGCCGACAAGGTCTCGGCCAGCGCCAAGGAGAAGATCGAGGCGGCAGGCGGTTCGGTCACCCTCGCGGGCTGACCGAAACACCGACCGACCATTCGTATGCCGCAGCGGCGGGTGTGCGCCGAAGGGTCACCTTCGACGTCATGCCAGCCCTGCGGCATACGGCGTTGCCGGGAAGCCTGCCGCGCGCAGCGGTGAGCGGCCCGGGAACCAGCACCACGGCATACCTCGTTCGCCCATGGGCCACACGGTGACCTGCGTGCGAACTGCCCCGGGCGACCGGGGTATCTTGTGACGGATTGAATTGACGATGCGGCCGCGCGGCGGCTGCCCTTTGGAGGACCTGTGCTCACCGCTTTCGGCCGCGCGTTGAAGACGCCGGACCTGCGCAGGAAGATCCTGTTCACCCTGGCGATCATCTCGATCTATCGCATCGGTGCGCACATCCCGACCCCGGGCGTGAGTTACCCCGCCGTCCAGGAGTGCATCAGGGGAGCCGAGACGACCGGGGGCTTCCTCGGGCTGGCCAACCTGTTCTCCGGCGGGGCGTTGCTCCAGTTGTCGATCTTCGCGCTCGGGATCATGCCCTACATCACCGCCTCGATCATCGTGCAGTTGTTGACGGTGGTCATCCCGCGGTTCGAGGCCCTGAAGAAGGAGGGCCAGGCGGGCCAGACGAAGATGACGCAGTACACGCGTTATCTGACGATCGGCCTGGCCATCCTCCAGTCCTCGACGCTGGTGACCTTCGCCCAGAACCCCCAGCAACTCTTCGGCAACCCGGCCTGCACCTCGATCCTGTCGGACAACTCGATCGTCACCGTCCTGATCATGGTGCTCACCATGACCGCCGGCACCGGTCTGATCATGTGGCTCGGTGAGCTCGTCACCGACCGCGGCGTCGGCAACGGCATGTCCCTGCTCATCTTCATCTCGATCGCCGCCAGCTTCCCCGGTTCGCTGTGGGCGATCCAGCAGCGCGACGGCCGTTGGGACACCCTGCTGGGCGTGATCCTCCTCGGTTTCTTCATCATCGCGGTGGTCGTCTACATCGAGCAGAGCCAGCGTCGGGTGCCGGTGCAGTATGCGAAGCGGATGGTCGGACGCCGGGTCTACGGCGGCACCTCGACCTACATTCCGCTCAAGATCAACATGGCCAACGTCATCCCGATCATCTTCACGGCCTCGCTCATGACGCTGCCGATGATGGTGGCGCAGTTCCAGCAGAGCCCGACGGGCAACAACCCGGCCTGGGTGGACTGGATCAACGCCAACTTCGTGCGTGGTGACCACCCGTACTACATGCTCGTCTACACCATCCTCAACGTCTTCTTCTGCTTCTTCTATGTGTCCGTGACCTTCAACCCTGACGAGGTCGCCGACAACATGAAGAAGTACGGCGGGTTCATCCCCGGGATTCGCGCGGGGCGACCCACCGCCGAATACCTCCGCTACGTGATCAACCGGATCACCGTGGTGGGTGCCATCTACCTGGCGCTGATCGCGCTGGTCCCCTTGATCGCCATCGGCCTGCTCGGTGCCACCCAGAACTTCCCGTTCGGTGGGGCATCGATCATCATCATCGTCGGCGTCGGCCTCGAGACGGT
>DAOLRO010000296.1:0-2126 GCA_035418665.1 Phycicoccus sp.
TACGAGCCCCGCGGCTGCCCCCGCGGCGCGGCCTTCTCCTGGTACACCTACTCCCCCACTCGCGTCCGCTACCCCTATGTCCGTGGCGTCCTGCTCGACATGTATCGCGCGGCCAAGCAGGAGCACGGCGGTGACCCGGTCGCGGCGTGGGCGAGCATCGTCACCGACCCGCAGAAGGCGCGCGCCTACAAGAGCGCCCGTGGCCACGGTGGTCTCGTCCGTTCCTCCTGGCCCGAGGTCGAGGAACTCATCGCCGCCGCCTACGTGCACACGATCAAGGCCTATGGCCCGGACCGGATCGCCGGCTTCTCCCCCATCCCGGCCATGTCCCCGGTGTCCTACTCGTCCGGCGCGCGCTTCAACGAGCTCATCGGGGCCCCGATGCTCTCCTTCTACGACTGGTACGCCGACCTGCCCAACGCCTCGCCGCAGATGTTCGGCGACCAGACCGACGTCCCCGAGTCCGGAGACTGGTGGGACGCGGGCTACCTCATCATGTGGGGCTCCAACGTCCCGCTGACCCGCACGCCCGACGCGCACTGGATGACCGAGGCCCGCTACCGCGGCCAGAAGGTCATCGCCGTCGCCCCCGACTACGCCGAGAACGTCAAGTTCGCCGACGAGTGGGTCACCGCGGCTCCGGGCACCGACGCAGCGCTCGCTCTGGCGATGGCGCACGTGCTCCTCAAGGAGTACTTCGTCGACAAGTCGGTGGACTTCTTCACCGAATACAACCAGCGCTTCACCGACCTCCCGTTCCTCGTCACGCTCGATGCCGCTGAGGATGGGAAGTACAAGCCGGGCAAGTTCCTCATGGCCGGCGATGTCGAGGGTCACCGCCAGGCGGCCTCCGAGAACGCGATGTGGAAGCCGATGTTCCTCGACGCGGTCACCGGCGAGGCCGTCGCCCCGAACGGCTCGATCGGCTTCCGCTACGGCGAAGAGGGCATGGGCAAGTGGAACCTCGACCTCGAGGACGCCAACCCCAAACTGAGTGTGTATGCCGGGGGCTCGGCTGAGGTTGATGGCTCAGCTGCCGTCTCGGTGATTTTGCCTCGGTTTGACACCCCGGACGGGTCGATGGCGGACAAGGTGCGCGGCGTGCCGGTCACGAAGGTCGGCGACCACCTCGTCACCACCGTGCTCGACCTCATGCTCGCCCACTATGGCGTTGAGCGCGAAGGACTCCCGGGCCAGTGGCCGACCGGCTACGACGACGCCGACGCCGCGTGCACGCCGGCGTGGGCCTCCTCGATCACCGGGGTGCCCGAGGAGCAGATCACCCGGCTGGCCCGCGAGTGGGCGCAGAACGCGATCGACACCAATGGCCGCGGCATGATCCTCATGGGCGCCGGCACCAACCACTGGTATCACTCCGACCAGATCTACCGCGCGATGCTCGTGCTGACCACGATCACCGGTTGTCAGGGTCGCAATGGTGGCGGCTGGGCGCACTACGTCGGCCAGGAGAAGGTCCGCCCGATCATGGGCTTCCAGCACATGGCCTTCGCGCTCGACTGGGTCCGTCCGCCGCGGCACATGAACCAGACGGCCTATTGGTACGTCAACACCTCCCAATACCGCTACGACACCTTCAGCGCCGACGACATCAACGGCAACACCAACGCCTTCGCGGGCAAGGGGACGATGGATCTGCTCGCCCAGTCGGCCCGGCTCGGGTGGGCCCCGTCCTACCCGCAGTTCGACCGCTCCAGCCTCGACCTCGCGGACGACGCGGCGGCCGCTGGGATGGCGGCCCCGGCATACGTTGCGGAGCAACTGAAGTCCGGAGACCTGAAGTTCGCCATCGAGGACCCGGAGGCGCCGGAGAACTTCCCGCGCATCCTGTCGCTGTGGCGGGCCAACCTGCTCGGCAGCTCGGCCAAGGGCAATGAGTACTTCCTCAAGCACCTGCTCGGCACCGACAACGCGGTCAAGGCGACCGAGGCCGGTGAGGAGCACCGTCCCGAGGGGATCGTGTGGCCGGAGAAGGCGGGCGAGGGCAAGCTCGACCTGCTCCTGACGCTCGACTTCCGGATGACGAGTTCGACGCTCTTCTCCGATGTCGTCCTGCCCGCGGCGACGTGGTACGAGAAGCACGACATCAACACCACGGACATGCACCC
>DAOLRO010000297.1:0-2101 GCA_035418665.1 Phycicoccus sp.
GTGCTAACGCCATTATTGGCACTCTCAGGGGGAGAGTGCAAACGACAGCCCCGCCGTGCCCGCCTCCCGTGACGCGCCGGTCCCCTCCCGTGACGCGCTGGTCCCCTCCCCATCGCCAGGTATGCCGTCTCCCCGCCTTCGCCGGGTCGGCCGCCAGGCTCTCGCGACGTGGCGGGGGCGGAGCAGCCCATGAAGCAGCGCCAGCATGTGTGATTACCCCACCTCCGACGGCTTCATCCGCGGCCCCACCCCCGGCGCGAGCGTTGTCCACACCCCGGTGGCCACGCGTCCCTTCATCCACAGGCCGGGCTTGCACGCTGGCGTCCGCCCGCTCCGATGTCAAGGCTGGCCTCTGTGCAGATGGATCCAGGGCTGGCCGCGCTGAGCTGTCAACAACTCGGTCTCTTGACCCGCGCCCAATTGCTGGCCGCCGGTGTGACGCAGGACGCGATTCGCTGGCACCTGTCCCGTGACTGGCGAGCGCTGCTCCCAGGTGTCTACCAACTCGATCGCCAACAGCCGACCCGGATGCAACGGGAGGTTGCTGGCCTCTTGGCAGCCGGCCCACGATCGGTGCTCGGCGGCCTCACGGCAGCTCGACGATTGGGCATCGAGGCCGCCGAGCCGGGTGACACGGTCCACGTGCTCGTCCCACCACCCCACAACACACGTGCCGTTGGGTGGCTGTCCGTCGCTCGGACCCGCATACCTGATCCAGTCGCCCGGAGCTCTGGGCCGATGCGGGTCAGCAGTCCACCGCGAGCAGTGCTCGACGCGGCGGTCCAGTCACGCAACCCCGAACGGGCCGCCGCCATCGGCATCGAGGCGGTGCAACGACGACTCGTCACGATCGATGCGCTCCTGCACGAGCTTGAGCGACGCAACCGACGCGGATCAGGACCAGCCCGACATGCGGTGATGGCGGCGTCGAGCGGTGCCTGGTCCGTACCGGAGGCAATCCTCATCGAAGCCCTGGGGCGTTCGGCTCGGCTGCCCCAGGTCTGGGCGAACCCTCAGGTGCGGATGGGTGATCGGCTGCTGACCAGTCCCGACGTGTGGCTGGACGACGTGGCGATGGCCGTCATGGTCCATTCCCGCCGCTACCACTCACAGGGATCGGACTGGGACCGCACCGTCGAGCAGGACGGCGACCTCACCGCAGTCGGCATCATCGTGGTCGGCGTGACCCCGAACCGAATCTTCCGAGACCTAGCAGCCGTGGTTGCCCGGGTCGTGCGCACCTACGAGATGGCCAGGCTGCGGCCCCGCCCCCATGTCACGGCCAGCCGACGATCACTCGTCAACAGCCGCCCGGGACAGACACCTGGATAACCGCCCTTCCTCCCCCACCTCAATCGCGGGCGGGAAGCAGCCCATGAAGCATTCAACGGGTGTGTGATTACGCCACCTGGGACGGCTTCACGGCAAGCCCCATCCCCGGGCATCGAGCAGCCCGCGGCGGACCGGCGAGCGAGGGGTCAGCGCAGAGGTCAGCGGGCGGCATACCGGCGGACGAAGCGGCGCAGGATCATCGCCGGCCATTCGACGTCCCGCTCCCTCGCGACCGCCTTGAGAGACTCGGCCTCCTCGGGCGGGAAGTACCCGTAGTCCCGGTAGGCATCGATGCGCGTCTGCAGGCTCGCCGAGTCCAACTCGGGGTGGAACTGTGTGGCATAGACATTCGCACCGACCCGGAACGCCTGCACCGGGCACGCCGCCGACGTCGCGAGCACCGTCGCGTGCCGCGGCACCACCGACAGCGCCTCCTTGTGCCCGCCGAACGCCTCGAACTCCTCGGGCAGCCCCGAGAACAACGGATCGGCCCGCCCAGCATCCGTGACGATCACCGACGCCCGACCGACCGCCTCACCGAAGGCCCGGTCGACGATGCCACCCTGATGCGTCCCCAGCACGCCGATGCCGTAACACAGCCCCAGGAACGGCAGATCCTCGCCCACCACCACATCGAGCAGCGTCTCGAGCTCGGCCTCGACCCGCAGTTGCACCTTGGACTTCGTCGCCTCGGGGTCGCTGCGTTGGAACGGCCCGCCCCCGAGGATGACCCCGCTGAACGCCGTCGGATCGAGGTCGCCGCCCGACG
>DAOLRO010000298.1:0-2030 GCA_035418665.1 Phycicoccus sp.
GTGCCTCCGGGATGTAGCCGTCGAGGTTCTGATCGTCGCCGGCCGGTGCCTCCTGCCCGCGCAGGACCGCGTGAACCCGCTGGATCGTCGACACGACGACGTTGGATGAGCCGAGCATCCCCACGCTGGTGAGCTTGTCGACGTTGTAGAGCTCGGTGAAGCGGCGCCCGTCGCCCGGCGCGCGGTAGTTCTGGAACTCCCCGATGGTCTGCTCAGCGAGATTGTTGCGGTCGACGAGGAAGAGGATCCGCCGGAACCCGCCGAAGTTCAACAGCCGGTATGCCGCGGTGACGGCTGTGTAGGTCTTGCCCGCCCCCGTGGCCATCTGGACCAGGGAACGGTCGAATTGGTGTGCGGCGAGGCTGTTTTCGATGCCGTGCATGGCGGTGATCTGGGCCGGGCGCAGGTCAGTCACGTCGAGTGGAGGGAGGTGCTCGACCTTGGCGCGCCAGGTCGGGGCGTCGGGGCGGGCTTTGGCCTCGCGGATGATGGCGGCGAGGGTTTCCGGCTGGGGGACGCTGAAGATGCGGCGCGCCCGTGGGTTGGGGTCGTAGCCGTTCGTCAGGTGGGTCTCGGAGCCGCTGGCCTCGATGACGAACGGAAGCCTGTCTTCGAGAGTCTCCGCCCGCAGGCGCGCGTCGGCGGGGAGGCCCGCGGCATACATCGCGGACTGCCACTCGACGCCGGAGAGGGTCGTGCCTTCGGGTTTGGCTTCGATGACTCCAACGACGCGCTTGTCGACGTAGAGCAGGTAGTCGGCGCGGCCATGGCCCTGCTTCATGACGACCTCGCGGCAGGCGACGCCCTGGGCGGCGAAGAGGTTGAGGTCCTTCTTGTCCTGGACCGACCACCCGGCATCGACGAGTTGGCGGTCGATGAGCACGCGTGCGCGCTGCTCAGCCGCCAGTTTCGGATCGTTGTCGGTAGCCACTACCGGTCACCCTATTGGGGCGAGGCCACTTCGACGTCACGGGGATATCGCCAGTCCCTGCTTCTAGAGTTGCGGCATGCCCGAGAATCGCACAGGCGCTATCGCGAGCGAGACGAACCGCCGTCTGACGAAGGCGCTAGAAAGTGCAGGCCGAGCACGTGGCTTCATCGTGAGGAGCGAATACCCCGTCCCCGGTGGCAGGCTCGACGTTGTCTGGTGCACAGACATAGTTCCACCACTCCCCGGAGTCGAGGACGCAGTGCCCGTGGTGGCTTTCGAGATCGAGTCGAGTTGGCGCACACGCAAACACATCAAGGGCGACCTGCTCAACATCCTCGACGCCGGCGCCGCCATCGGCGTGATCGTCCTCGCGGGGACGGAAGGACGGGACGAGTCGCTCATGCGCTTCGCGCGAGCCCTGGTGGATCGCCCCGGACCACGGGTGTACATCTGGACCGCGGACGATGTTCTCCACCTTGATCAACCCGGCGGCGAAGGACCTGAGTTGCCAGGCGATGTGTCACCAGGCGAAGCAATTGCCACTGCCACGAGTTGGGTCAAGGCAACGGTTCACACCGGGAAGTACAGGGCGCTGTGGCGTTGGCTGTGTGAAGTAGACCGCGACGAAGCCCACGCCACGTTCGAAGAGATTGAGGATCGAATTGGAATCCCGCTGCCACCGTCGTGTCGACGCCATGCGTCCCATTGGTCCGGATACGAGGGAAGTGCTGTCGCTCGCGCCATCCACGACGCTGGCTGGCGGGCAACGCGAGTGGATCTGGCCGAGGAGCAAGTCACGTTCGTCCGACAGGGCGCCCCGGCTCCCCGAACTTGACGATTTGGCACATCACCACGACGGACTTGCGCCTGCGGCGGCATACCGGGCTCCCCGCGACGGCGATCGGGTGGCGGCATACCCAGTCGGTCGGAACCAGCGCGCAGACTCAGCGCTAGATCCAGCCGCGACGGGTGGCCTGAACGCCTAACTGCAGCCGTGTGTCGACCTCGGCCCGCTCCATCATGTCGGCCACATACCGCTGCACAGTGCGCGCCGACAGACCCAACCGCGTGGCGACGGTCCGGTCGGTCAGCCCGGCGT
>DAOLRO010000299.1:0-2025 GCA_035418665.1 Phycicoccus sp.
CTGTGCCGCCACGCTGCGGCGGCAGAACCCCGCCATATAGCGCTAAAAGTCACAGACCCGCGATCGCGCGGGGGACGTCTCGACCGGAACCGGGGACCGAAACCGTTTCGGCTCTAAACTGAGGTTGACCGTTTTCGGTCGGCCGGACGAAGGGAGGTGCACGCGATGAGCGTCACCAACAGCAAGACCACGATCACCGAGGCCGAGGCTGCGCGCCGTCGACGAGCCGTCGACAAGGCGCGGCACAGCTCGGAGATGGAAGGCGGCCGATCGAGCGAGGCGCACCGCGCCGCCCAGGAGGCCTACGTGCGCGGCGAGATTGAGATTGACCAGCTGATCGAGCTGTCCAAGCGCAGCTGATGCCCGAGCGAACCCTGTACCTGGCGGCTGACCCGATCCAGGCCTACCTCACCGTGCGGGATCGGCACATCGAGCCGTGGGCTGGCACCGACGAGGTGCAGCTGCTCGCCCTGCGCGGCGCGTGCCCTGGCGGCACAGCGGTCGGCATCGTCGTCGACGAGCGCGACTTACGCGAGGTCCGGCCCGGCACGTATGCCGTTGACCGGGACACGGCCGAGCAGGGCATCACCCGCGCCTATCAGCCGTGGCACGTCGACGTCGAGCGCGACGAGGGCGAACGGTGGAAGGGCTACCTCGATCCGACGTACAGCCTGACGTTGCGGAACCTGCTCGACGAGCAGACCCCGATGCAGTTGCGCGCGGCCGAGGATGACCGGGTGGAGGCCCGGATGATCCAGCTCGACGCCGACCCGTTGCCGGTGACGCTTGACCTTGACCACCTTCGCGCGATCCACGGTCATCTGTTTCAGGACGTCTACCCGTGGGCGGGGGAGACCCGCACAGTCGACATGCTCAGGCCCGGCGGGCCGTGGTTCACCCCGTGGGCCGAGATTGAGCCGTCTTTCGCGCAGCTGGCGCAGCGCATCGAGGCGCAGCAAGGGTTGCGCGGGCTCGACCCGACGACGTTCGCGGAGCGGGCCGCCGAGGTCTACAACGACGTGAACACCATCCACGCCTTCCGGGAGGGCAACGGCCGCTCACAGCGAGTCTGGATGGACGACCTGGCACGCGGGGCCGGGTACGAGCTGGACTGGACCAAGGTCACGGGTCTGACCAACAACCTCGCGTCACAGAGCGCCCGCGAGGGTGACCTTGCCCCGCTGCACGATGTGTTCCGGCAGATCACCTCGCCCCTTCCCGAGCAGGCACCGCAGGCGGCCCCGGCCACGTCGTCGACGTCGGCCGCTGACCTTGCTCGACGAGCGTTCGGCACGCCCGCGACGGACGCGACGAAGGGCACCACCTCGACGCCCGAGGCAGGCCCACGGCGGCCGCCGCCGGGACGGATGAGCGACCGCGCCCCAGGGATCGGAGACTGACCGGTGAGCCAGGTCATCGGGTACGCGCGGGTGAGCACCCACGAGCAGGACACCGCCGCCCAGGAGAGCGCCCTACGGGCCGCCGGAGCGGTGAAGGTGTTCGTCGACCACGCTGCCTCGTCGAGGCGCGCAGACCGGCCGCAGTGGCTCGCCTGCCTGGACTACCTACGTGCTGGGGACACGTTGGTTGTGTGGCGGCTTGACCGGCTCGCTGGCACGCAGACGTTGGCGATCGAGACCATCAACGATCTGCACGAGCGTGGGGTGCAGATCAAGAGCCTGACGGAGCCGGATATCGACACCACGACCCCGATGGGCCGCGCCCTGTTTGGCATTGTCGCGGTGTTCGCGCAGTTGCGCGTCGACACCATCCGCGAGAACACCAGGGCCGGTCTGGCGCGCGCCCGCGCCGAGGGCCGGGTCGGTGGTCGACCTACGGTGATGACACCGACGCGGGTGCGGGCGGCGGTGCAGATGCGTCAGGACGGGCAGAGCCTTGACGCGATCGCTGAGACGTTGGGGGTGGGGCGTTCGTCGGTCTCGCGTGCGCTCGACCGTCTGGACGCTGAGGCGTCGGAGTCGGCTCGGGTGGACACCGCTGCCAGGTCGTGAGCGTCACCGCTGA
>DAOLRO010000300.1:0-2022 GCA_035418665.1 Phycicoccus sp.
GCCTGAAGTGGAACATGGGCTGGATGAACGACTGGCTCCGCTTCGTCAAGGAGCGGCCGATCAACCGGCAATACCACCACAACCTCATCACCTTCTCGATGATGTATGCCTACGGCGAGAACTATCTGCTGCCGATCAGTCACGACGAGGTCGTGCACGGCAAGGGGTCACTGCCGGGCAAGATCCCAGGGAGCGCGGACGAGAAACTCGCGACCGTCCGGGCTCTGCTCGCCCACATGTGGGGCCAGCCGGGCAAACAACTGCTCTTCATGGGCTGCGAGTTCGCCCAGCCGAGCGAATGGGCCGATGGTCGCTCCCTCGACTGGTGGCTGCTCGACGACCCGGCGCACTATCGCGTGCACAACCTGGTCAAGGAGCTCAACCGGATCTATCGCGAGCACCCCGCCATGTGGGCCCTCGACCATGATCCCGCGGGCTTCCAGTGGCTCGACGCGGACGACAACACGGGCAACACCTTCTCCTTCCTGCGTTTCGGTGAGGGGGATCACGGGAGCCCGGAGACCGATGTGATCGCCGTGGTCGCCAACTACAGCGGCGGCGACAAGGAGTGGGTGCGCGTCGGCGTGCCCCGCGGCGGCCAGTGGGCGGTGCTGCTCGACACCTCGGGCTTCTCCCCCGATGGTCGGGCGAGCCAGGCAGGTGTCGTGCTCGAGGCGTCCGACGAGGGCTGGAACGGCCAGCCCCACTCGGTCACCGTGCGCGTCGCCGCCCTCTCGACCCTCTACCTCACCCCCCTGAGTCCAGCGACCTGACCCCGGCAAGTTGGCGACCAGCTGATCGGATCAAAGGACTACGCGGACAGTCAAACGGTCAAAACGGAGGACGCTGGCGAGTTCCAGAGCGTGTCGGACAGGACCCGCCGATGCGTCGCTGCCTTTGACCGTTTGAGTGTTCGGTGGGCACGGGCAGGTCCGGCTGGAGTGGAGGCGCGAGGTGGTGCGGCACGCCGTGCTCGGTGGTTGGATGGGAGGCATGAGCAGCCCGCGCGCAGGACAGTTGGCCGAACCCTCTGACCTGGTGGACGTCGCCCACCTCGTCACCACCTACTACACGGGCAAACCCGATCCCGAGGACATCGACCAGCAGGTCGCCTTCGGCACCTCGGGCCACCGTGGTTCGAGCCTGAAGACCGCCTTCAACGAGGACCACATCCTCGCCACGACGCAGGCCATCTGCGACTACCGGCGCGACCAGGGCTTCGACGGGCCGCTCTTCCTCGGCCGGGACACCCACGGCCTGTCCGAGCCGGCGTGGGCGAGCGCGATCGAGGTCCTGATCGCCAACGACGTCACCGTCCTCGTCGACGCCCAGGACCGCTACACCCCCACACCGGCGGTCTCCCACGCGATCCTCACCGCCAACCGTGGCAAGTTGACCACGGTTGACGACATGCGCCCGCACATCGGTCTCGCCGACGGCATCGTCGTGACCCCCAGCCACAATCCGCCCGCAGACGGCGGCTTCAAGTACAACCCGCCCCACGGCGGCCCCGCCGACAGCGACGCCACCAAGGTCATCGCAGCCGCCGCCAACGCCCACATCCGCGACGGGTTGAAGGACGTCAAGCGGGTCCCGTTCACGCGAGCGCGAGCCGCCTGCACGGCATACGACTTCTTGGGGACCTACGTCGACGACCTGCCCAATGTCGTTGACCTGGCAGCGATCCGCGACGCAGGTGTTCGCATCGGCGCCGACCCACTCGGGGGTGCGGCCGTCGACTACTGGGGCGCGATCGCTGAGCGGCACCACCTGGACCTCACCGTCGTCAACCCCCTCGTGGACCCGACGTGGCGCTTCATGACCCTGGACTGGGACGGCAAGATCCGGATGGACTGCTCCTCCCCCAGTGCGATGGCCAGCCTGATCGACAAGCGCGACCAGTTCGACATTGCGACCGGCAATGATGCCGACTCCGACCGACACGGCATCGTCACGCCGGACTCGGGACTGATGAACCCCAACCACTTCCTCTCGGTGGCCATCCAATACCTGTATGCCGGG
>DAOLRO010000301.1:0-2021 GCA_035418665.1 Phycicoccus sp.
CCGAGCAGGTCAACACCGTTGGCCGCCATCTCCCGGAAGCGCTGGATGTACCACCGGCTGTGGTCCGGGTTCGCTGCGACCTTGCGGTCCCAGAGGCTGGGTTCGTGGCTCACCTGCTCATCCTCTCAACAAAGCGAAGGCGGGGTATGCCGGGACTCGCGTCCCGGCATACCCCGCCGTTGCGTTGGTTCAGCGCTGACGGTCGGTGTCGACAATGTCGATGCGGACCTGGCGGCCACCCGCGAGGGCGCCCATGACCGTGCGCAGCGAACTCGCGGTGCGACCACTGCGACCGATGACGCGGCCGAGATCTTCGGGGTGCACACGCACCTCGAGGATCTCACCGCCGCGACGCAGGTCCTTGCGGCGGACGACGACGTCGTCCTTGTGGTCCACGATCCCCGTGACGAGGTGCTCGAGAGCCTCCTCGAGCACGATCAGGCTCCGGCCTTGACGAAGCCGGCGGCCTCGGCGTCAGCAGCGGTCTTGAACCAGAACTCCGCGATGGTCTGGCCGTACCACTGACCGTCGGGCTCGTGGTACTTGCCCGAGTCGCCGTTGCCCTTGACGACGTAGTCGGCGTCGGGCGAGGACCCGTCTTCGTTCGCGGCGACGGCGCCCTCGGGGAGCGCCTTCTTCTCGGTCTCGACCGAGTCCGGGGTGGCGTCGACGAGCGTCGCAGCCTCGGTGGCCGCAGCCGCGGGGGCCTCGGTCGCTTCGGCCTTGGGGGCCGCCTTCTTCTTCGGGGTGGTCGCCCCCGACTTGTCCTCGCCCGCGCCCTTGCCAGCAGCGGCGATGGCCGCGTCGTAGAGCTCCTTCTTGGAGGGCTTGGCCTCCTTGACCTTCAGCGTTCCCTCGGCGCCCGGGAGGCCCTTGAACTGCTGCCAGTCACCGGTGATCTTGAGCAGGGCCTCAACGGCCTCGGTCGGCTGCGCGCCCTGGGCCAGCCAGTACTGCGCGCGCTCGCCGTTGATGTCGATGAGCGAGGGCTCCTCGGTGGGGTGGTACTTGCCGATCTCCTCGATGGCCCGGCCATCGCGCTTGGTGCGCGAGTCCATGACGACGACGCGGTAGAACGGTGCACGGATCTTGCCCATGCGCTTGAGACGAATCTTGACGGCCACGGTGGGTCGCTCCATTTCCGATTGTGGACACGGCGAGACCGGGCGGGATGTCACGCTCGGGGTACCGATGCCCGGGGTAGGCATCCGGCGCGAGAGCCGCGCCGAAAGGTGTACGTCGGGACATTCTGCCAGAGCGGGAGGCAACGTCCGAATCGACAGCTCTCCTCCCACCCTTCCGCTCGGTGCGTGGAAATTCCATGCCCCAGCAGAAAGCTCCACGCACCCAAGGAGAGGGAGATCGTGTGGGTATGCCGTGGGGTGGCCGAGCAGGCGACCTCACCCTTGCCGCAGGTCGAGGTGGAGAGGACGCTGGAGGGATGGCAGCGGTGACCAATCCGTACGACCGACCTCGCGTCAGGCTCGGGCCACCGAGTCTGGGCACGCTGGCCGGCCTGTTCGGGCTCTGGACCCTCGTGGGTGTCCTGGGCAGCGTGAGCATCCTCGGGATGCTCACGATCGGAGCCTTCGTGTTGCCCTTCGCGATGCTCAGTGGTGCGCTGGCCCTGTGGCTCACACTCCGTGGACCCGGCCGGTGGACCTCGATCGCCGGACTCGGATTGGCCTTGGGTCTGGCCATTGCGTGGTTGGGCGTGGTCCAGGGCGGCTCGGCGCCCGCCAGTGCCAGCGGCAGTTGCACCTCCACTCCCGACGGAGGCATGACCTGCGAGTCCGGCGGGGTCCCCTACGACCCGAACGCCTTCGACCTCGGCACCGCGGCACCGTGGTTCACGGCGGGCCTGGTCGTGGCCGTCGCCGCGCTCGTCGCCTTCGTCCTGCTCAGCCGCGGGGCACTCACCAGGGGTGCGGTACGTAGTCCTTGAGGAAGACGCCGTACTGGTCCACGCCCGCCTCGCCCATGACGATCGGGTCGTAGACGCGGGCGGCACCGTCGACGAG
>DAOLRO010000302.1:0-1930 GCA_035418665.1 Phycicoccus sp.
GACCGGCGTCCGGCGGTGCTGGAGCAGGAAGGCCACGGGGAGCGCCGCTGCCGTGGCGAGCACGCCCGCGGCCAGCGCCAGGCCGAGCGTGCTCGCCAGCGCTTCGACCAGGTCGGTGGAGAGGATGGGAGTGCCGTCCCGACCGAGCCAGTGGACGAGGCTGTAGCCGGGCACCCCCAAAGACAATCCGACGTATGCCGTGAGCGCGAGCAGCGTTGGCGCACGCCACTTTCCGAGTGGGGCAGGTTGCGCCCGACGAGTCACGCCGGAGCCGATCCGGGCGTGGCTGCGCTGGCCCCGCAGGAAGCGCTCCCCGGTGAGCACGATCGTGGTGAGACCCATGAGGGCGACCGCGAGGACAGCGCCCGCGCTCATGTCGAAGGCCGCCTCGTATTGGTCGAGGATGGCCGTGGTGAAGGTCGGGAACCGGATCAACGCGAGGACGCCGAACTCGGCCAGGAGATGCAGGGCCACGAGCAGGCCACCGCCGAGCAGGGCCGGGCGCACCTGGGGGAGCACCACGCGGGCGAACGTCCGCCACGGCCCGAGCCCCAGCGAGCGGGCGGTGTCCTCCCACGCACTGTCCAGTCCGCGCAACAGGGCCGCGACGGGCAGGAAGACGAAGGGGGTGTAGGACAGGGTCGTGATGAGGGCTGCGCCACCCAGGCCGGTCAGCGACGGGCGCAGCGACACCCAGGCATAGGCGTTGACGAAGGCCGGGACGGCCAAGGGTGCGACCATCCCGATCCGCCACCACCGTGCGCCCGGCAGGTCGGTCCGCTCGACCAGCCAGGCCGACCCCACACCCAAGGCGATGCAGGCGCTCGTCGTGACGGCGACCAGCGCTGTCGTGTTGCGGAGCAACTCGCCGACACGGGGACGAAAGAGGGAGGCCATCGCCTCGCTCGCCCCTGTGTCCATCGCTGACGCGACGATAACGAGGAGGGGCAGCACGCAGACCGCTGCCACGAGGGCGGCGATGACGACCACCGGCGTCATCGCGCCCCCGCGGCGGCGGGTCAGGGTGCTGCTCGCGCTCACGGCAGGTCAGCCCTGATCGGGCCCGTCGGATGGGCCGATCACAGGATCCCCGCGCCGGTCATCAGCTCGATGACCTTGGGGCCGTCGAGGGCGAAGGGGTCGATCTTGGGTGCCTGCAGCGACTCCAGGGTCGGCAGCGCCGGGTCGGACGCGACACCCTGCCCCACGGCATACTCCATCGACTTGCTCGTCGCCAAGGCCTCCTGGCCCTTGGGCCCGGTGATCCACCCGAGGAACTTCTGCGCGTCGGCAGCCCGGTCGCTCGCCTTGAGCACTCCGCCACCGCTCACGCTGACGAAAGCACCGACGTCCTCGCCCTTGAAGTAGTGCAACTTCGTGTTCTTGCTGCCCTCCTTGGTGAGGGCCTGATCGCGGTACCAGTAGTAGTGGTACATGATCCCCATTGGCACCTCGCCGGCATTGACAGCCTTCATCGTGGCGATGTTGTTCTGGTAGATCTTCGCGTTGTCCTTGAGGCCCTTGAGCCACGTCTTGGTCGCGTCCTCGCCCTTGGCCTCGAGCATCCCCGAGACGATGGCCTGGAAGTCGGCGCCGGCCGGAGCGCCGCCCCACTGCCCCTTCCACTTCGGGTCGGCCAGGTCGAGCATGGACTTCGGCAGGTCCGCCTCGGAGATCTTGCTCGGGTTGTAGATGAGCACGGTCGATCGGGCGGCGATGCCGACCCACTCACCGCTGCTCGGTCGGTAGGCCTCCTGGACCTGGTCCAGCGTGCTCTGGTCGACCTTGGCGAGCAGGCCGGCGTCCTGGACGACGGTGATGGCGGGGGAGTTCTCGGTGAGGAAGACGTCGGCCGGGGTCTTGGCGCCCTCGGCCACGAGTTGGTTGCCCATCGAGGCGTCCTTGCCCTGCCGGACCTGGACCTTGATGC
>DAOLRO010000303.1:0-1920 GCA_035418665.1 Phycicoccus sp.
TCGGGTGATGTTGACCGGACTAACGACCGTGGGCGCTGGTAGGACTGGGGACCGTTACTGGGTCTGCTGAGGAGTCCGTTGTGAGTCGTGATCTTGACCGTCTCGTTGTTGGTCGTTGGGGCTCTGTTCGGCCGGGAGGCTCGGGCGTGGCGTGGGTTGTGCAGGACGCCGAAGGTCTGATCGTGGGGCCGGTTGCCGAGTTCCTGCGCGACTTCGCCGCTCGAGGAAACAGCGCGGGCAGTGTTCGCTCTTACGCGTACGTTCTGCTGCGCTGGTGGCGCTGGCTGGCCGCCGTCGGCGTCGATTGGGATCGTGCGACCGCCGCGGAGGTGCGTGACCTGGTGTTGTGGCTTCAACTGCATCCGAAACCTCGCCGGTCGGCCAGGACGCTGTCGGCTGATCTCGTGGGGACTGTCAACCCGAAGACGGGTAAGCAGTATCTGGATGACCACTACGCGGCGCGCACTATCCGGCACAACAATGCAGCTCTGGCCTCGTTCTACGAGTATTGGGCTGAGCAGGGCCGGGGGCCGGTGATGAATCCGGTGCTTCGGGCCGGGGGTGGGCGCCGCCCGAATGCGCATCACAACCCGATGATGCCGTTCCGTCCCGAGGGCAAGCTGCGGTACAACCCCAAGGTTCCGCGTCGGCGGCCGCGGGCCTTGACCGATGAGGCCTGGGACGAGCTCTTCGACACCCTGACATGTCATCGAGACCGGGCGCTGCTGGCGTTGACGGTCAGCAACGGTGCTCGCGCCAGCGAGGTCCTGGGGATTCGAGGGGCCGACGTCGACTGGGGCAACCAGCTGGTCCGGGTAATCCGCAAGGGGTCCCGGGCGCAGCAGTGGCTGCCGGTGAGCGAGCCGGCGATGGTGTGGCTGCGGCTCTACCTGGCCGAGGTCGGCAAGATCGGCCCGGGTGATCCTGTGTGGGTGACGGTGCGCCGCCGTCAACGCCAGGGCACGCTGACACGGGTCCCGATGACGTACGAGGCGCTGCGCGCGGTGCTCCGACGGGCCAACGCTCGTCTGGGGACGAACTGGACGATGCACGATCTACGGCATACCTGCGCGCTGCGGATGGCCGCCGACGAGAACGTCTCTTTGCGCGATGTGCAAACCATCCTCGGGCATGCCCACATGGAGACCACGGCGGAGATCTACCTGGTCGAGGACGAACGCCACACCGTTGAGAAGGTCGCCGCCCACCTGGCCCGCCTCCAAGAACCCAAGCCCGACCCGGCCCCGGTGGCCACCGCCTACAGGTCGGCTGATTTGGCGGTCCTCTTCGGCGACGGGTTGCTGCCGTGATCAGCGCGCTGCGCCACGAGCAGATGGCCAAGGTCGGCAGCCGGCTGCGGCTGCATCCGGAGCTGGTCGGGGTCACCTTCCCCGGCCCTCACGATCAGGCGGACCGCGCCGAGGTGCTGAGGATCGCCATGAAGCTGCCGGACTGGCCGACCGTCGTGCACGACCACAACGAGCTCGTCGAGGGCATCGGCTGGGTCCTGGACTGGCTGGAGACCTTCCCCGGGGACGGCTGGCACGACCGGTGGATCGCGGCCGGCGCGAACACCGACCCGGACTCGTGGATCCTGAGGCGTCACGGTCAGGACCCTCGGATCGCACCCAGCGTTCGCGCGATCGCCGTCTCCGGCATCAGGACCCTGATCGTGGCCCGGGTGATCCTGCCGGACTACCCGTACTTCTCCGCCCTCAAGACCGCGATCGGGTACCGACAGATCCTCGCCCAACAGGACCCCGACCTGCGGCAACGCCTCCAAGACGGCATGGACCGGCGGCACATGAGCGCCAAGACCCAGCACGACTGCTGGACCGTCCTGGCCCGCGTCATGCTCCACACCGGCCACGACCTGCCCGCCATCACCAAGAACGACCTGTTCGCGTTCCGCTCCGCCCA
>DAOLRO010000304.1:0-1914 GCA_035418665.1 Phycicoccus sp.
GGGCAGTTCCAGCTCAGCGCAGGGCTGCTCGTCGACCAGTTGTCGATGAGTTTCGTCCTGCTCATCACCTTCGTCGGGTCGCTCATCCACGTCTACTCGCTGGGCTACATGGAGCACGACCCCGACAAGCGGCGCTTCTTCGCCTACCTCAACCTCTTCGTCGCCTCGATGCTCCTGCTGGTGCTCGCCGACTCCTACCTCCTGCTCTTCGTGGGCTGGGAGGGCGTGGGTCTGGCGTCCTACCTGCTCATCGGCTTCTGGAACCACAACCCCGCCTACGCGACTGCCGCGAACAAGGCCTTCTTCGTCAACCGCGTCGGAGACATGGGCCTGTCGATCGCGATCATGGCGATGTTCGCGACCTTCGGGCGCGTCGACTTCGCCGGGGTCAACGAGGGGGTCGCCAGTGCGAGCACGGGCACCCTGACCGCGATCGGCCTGCTCCTGCTCTTCGGTGCCTGTGCCAAGTCCGCACAGTTCCCGCTCCAGTCCTGGCTCGGTGACGCGATGGCCGGCCCCACGCCGGTGTCCGCGCTCATCCACGCCGCGACCATGGTCACCGCCGGTGTCTATCTCGTGGTCCGCTCCCACGCGATCTTCGAGGGTGCGCCCAACGCGCAGCTCGCCGTGGCCATCGTCGGTGCGATCACGCTGCTCTACGGAGCGATCGTCGGGTGCGCCAAGGACGACATCAAGAAGGCGCTCGCCGCCTCGACGATGAGCCAGATCGGCTACATGATGCTCGCCGCGGGACTCGGTCCGGTCGGCTACGCCTTCGCGATCTTCCACCTCCTGACGCACGGCTTCTTCAAGGCCGGGATGTTCCTCGGGGCGGGATCGGTCATGCACGGCATGCACGACCAGGTCGACATGCGCCGCTTCGGTGGCCTGGGCAAGTTCATGAAGATCACCTGGATCACCTTCGGCATGGGCTGGCTGGCGATCTTGGGCATTCCGCCCTTCGCCGGCTTCTGGTCCAAGGACAAGATCATCGAGACGGCCTTTGCGGCGCCCGGCGCGCGCGGCTGGATCCTCGGTCTGGCCACCCTGATCGGCGCCGGGATCACCGCCTTCTACATGTCGCGCTTGTTCTTCATGACCTTCCAGGGCAAGCAGCGCTGGAGCGACAAGGGCAAGGACGCCCAGCACCCGCACGAGTCGCCGCTCACGATGACGGTCCCGATGATCGTGCTGGCCGGTGGGTCCGGTCTGCTCGGTCTGGTGCTCGCCTGGCTGGGCTTCTCGACCTGGCTGCACCCGGTCTTCGGTGGCGAGGAGCACGCCGAGCACACCAACTGGCCGCTCATGGGCATCACGTTGCTGGTCGTCGCCGCCGGTGTCGCCCTGGCCTGGATGCGCTACTGGCGGGATGACGTGCCCGTGCGGGCTCCGAAGGGCAACCTGCTCACGCAGGCCGCCCGCGCGGACCTCTACCAGGACGCGATCAACGAGGACCTCTTCATGCGTCCCGGCCAGCGACTCACGCAGGCGCTGCTCTTCACCGACAACCACGGGGTCGACGGCACGGTCGGTGCGGTCGCCGGTGGTGTCGGTGGCCTCTCGGATCGGCTCCGGCGGATCCAGAACGGCTATGCCCGTTCCTATGCCCTGACGATGCTCGCCGGTGTCGTCGCCGTCCTCGGTGCCCTGTGGGTGATGAACTGATGAGCTCCCTGCCCCTGCTCACCTTGATGATGGTGGTGCCCGTCGTGGGTGCCCTCGCCATCGCTGCGTTGCCCAACGCCTCGGCGGCCATGGCCAAGCCGATCGCGCTCGGTGCCTCCCTGGTCACCCTGGTGCTCTCGCTCGTGGCGTGGAGCCAGTGGTCCGCTGGCGGGCCGCAGTTCCAGCTCACCGAGACGCACGCGTGGATCCCGCAATTCGGGGTTTCGTATGCCGTGGGCGTCGATGGCA
>DAOLRO010000305.1:0-1888 GCA_035418665.1 Phycicoccus sp.
TCCGAGAGGCCACCGAGCCGCTCGTGATCGGAGACGATCTGACCGAGGTGCGCCTCCATCTGGAGGATCCCGGTCCGGCGGGCACGCACCCAACCCGAGCGACGGCATACGAGCGAAGGAGCCGGAGGCTCCTCCTCCAACGGGTCGATCATGCCGAGGTGGGCGAGCACGCGGAGCACCCCGAGGACGCCGGCCGCGATGGCCCACTCGTCGAAGCGCCACGCCTCACCACCCTCATAGAGGAGGACACGGGCACCGCGCTCGCGGGCGGCGTAGCGGAGCGAGCCGTCGCGCAACTTGGCGTGATAGATCACCGGCGCACCGAAGGCCTCGGCGAGCGCACGCGTCGCCGGATCGTCGAGGTCGCAGCGGACCTGAGGGAGATTGGAGCGGCGGTCGGAGCCGGTGTGCAGGTCGATGCCGACCTCACACTTGTCGACGACCTCGGTCATGAAGAGGTGGGCGACGCGGCCGGCCAGAGAGCCGCGGGCCGATCCGGGGAAACTCCGGTTGAGGTCGCGGCGGTCGGGGAGATAGCGGTCACCGTTCATGAAGCCGATGACGTTGACGATGGGCACGGCGAGCAGGGTCCCGCGGACCGTCTTGGCGTTGACCTTGGCCATGACCCGTCGGATCACCTCGACCCCGACGACCTCGTCGCCGTGGATGGCAGCACTGATCCAGACCGTCGGGCCTTCGTCGCGACCATGGATGACGTGGACGGGAAGGCTGACGTCCGCGCCGGTGACGAGACGGGTGATCGGGAGGCCGACCTCCTTGGCCATGCCCGGGCGAACCTTGACCGTGCCGATGGCGAAGGAGGGCCGGGCCTTCCGCCGCCGCTTCGGCCGAACGTCCTCCGAGCTGTGCGCGCTCACGACTTGCCCCAATTGCGACGGCGAGTGGCCCGCATCGGCCGACCCCCGGCATACGACAGCCTGCTGTCCACGACGAAACCCTGCGCCAACGCCTCCCGCCCGATGAGCATCCGGAAGCCCATCTCGTCGCGGTCGGTCAGCGTGACCTCAGCCGTGATCGTGCGCCCGGCGAGCGCGAGGTCCATGAGCACGACGAGCCGCTCCTCGGCGTGACCGGACGAGCTGCGCACCAGACGGCGGTCGTGGACCGGCAGCGTGACGGTGACGGCGTCGAGGTCGGTGGCCTGCCAGGGGTGGATCTGGAAGGTGACCGTGGGCGCTCCGGCGGCATCCGACGACTCGGTCAACTCGAAGGCATGGAGGGAACTCGTCTTGGCCCCTGTATCGACTTTCGCCTTGATCCAGGGGACGTCGTAGGCCGTGAGGCGCACCCATTCCCGCCAGCCCACGATGGTGTCGTCGATGGTTGGATGGGCGGGTGCGGACACCGGACCATCTTGGCAGGCACCCCCGATGAAACTCGCGATTCTGTCGCGCGCCCCACGCGCCTATTCGACCCAACGACTGCGCACCGCCGCCCTCGACCGTGGCCACCAGGTCAAGGTGCTCAACACCTTGCGCTTCGCGATCGACCTGTCGACCGAGCAGCCGGATCTCTTCTTCCGGGGGAAGCAGTTGTCGGCCTACGACGCCGTCCTGCCGCGCATCGGCGCCTCGATCACCTACTTCGGGACGGCGGTGGTGCGGCAGTTCGAGCAGATGGACGTCTACACGCCCAACACGGCCAACGGGATCATGAACAGTCGCGACAAGTTGCGCGCGACCCAGATCCTCTCCCGCCACAACATTGGTATGCCGGCCACGGCCTTCGTCCGCAACCGGGCTGACGTCGTGCCCGCCATCGAAATGGTCGGTGGCGCACCGGTGGTCATCAAGTTGTTGGAGGGCACGCAGGGGATCGGCGTGATCCTCGCGCCCTCACGCAAGGTCGCCGAAGCGATCATCGAGAC
>DAOLRO010000306.1:0-1860 GCA_035418665.1 Phycicoccus sp.
TCCCCTCCTTGTCGTCACGGCCACCAGTCGCGAGGGGGAGGATCTCGTCGCCGCCCTGTCGACGGTTCTGCCCAGCGAACGGATCGGCATCTTCCCGTCATGGGAAACCCTTCCGCACGAACGACTTTCGCCTCGTTCCGACACAGTGGGCACTCGCCTGGCCGTCCTGCGCAGGCTGGCCCACCCGGATCCGAGCGACACGGCATACGGGCCTCTTGACATCGTCGTCGCCCCGGTGCGCTCCGTCCTTCAACCCATCGCCAAGGGGTTGGGCGAGCTCCAGCCGGTGTCCCTCCGAGCAGGTGACACAGCCCCGATGGAGGACGTGGTCGCCGCGCTCGCGGCCGCGGCCTATCACCGCACCGACCTCGTCGAGCGGCGCGGCGAGTTCGCGGTCCGCGGCGGCATCCTCGACGTCTTCCCCCCGACGGAGGACCACCCGGTGCGCGTGGAGTTCTGGGGGGATGAGGTCGAGGAGATCCGCTGGTTCAAGGTCGCCGACCAGCGCAGCCTCGAGATCGCCGAGCACGGCCTGTGGGCGCCGCCGTGCCGCGAGTTGCTGCTCACCGAGCAGGTGCGCACCCGCGCCAAGGCGCTGGCCGCTCATCTGCCCGGGGCGGCCGAGATGCTCGGCAAGATCGGCGAGGGCATCGCGGTCGAGGGCATGGAGTCCTTGGCTCCCGCCCTGCTCGACGGCATGGAGACCCTCCTCGACGTCATCCCGAGCGACGCGGTCGTCGTGCTGCTCGACCCGGAGCGGATCCGCACCCGCGCCCATGACCTGGTGGCCACGAGCCAGGAGTTCCTGGAGGCCGGTTGGGCCAATGCGGCCTCTGGCAACGCGGTGCCGATCGACCTCCAGGAGGTGCTCGGATCGAGTTCCTACTGGTCGATGGCCGACCTCCGCGAGCACGCTGCTGGCCTCGGGCTCGCCTGGTGGGACCTGACGCCCTTCACCGTCGACAGCGAGACCGGTGAGGACGCGATCGCCACGGGCACCCAGGATGCGCCCACCTATCGGGGTGACACGCAGGCGGCCGTCGCCGACCTGCAGGGCTGGGTGCGTGAGGGCTGGAAGGTCGTGCTCGTCGCCGACGGGGTCGGCTCGGCGCGACGCATCGCGTCCGTGCTCGCCGACTCGGACGTGGCGGCTCGACTCGAGTCGCCACTGACGGTCCTCGAGCCGGGGGTCGTCCACGTCACCGCGGCGCGCCTCGGTCGGGGCTTCCTCGTCCCGAGTGCCGGACTCGCCGTGATCACCGAGTCCGACCTGACCGGTTCGGCGGCGGCCGCCTCGGGTGGCTCGACCAAGGACATGCGGCGGATGCCGTCGCGCCGCCGCAACCAGGTCGACCCCCTGCAACTCCGTCCGGGCGATCACGTCGTCCACGAGCAGCACGGTGTGGGCAAGTTCGTCGAGATGATGCAGCGGACCGTGCAGGGCGCGACTCGTGAATATCTCGTCATCGAATACGCCTCGTCCAAGCGGGGCCAGCCGGCGGACCGCCTCTTCGTCCCCACTGACCAGCTCGACCAGGTCACCCGCTATGTCGGCGGTGAGCAGCCCACCCTCAACAAACTCGGTGGCTCGGACTGGCAGGCCACCAAGAGCAAGGCCCGTCGCCACGTCAAGCAGATCGCGGCCGAGCTCATCCAGCTCTACTCCGCGCGCATGGCGACCTCCGGCCACGCCTTCGCTCGCGACACCCCCTGGCAGCGCGAACTCGAGGACGCCTTCGCCTATGTCGAGACGCCCGACCAGTTGAGCACGATCGACGAGGTCAAGGCCGACATGGAGCGTGAGGTCCCGATGGACCGGCTCATCTGCGGCGACGTCGGCTACGGCAAGACCGAGATCGC
>DAOLRO010000307.1:0-1829 GCA_035418665.1 Phycicoccus sp.
ACGCCCGGTGGCTGTCATCCTTCCGAACGGATACGCAGGCTCGATATGGAACAAGTCCGGGACGATTCTGGCTCAGTGGGTTGACTCACATGCAAAGACGCGGTGGCTGTGGGCGACCGTCGTCTACTTGGGTTCCGACGAACTAGACCCGACAGCCGTAGAGGTGCGCCACCCGACCTACAGCTCCATGGTGGGCACCCTGCGAGCTTGAAACCCACGGACGACAAACAGGACCGCCCCCCGAGCCTTCCTCGGGGGGCGGTTATCTTGACGTCGAGAGACCCGAGATCTTGTATGCGTCAAGGACAAGATCTCAACCCGGTCGTCTGATCGAGAAGACAAGGTCGAATCTGGACCGAGTCGTTCTCGATGTGAACGACTCGGTCCCTACCCGAGCAGCACTCCGACCTCCACGTCCAGCGCGCGGGCGATCCTCACCACGTCCTCAGCCGTGAACGCCGCGAGCCCTTGCAGACGCTGCCACAACGGCCCCACGGACATGCCGATGGCCCCTGCCAACTGCTCCGGCGTCTGGCCGTGCTCGACCATCGCCGCCGTGACGGAGGCCGAGACCTCGTTCCGCAGGTTGTCCATGTGATCCGGCATCAGCGTGTGCGGCTCGACTTCCAGCGCCTTGGCGATCGCGACGATCTGATCGACCGAGAGCCCCTTCTCGACCTGCGCCGCGACCCGCCGACCGATCTCGACCGAGACCCAGCGGTAACCGTCGTCCCTGACCCGGCTCTGACGCGGTGGCGGCACCCGAGGAGCCCGGGGGGACGCGAGCACGTCATAGCCGTTCGTTGCCGTGGCGGTCATCGCTCGGACTCCATGAGGGCCGTTGCTGCGGTGATCGCCGCAGCGATCTTGCCCAACTCCTCGGGGTCGCCAGTCTCGAAGTCGTCGACCATCACTTCCAGGTCTTCCACCTTCCACGCCTGCCCGTTGTGCCGGAGGTTTCCGACCAGGCGGACGAAGGGGTGGAAGTAGCGGCGGACCTCGATCGCCCACGGGTCGCCCTCGACCAAGGGCGCGCCCACGTTCATCGACTCGGCCCAGGGGACCACCGGGAACTCCTGCCCTGTGCCGACCCGGCGAGCGAACTCGCTGACTTCAAACGAGCGCCCTGCCTTGAACGCCTCGACCTCGGTCACGGCGGTCATCGCAGGCCGTCCGCGTGGTCAGCGGCCACAGTGAGGGCAACGGCCAGCGACCGTGCCTCGCCTGCCGTGAGGTCGAGTTGGGCCATCATCTGAATGCTGGACCCCTCACCGCCAGGCGTGGTCAGCAATTCGACCAACGGCGCCCCGTTGCGGCTGCTGCCGTCCTTGTGCGGGTGTGGGTCCTGCCGCACGTTCACGTGAACCTCACCGGCCCCGACCCGCTCGACCCGACCGTCCACCGGGTGCCGCACCGTCGACATCTGCAGCTCGTAGACGTACCGAGTGTGCGCAGCAGCGTCGATCAGCGGCGTTCCCTCGGCATACAGGCGGGCATGGTCCGTACCGCACCACGCGGGACAGTCTCGCTTGATCGGCAGCGTCCGAAGTTCACCCATCGTGTCCTCGGGGTAGCGGCCGGCGTGCTCGTAGATGCCCGACGTGAGGTCGGCCATCGCCGCATCCTGTGAGCCGGGGGCGGGGGTGGTTGTGGTGGTCATCGTTACGCCTTTCCTGGGTTGGAAGGCGGGAACCGATCCGACACGTATCCGACACGCCGTCGGAACGGAAACGGCCCCTGCCTTGCGTTTCCGCAGGTCAGGGGCCGTTTCGAGATGGTGGGCGATACTGGGTTTGAACCAGTGACCTCTTCCGTGTCAAGGAAGCGCG
>DAOLRO010000308.1:0-1826 GCA_035418665.1 Phycicoccus sp.
ACTCGCCGCAGCTGCCGCGCTCCTTCTCCGGCAAGGCAACTGCGGCGAGGTCAGGTGTCAGCGGCGCACGACTCTGAGACAGGCGCCTGCCTGGGCGGTCGATAATGAGACTGCTTCAGCGGGGGATTCTGAGACGGCCATCACGAGGTCAGCCTGCGCAGCTCGACGTCGACGTCTCCGCAGCTGCGCGGGGCACGGTCCTTACCGGACATGCCGATGTGCGGACGGATGCCGCCGCACCTTCTTCGGCTGCTGCCACAATGGGCGCATGCCGAGGAAGCCCAACTTCCCTACCGTTCCTGTACAGAATCCCCGGCTGGATGCGTATCGCCATCGAGCAGCTCTCTTTCGCAACAGGTCGGGACAACGAGGTCGGTTCTACGTTGAGCCCGACCAGTACTCCTCCGCCATCAGCGGCCGCCTCTGGTGGACGAGATGGTCAGCACCGGAGGAGTTCGTCACGTTGTGGATAGAAACGCCTGAGGGCCGCGACATTGATACCTGCGTCCTGCCGGACGACCTGGACGACGAGTTGGACGACTGGGACCGTGGACAGTTTCGGTATCTCGGGGAGGTCTACGCGCTGACTTGGCTAGACGACGCCACGACACTGACGATGCGTCGGGCTCACGTTGGGGACGGTTAGCGCCGCGCTCATCTGCCGCGGATAGCGCAGCGGCCAGCCGCCTACCCGTTTGGGTCGCGAGCCTCGGCGCTGTGCTCGATACAGACTTGCGGACCCGCTGCCGCCTCTTCGAGTCGCCACAGAAGCCGGCCGACGGTGTTCTGCAACTCGACCCACTGGTCTTCGGGGTGGCTCGCCCCCGCGTCCTGCCAGCGGTGGGCCTCAAAGGCCTTCAGGTAGGCCTTGAGCCCAGCCCCGAGTAGCAGAAGGTCCCGCCCAGTGAGCGACATCGAATGCTGCTCATCAAGATCCATCTGGCGACCATATCGAGGGCCACTAGGCCACGTCGCGACATCTGCGCTGACGCACTCTCATGCCGCGATGAGGACGACGCCCGATTTGGCGGCAGCCACAGGTCGATCGTGACGTGCGTGATCCCGGCCCGCCACGAATCCGGCTGTTCCGCAATCCATTCGGCGACCTTGGCGGCGGTTCGACCGTCGATGTGGCCCAGCAACCCACCCGTGCCGGCGGCGTCGACAATCCCGGTGTGCCACCGGTCCGCGACCACGAACCACCGCCCGGTGTCGGGGTCTTGGCCCCACTGAACCTTCCCTCGGCGGGTCTCATCGATCCCGAGCACCTCCACCGGCGGCAACGGCTGCGCCAGGACCGGGTCGACGTGCGCGGCGAACGCGGCGCGCGCGATCGGCCAGGACACCGCGTAGTACTCCGCACCGGCCTTCACGCAGGAGAACCGGGTCGCGATCCCGGCCCCGCACTCCCTCCGCAGCCGGGTCGTGACCCTGGCCCTGGCCGGGACCGCCGGCAGCGATTCGGTGAACGACCCACGAGAACACGCCGCCTCCAGGCAGCGCCACCGACGCTTGTGCCACACCAGCAGCAACGGGGCTTCGCCGTACGGCACGTCCCTGGGCCTGGTGACGGCGTGGCCCTTCACAGACGGTCGACAGCATCCCGCACGACGGGCAGCCCGCCGCCGCCTCGTCATCGGTGACCACGTGCACCACCCGAGCCCCCTCAGCGTCGAGCTCGACCTGCTCCACCGCCAATCCCTCGAGCCCGAGGAGCAGGGTCGCGTCGCTCTCCGTCGTGTCGTCCTGAACCGTTTGAACTGCCTGAACATGCGTACGCTGAACCAAGCCCGTGACCTCACCTTCGTGACCATGAACTGCCTTGA
>DAOLRO010000309.1:0-1788 GCA_035418665.1 Phycicoccus sp.
CGCCCTCGCGGCGCTGCAGGGGCAGGCCCGAAGCCCCTGTCGCCCGGGTCGCCACCCTCTGCCCCGACCTCCTCGATCACACCCCTCTCAATGAGGCGCGTAACGCTCTGACCGACCGTCGGTTTCGACAGGCCGGCGCGCACCGCGAGGTCGGCCCGCGTCCCCGGTCCACCGTCGAGGAGCGCAGCGAGGACGTGCTGGTCACTGAGGTGGCGCAGCAGGTCGAGGGTGGGCCGGTCGGGGGTCTCCTGCCGCGGCATACGCAATCTCCAAAGTATTTGGTGAGGACTCCTTGCAAAATAGCACGCCCATGCCTCATACTCATTTCAGAAGGACTCCTTACTAACGAAGGTGCGACGCCATGACCACGCTCACCGAGCTCCCCACACTCCCCAACTGGCAGCAGACCCCGGACGACCTCAACGCCGCCACGCGTGAGATCAAGGCCGCCATCCGTCGCCGCATCGAGGCCAGCGGCCGCAGCGTCGAGGAGGTCTTTGCTCACATCGAGGCGATCGTCACCGAACGGGTCGAGGAGATCGAGGCCGACCTCGCCGCCGGACGCAGCGCCTGGCCGATCGTCGACTACGCCGACATCGCCGCCGGCACCGTCCCCGCCGAGACGATGGCCCGGATCAAGCGCCGTGGCTGCGCCGTCGTCCGTGGCCACTTCGAGCGCGAGCAGGCCCTCGCATGGGATGCCGAGCTCGTCGACTATGTCGACCGCAACGAGTTCTTCGAGAACTACCGCGGCCCGGGCGACGACTTCTTCGGCACCGTCGGCTCCAAGCCGGAGATCTACCCGATCTACTGGTCGACCCCGCAGATGGAGGCTCGCCAGTCCGACCGGATGGCGACCGTCCAGTCCTTCCTCAACTCCTTCTGGACCAGCGAGTCCGAGGGCGTGCAGTGGTTCGACCCCAACCGTGACGCCCTCTACCCCGACCGCGTCCGCCGCCGCCCGCCGGGCACGAACTCCAAGGGCCTGGGCGCCCACCTCGACCCGGGCACGCTCGACCTGTGGATGACGCAGGAGTTCCAGCAGGCCTTCCGTCATCTCTTCGATGGCTCGATCGAGGACTACTCGCCGTGGGACGCCGCCCACCGCACCTCGGGCCCGCAGTACCCCGGCTCCACGATGTGCTCGGCCTTCCGCACCTTCCAGGGCTGGACGGCCCTCTCCGACATGGACGCCGACCAGGGCGTGCTCCACACCGTGCCGATCCCCGAGGCCATGGCCTACCTCATGCTCCGCCCGCTCCTCGACGACGTCGCCGACGACGACATGTGCTCGGTCACCGTGGGCAAGGTCTTCCCGGCGCTCGAGAAGTGGCACTCCCTCCTCCTGCGCGCCTCCGCCGGCATCCCCGACGTCCGCTCCGGCGACTCGGTCTGGTGGCACTGCGACATGATCCACTCCGTCGCGCCGGTCGAGGACCAGCAGGGCTGGGGCAACGTCATGTACATCCCGGCCGCTCCGTGGTGCCCCCGCAATGAGACGTATGCCGCGGAGGTGCGTCGCGCTTTCGCCGCCGGGGACTCCCCGTCGGACTTCCCGGCCGAGGGCTACGAGCGGACCTGGCCGGACCGGTTCACCGAGGGTGACCTCAACGAGACCGGCCGTCAGGGCTTGGGCCTGCCTGCCTGAGGCAACCACTGCGGCCTACCGTGCAGTAGGTGGGGTGATCACCCCACCTACTGCACGGTAGGTCGCGCTGCCTCGAGCTCGGATCAGTCGAGTGAATAGATGAGCACGCTGTAGGGCGGGATCGAGACCTTCGCGAAGAT
>DAOLRO010000310.1:0-1755 GCA_035418665.1 Phycicoccus sp.
GTGCGCGCCTACGACCCGGCGTTCGCCTACGAGATCGCGCACATCATGCAGGACGGCCTGCACCGGATGCACGGCACGGATGACACGCTGACCGACGACGACCGCAACGTCATCTACTACCTCACGGTCTACAACGAGCCGATGTCCCAGCCGGCCGAGCCGGACAATGTCGACCGCGAGGGCATCCTGCGCGGGATGTATCTCTACGCACCCGCGATCACCGACGGCCTGCCCCAGGACGCGCCCCGCGTGCAGTTGCTCGCCTCGGGTGTCGGCGTGCCGTGGGCTCTCGAGGCCCAGGAGTTGCTCAAGGAGGACTGGGGCGTGGCCGCCGACGTCTGGTCGGTCACCTCATGGACCGAGCTACGTCGCGACGGACTGGCCTGCGACGAGCACGCCTACCTGCACCCCGGTGAGGACCAGCGCACACCGTGGGTCACCGAGAAGCTCAAGGACACCCAAGGGCCGGTCGTCGCGGTCTCGGACTGGATGAAGGCCGTCCAGGACCAGATCCGCGAGTGGGTCCCCGGCGACTACGCCGCCCTCGGTGCCGACGGCTTCGGCTTCTCGGACACCCGCCCGGCAGCCCGCCGCTTCTTCCACATCGACGGTCCGTCGATGGCGGCCAAGGCACTCCAGATGTTGGCCGAGCAGGGCAAGGTCCCGCGCGACTCACTCGCCCAGGCGATCGCGAAGTACAAGTTGCACGACATCACCGCCGGCACCTCCGGCAACGCGGGCGGGGAGAGCTGAGCCCCTCCCCTCACACCCAACCGATGCGTATGCCGGGTGCTCACCTCGCAAGGTGAGCACCCGGCATACGCCGTTGTGGAGTCGGCAGACGGCCCGGTTGAGTCAGGCGTTGAGCACGCGGATGGCGCGGTTGCTCTGCGCGCTGAGGTCGCGGACGTCGTGTTCGTCGCTGGTGATCACAGTGGGGTTCTCCAGCCCTTCGGCCAGAGCAACCACGACAGCATCGACAGCTGAGATCGATGCCGCACGACCAGTCCGGGTGCGCAACGTGGCGGCCCTTCTGGACATCGTCTCGGACACTTCGCGCACCATGCACAAGTCGATGACCCGGTTGGTCGCATGGTCGCGTCGATGATCACCAGTGAGACATTCGACGAGGACGACGGCGGGCACCTCGGGTGGCCACAGGCCACGGGAGATCAGGGTCGCGACGGTTTCGCGTTCACGTGCGATGGCGCTGAGCCCGCCGGAATCCAGAACGGCTGTCAACGGGCCGAATCCAACCACGCGGCGGCACGATCAAGATCTTCCTGCGGAATGGGACCGAGTTCGGCTTCCAACTCGGCAAGATACTGCTTGGCGAGTTCGACCTTGACCTGCTTCTCCAAGGCTTCCTCCAGGGCGGACGTGGCCAGACGGGACACGTTGAGGCCAGCATCACGGGCACGCTCGATGACGTCGTCAGGGATGGAGACGTTCACTCGAGCCATACACACAGAGTACACACCGGCGCCGAAACTGACCCGTTGTCAGACCGAATTTGTGACTATGCAGACCTCCGTATAGTCTTGCATTCGTGTCCAAGGTCCTCACTTCACTGCCCGTCGGCGAACGCGTCGGCATCGCCTTCTCCGGAGGTCTCGACACCTCCGTCGCCGTCGCCTGGATGCGCGAGAAGGGGGCGATCCCGTGCACCTACACCGCCGACCTCGGCCAATACGACGAGCCCGAGATCGACAAGGTGCCCGGCCGCGCGATGGCCTATGGCGCCGAGCTCGCCCG
>DAOLRO010000311.1:0-1734 GCA_035418665.1 Phycicoccus sp.
CCGGACGCGCCGGGGGCGACGGTGAGGACCCGGTTGAGGAGGAGGACGCCACGCTCGGCCCACGGGGTGAGGTCGCCGGTCGTCGGCGTCGGGAGTCCGAGGTCCGTGCTGAGTTCGGTGTAGATGTTGGCCAGTGATCGGGGGACCGGGCGCACGTCGGGAGCCACCGAGAAGGACAATCCGACCGGGTGGCCGGGTGTCGGATAGGGGTCCTGGCCGACGATGAGGACGCGGACGGCGTCCAAGGGCTGCTCGAAGGCTCGGAGGACATGCCGACCGGCAGGGAGATAGCCGCGACCTTCGGCCACCTCGGCCCGGAGGAAATCACCGAGTGCTGTGATCGTCGGTGCCACAGGCGCGAGAGCCTCCGCCCACGTGGGGTGCACGAGCTCGTGCAGCGCGGCGGCAGGCATGATCCCAACTTACGTCGCCTCATGGACGAGGCGCCCATCCTGCTCTCGGGCTTCCTAGACTGGGCCGGGTGAGCAGACCCCTGCGGCGGCAGATCCACAACATCGGTCGCCGCCGCGCCTGGGTCATCTGGGTCGTCGGGCTGTCGGTCTATCTGCTCGCGGTCTTCCACCGGACCTCGCTGGGCGTCGCCGGGCTCATTGCGGCCGACCGGTTCGGCATCTCGGCGAGCCAACTCGCGACCTTCACCGTCGTGCAGTTGGGGGTCTATGCCGCGATGCAGATCCCCGTCGGGGTGTTGCTCGATCGCTTCGGGTCACGGCGGCTGATGCTCGTGGGACTGGCCCTCATGACCTTGGGCCAGGCGTGGTTCGCGATCGCGGGGTCGTTCTCCGTGGGGTTGGCGGCTCGCGTGCTGCTCGGGGCGGGCGACGCGATGATCTTCACGAGCCTGTTGCGGCTGGTGGCGTTGTGGTTTCGGGTCAAGCAGGCGCCGATGGTCTCGCAGTTGACCGGTGTCTTCGGGCAGCTGGGGGCGGTGGCCGCTGCGACACCCCTGGCCCTGGCGCTGCGCACCTGGGGGTGGACGAGGTCGTACCTCTTCGTGGCTTCGCTCGGCGTGGTGCTCGGGGTCTTCCTCTTCCTCGTCGTCAAGGACTCGCCCTATGTCGGCGACGCCGTGGAACGGATCAAGATCCGCAGCCTCGCGCACACCCTCGCCGAGGTCTGGGGCAACCCGGGCACCCGTCTGGGGCTGTGGATGCACTTCACGGCACCCTTTGGTGGCACCGTCTTCCTCATGCTCTGGGGCTATCCCTTCCTGGTTGCGGGGCAAGGCCTTTCTCCCGAATCGGCCAGTGGCCTGCTCATCCTCATGACCTTCGTCGCCATGGCGACCGGGCCACTCGTGGGGATCTTCACCGCGAAGTTGCCCTATCGGCGCTCGCAGTTCGTCCTCCTCATCGTGCTCGCGATCTGCGCTGTCTGGGCGGTGGTCCTGCTGTGGCCCGGGAGGGCTCCGCTCTGGCTGCTCGTGCTGCTCGTCGTCGTGTTGGCCATCGGCGGCCCGGGATCGATGGTGAGCTTCGACCTCGCCCGCACCTTCCACCCCACACACCGGCTCGGACGGGTGACGGGAGTCATCAACGTCGGCGGCTTCGTCGCGTCGCTGCTGTGCATCGGACTCATCGGGCTGGTCCTGGACCAGCGAGCGCCGGGTGGGCCCACGGCATACACGCTCGACGACTTCCGGGTGGCGATGTCGGTGCAATTCCTCTTCTGGGGAGTGGGGATCGTGCAGTTGATCCGCTATCGGCGCAAGGG
>DAOLRO010000312.1:0-1676 GCA_035418665.1 Phycicoccus sp.
GTGCCGTCGGTTGGCTCCTGGACCACTGCCCGGCCGAGTTCCGTCGGTATGCCGGCCTGCGCAAGAACCCGCTCGCGCTCGCTTGGCTGGCCCAACGCCACCTGACGGGCGAGATCGCGGTGCTGCGCCAGGCCTATCGCGAGGTGCGCGTCGAGGTCGGTCCGCACGTCACCCCGGAGGCGCTCGCCGAGATCCTGCTCGCCCTGGAGGCCGAGGGGCTGCGTCTGGTAGCCGACCGGCGCAGCGCCGAACTCCTGCACGAGGCGCTGGCCGGGAAGGTCTTCGTCCCGAGGCTGTGAGGCTAGAGGGTGACCTCCGGGGGGTCGTAGCGGGGCTGGTAGACCATGACCGCTGGGCCGCCGGGGATCTGCAGATCGGTGGTGATGCCCCAGCCGTCGTCGCGGGCCGGGCGCAAGAACTGCGCTCCCTTGGCACCCCAATCGGCCATGGCCGCCTCAAGGTCGTCGACGACCAACGAGAAGTCGAGCTTCTGCGGCGTCGACCAGCCCTCGCCGTCGTCGGTGGGGTGAACCCCCAACTCGCTCGGCCCCGACTTGAAGATCAGCCAGCCGCCGCCGGTGTCGACATGCGGCCATTCGAGGACGTCCCGGAAGAAGGCTCGCGCGGCCTCGGGGTCGTCGGCATAGACCAATGTGTGCATCGCGATGTACATGAACCGAACTTAGCGGCCGGCCCGAGCCTTGAGTGGGTCATCGCCCGGGTGAACTAGACTTGACCGACCCCGAACGCCGGAAGGACGCCCTTCGTGGCTTTGCTCGACAGCATCAAAGGACCCGCCGATCTGCGGTCCCTCCGGCCTGATCAACTGCCTCAACTGGCGCAGGAGATCCGCGACTTCCTCATCACGTCGGTGACGCGCACCGGCGGGCACCTGGGGCCCAACCTCGGGGTGGTCGAGTTGACCATCGCCCTCCACCGAGTCTTCGACTCACCGCGTGACGCCGTCGTCTGGGACACCGGCCACCAGGCTTACGTCCACAAGTTGCTCACCGGCCGTAAGGACTTTGACCGGTTGCGTACCAAAGGGGGACTCTCCGGCTACCCCAGCCGGTCCGAGTCACCGCACGACGTCGTCGAGAACTCCCACGCCTCGACGGCCCTGTCGTGGGCGGATGGGATCGCCAAGGCGCGCCGGGTGCAGGGCGAGCGGGACCGGCATACCGTCGCGGTCATCGGTGACGGCGCGCTCACCGGGGGGATGGCGTGGGAAGCCCTCAACAACATCGCCGCCGACAAGGACCTCCCGCTGGTCATCGTCGTCAACGACAACGCCCGCTCCTACGCCCCGACCAAGGGCGGCCTGGCCGACCACCTGGCGACGCTGCGGACGAAGCGCGGCTACGAGAACGTCCTCGACTTCGGTAAGGCGGCACTCTCACGCACCCCGGTCATCGGCGGGGTGATGTACGACGCGGTCCACGGTGTCAAGAAGGGCATCAAGGACGTCCTCTCGCCCCAGGGCATGTTCGAGGACCTTGGTCTGAAATACGTCGGGCCGGTCGACGGGCATCAGGAGTTGTCGATCGAGCACGCCTTGCGCAAGGCCAAGGCCTTCGGCGGGCCGGTCATCGTCCACGTCATCACGAAGAAGGGCAAGGGCTACGGCCTGGCCCGCGCCAACGAGGCCGACCGCTTCCACGCCGTCGACAAGATCA
>DAOLRO010000313.1:0-1676 GCA_035418665.1 Phycicoccus sp.
GGGCCGACGGCCGGAGACGTCATCACCCGCTCCGGCAGCCACGTGTGGCGACGGTGGATCTCTCGTGCTTGGAGCCCGACATCCACGAGGTCGGCCAGCCAGTCGCCCGTCGGATCGGCGAAGGAATATTCCCCGGCCACCAGGTCGGCCATCAGGTCAAGCAACTCGTCGCGGTTCTGGACGTAGCGATACAGGCTGCCGGCGCCCGTGCCGAGTTCGGCTCCGACTCGGCGCATGGTGACAGCTTCGATGCCCTCACGGTCAGCAACGGCAACCGCGGCCCGGGTCACCTCGTCGCGCGTCCAGCGGGGTGGACGGCCCACGCCGGTCCGTTCGGGGCGAAGCCACACCGACGACGTCATCGGGGCAGCCCCCAACGGGGCCGAGTTGTTGCTGGCACGGCCGTCAATCTATCCTGTGCGTACCACGTTCGCGAACGTCATTCACGAAGGCCATTCGCGATCGCGACCACCACTCTCACCGAGCCGGAGGAAGTCCGTGTCCACCCAACACGCCAGTGACGCAGCGGTCCAGTTCGCCCGCAACGGCGATGTCCAGATCGCGTTCGTCGAGTGGGAGCCTTCGGTCGAGTCGGCTGAGCTGGCCGAACCGCTGCTGCTCGTGGCCGGACTCGGCGGCGGTCGTGGCGCCTACCCACCTGGGTTCATCCAGGCGCTCATCGAGACGGGTTTCCGTGTCGTGTCTTACGACCATCGGGACGTCGGCGCCTCCACTCGATTCACGGACGCACCGACGGCCAGGAACCCGTTCAAGGGAGTGCTCGGGGCGGGCGCGGCGGCATACTCGATGGAGGACATGACCGACGACGCGGTGGCGGTTCTGGACGCTGTGGGCTGGTCGCGCGCGCACCTCGTGGGCCAATCGATGGGCGGCCTCATTGCCCAGCGGATCGCCCTGCGCCACCCCGACCGGGTGAAGAGCCTGGCCAGCATCAGCGCCATGCCCAGCGACGCCGGACGCCTCGCGGGGCTTCGCTATCTGCACCTCGGCTTCATTCGCGCCACCAGTAGCCTTCGCTTCCCCGACACCCCCGAAGGCGATCTGCAGACCGCCATGGCTGTTGCGAAGTTGTGCGCGTCGCCGGGCTACCCCTGGGACGAGGCAGCCACCCTTGAGTGGCTGCGCCAGGTGCCCACGGACGGCGTCCGCGACAGCGGTGCTCAAGCCCGGCAGATGCGAGCCACCTGGCACGGACCCCGGCTGAAGGACATCAGCGCTCCCACTCTCATCCTGCACGGGGACCGCGACCCCGTCGTTCGGCCCACGGCCGCCCGCGCGATCGCGGGTCAGGTTGCAGGGAGTGAGGTCGACATCCTCCCCGGCGTCGGCCACGACCTCCCGCAACCGTTGTATGCCGCCCTCGCCGCGCGCATTCGTGCCAACGCCACGCGCGCTACCTCTCCCGACTGACGATGGGTGGAGGGGCTGCCTCAAGTGGTCGTCGTCGCTGGCGGTGGCTATCCCGAATTCCTCACACTCGCCGGTGATGTCGAGGGTCGCAGGCCCTCGGGGGCCCGATTTCCCCGCAGTCGCAAGGGTTCTCGGTGTCCATGGGGCGCGCGAGCTCAACAGGTGATCAGGTCAGCCGCGCGGCAACGGAAAACTCGCTGGCGACCCTCTGCCCGATCCGGGTAGCGTCGGCCTCGTGCTCAGTT
>DAOLRO010000314.1:0-1617 GCA_035418665.1 Phycicoccus sp.
CCGGAGATGCTGCTCAACGCGATCATCGAGCTCCACGACCAGATCCAGCACAGCAAGCTCGGCGTCAACCGGATCGCTGCGGCTCGTGCCGCTGAGAAGGCCGCCCTTGAGGCCGTGCCGACCCACCTGATGGCTCCGACCCACGAGCACCTCGCGCCGCTCGTGGCCGGTGAGCCGCTCACCGCGACGCCCGGCAGGAGCCTGCTCGCATGACCGAAAAGATCGAACCCGCCGACCCCAAGGGCTTCACCGACCCGGCAAACCCCAAGGACGTCAAGGCGCAGACCGGCGACGCCGTGGTCGAGGCCTCCAAGGACGAGACCAAGGACGCCACGATCGACCCCGCCGAGGCCCCCGAGGGCGTCGTCGAGGCCACCGACATCGGCCGCGAGGTCACCGCGGACGAAGCCGTGGACTCGACGCCGGTCCAGGTCGGTGAGCGCCGCGGCATGTTCGGCGCCTCCGAGAACGGCGACACGAGCGGCTACGGTGGTCTGCGGACCCCGATCCTGTTCCCCGGCAACGCTGCTCGGCCCTATGGCTCCTACTTCGACGAGATCGCCGACACCCTCGCCGCCCGGCTGGGAGACGGCGACACGGCATACGGCACGGCGGTTGAGCGGGTCGTCGTCGACCGCGACGAGCTCACCCTCTTCGTCCGCCGTGAGCACCTGCTCGCCGTCGCCCGCGTCCTGCGCGACGACCCGGCGCTGCGCTTCGAGATGTGCCTCAGCGTCTCCGGCGTCCACTACCTCCACGAGGCCGACGCCGAGTTGCACGCGGTCTATCACCTGATCTCGTTGACCCACAACGGCCGTCGGCTCCGCCTCGAGGTCACGGCTCCCGACTCCGACCCGCACATCCCCTCCGTCGTCAAGGTCTGGCCGAGCGCCGACTGGCACGAGCGCGAGACGTGGGACATGTTCGGGATCATCTTCGACGGGCATCCGGCCCTCACCCGCATCCTCATGCCGGACGACTGGCCCGGTCACCCCCAGCGGAAGGACTACCCGCTCGGCGGGATCCCCGTGGAATACAAGGGCGGCACGGTCCCGCCGCCGGACCAGCGGAGGGCTTACAACTGATGTCCACCACGACTGACTTCTTCGCGACCCCGGCTCTGGGCGACGACCAGGGGCCGGCCTTCACCGTCTCCGGCGGCGACTGGGGCGACATCGTCGACGAGGCGACCGCCCTCCACGAGGAGCGCATCGTCGTCAACATGGGTCCGCAGCACCCCTCGACCCACGGCGTCCTCCGCCTCATCCTCGAGCTCGACGGCGAGACGGTGACCGAGGCCCGCGCAGGCATCGGCTACCTGCACACCGGCATCGAGAAGAACATGGAGTTCCGGACCTGGGTGCAGGGGGTGACCTTCTGCACGCGCATGGACTACCTCACGCCCATGTTCCAGGAGACCGCCTACTGCCTGTCGATCGAGAAGCTCCTCGGCGTCACCGACCAGATCCCCGAGCGCGCGAGCATCATCCGCGTCCTCATGATGGAGTTGACCCGGATCAACTCCCACCTCATCTGCATCGGCACCGGTGGCATGGAGCTCGGCGCGACGACGATCATGACGATCGGCTTCCGCGAGCGCGAGCGCATCCTGCGCGT
>DAOLRO010000315.1:0-1603 GCA_035418665.1 Phycicoccus sp.
GGACCAGCAAAGCCGGCGTCGAGGAATGGCTCGCCACCCTCCCCGCGACCCAATCGATCAGGGCCTGGGCCGCCATCGATGCCCTCGCGCGTGAGTTCATCAAAGACGGCCGGTCCGAGACCCTCGACCAAGCCCGAGCCGACGCCATGATCGCCCTCATCGAAGGACAGTCCACCATCTCCTACGTCGTCACGCTCGGCATCCCCATCCCCGACCACCTCGCCAGTGACGACCTCGGCACCAACCAGCCCGACCCCAGCACACCCGCGCCCAGCAATGAAGCGTCCCGGGTTTGATGCCGCCTCTTTGTGAGTTCGAGAGGATGGAGCATGCCCAAGAAGATCAGCCCGGAGATGAAGGCTCGGGCGGTACGGATGGTCCTGGAGCATCGGGACGACTATCCGTCGGTGACGGCGGCTGCGCAGGTGGTGGCCAAGCAGCTCGGCCTGGGCCGAGAAACGGTGCGTCGCTGGGTCGTGGACGCCGAGGTTGATGCCGGGACCCGGCCGGGGACCAAGACCGCTGAGCAGGCCGAGATCAAGGCGTTGAAGGCCAAGATCCGCCGGCTCGAGGAAGACAACCGGATCCTGCAGGACGCGGCAACTTTCTTCGCCGGGGCACTCGACCCCCGCGGCCGTTGATCATGGCGTTCATCGATGATCAGCGAGCCAAAGGTCGCGCGGTCGAGTCGGTCTGTCGGGTCCTGCGTTCGCAGGGCTGTCAGGTCGCCGCGCGCACCTACCGTGCATGGAAGACCGGTCACCGGGTCGCGGCCCGAACCTTGACCGACGCCGTGGTGATGGACGCGATCATCGCCACCGCCGGCACCCCGGAAGGGCTCTATGGCCGCCGGAAGATGACCGCCTACCTACGACGCCAGGGCCACCATGTCTCGGGCGGGACCGTGGACCGCCTCATGACCACCTTGGGCCGCAACGGGGTTCGCCGCGGCAAGAAGGTCACCACCACAATCCCAGTTGCTGGTGTCGAGCGCGCGCCGGACCTGCTCAAGCGCGACTTCACCGCTCCCGCCCCGAACCGGGTGTGGGTCGCCGACTTCACCTACTGCCGCACGTGGGCCGGGTTCGTGTACGTCGCGTTCGTCGTCGACGTGTACGCCCAACGGATCGTGGCCTGGCATGCCGCCACCGACAAACGCACCGAGCTGGTCCTGGCCCCGGTACGGATGGCGCTGTGGGACCGAGACCGGCAAGGGCACCCCGTGATCGCCGGCGAACTCATCAGTCACAGCGACGCAGGCTCGCAATACACGAGTTTGCACTTCACCGAACACTTGGCCCTCGAAGGCATCGCGCCCTCGATCGGGACCGTCGGGGACGCTTACGACAACGGACTCATGGAGTCGATCATCGGCCTGTACAAAACCGAATGCATCGCCACCGACGTCTTCCACCCCCGGCCGTTCAAGACCCTGGCCGACATCGAGTACGCCACCGCCGGCTGGGTCGACTGGTACAACAACCGACGCCTCCACGGCACCCTTGGAATGTTGACCCCGGCCGAGTACGAGTCCGCCCATTACGCTGCCCTCAAGACCGAGGAACAGCCCGTATGAGGACGGCAGAAAAGCCGGGACGCTTCA
>DAOLRO010000316.1:0-1587 GCA_035418665.1 Phycicoccus sp.
GCCCGCGTCGGCGACATCATGATCGCGAACAAGCTCGGCGTCGAGACGACCTGGAAGAGTTCCGCCGACCTCAACGACCTCGAAGCAGCAGGAGTCTGAACAGCCATGGGAGACATGACGATTCGTCCCGAGGACGCCCCCAAGGTCAACCACCTGGTGACCGAGGCCGAGGTCTTGGCGCACACCAACGGCAAGGCCGCAGCCAGCCAGGCCGGCGAGACGGACCTGCGGATCACCGACTCCACCCTGCGTGACGGTTCGCACGCGATGGCCCACCAATACACCGAGGCACAGGTGCGCGGTGTGGTCTCCGCCCTCGACCAAGCCGGCGTGCAGGTCATCGAGGTCTCTCACGGCGACGGCCTCGGCGGCAGCTCCTTCAACTACGGCTTCAGCAAGGTCGACGAGTTCGACCTGATCTCGGCGGCGGTCGACGAGGCCACCCAGGCCAAGATCGCCATCCTCATGCTGCCCGGCCTCGGCACGGTCCACCACCTCAAGAAGGCCCATTCCGTCGGTGCCTCGGTCGCCCGCATCGCGACCCACTGCACCGAGGCGGACGTCTCGATCCAGCACTTCGGGGAGGCGCGCAAACTCGGCATGGAGACCGTCGGCTTCCTCATGCTCTCGCACATGGCCAGCCCGGAGAAGCTCGCCCAGCAGGCCCGGATCATGGTCGACGCCGGCTGCCAGTGCGTCTATGTCGTCGACTCCGCCGGTGCCCTCGTCCTCGACACCGCGCAGCAGCGGATCAAGGCCGTCATCGACGAGATCGGCGCCGAGGCTCAGGTGGGCTTTCACGGCCACCAGAACCTCTCGATGGGGGTCGCCAACTCCGTCCTCGCCTACCAGGCCGGCGCCAAGCAGATCGACGGTGCCCTCTGCGCCCTCGGCGCCGGTGCCGGTAACTCCCCGACCGAGGTGCTCGCTGCGACCTTCGAACGGATGGGCATCCGCACCGGCCTCGATCTGGGCCAGGTCCTCTCGGCCGCCGAGGATGTCGTGCGCCCCTTCATCCCGCGCCTGCCGTGGATGGACCGCGCGTCCATCACGCAGGGGTATGCCGGGGTCTACTCGAGCTTCCTCCTCCACGCCGAGCGGGCCTCGGAGCGCTACGGCGTGCCGGCCCATGCGATCCTCCAGCGGATCGGTGAACTCGGCTATGTCGGCGGCCAGGAGGACATGATCATCGACGTCGCGCTTGCCCTGAAGAACGAACAAGAGCTGGGCGATCTCGCCGGAGCAGGAGCGCGCTGACATGAGCACACACACGTGGACCATCGAGTCGGTCGCCGACGAGCTCCTCGCCTGTGAGGCCGAGCGCCGCGAGCGTGAACCCTTCACCGACGAGTGGGAGGACCTCGACCTCGACACCGGCTACGCGATCCAGGACCTCACCCTCGCCAAGCGCCTCGAGCGCGGCGAGCAACTCATCGGCGTCAAGCTCGGCCTCACCAGCCGCGCCAAGCAGCAACGCATGGGCGTCGACACCCCCTTCGTCGCCTGGCTGACCGACGCGATGATCCTGCCCGCCGGCGACCCCGTCCCCCAGGGCAAGCTCATCCACCCGCGCATCGAGCCCGAGAT
>DAOLRO010000317.1:0-1526 GCA_035418665.1 Phycicoccus sp.
GTCGACACACGGCTGCAGTTAGGCGTTCAGGCCACCCGTCGCGGCTGGATCTAGCTAGGGTCTGGTTCTTGCCCAGGTTTGGGGGCTCTTCGCCGCTGAGTGTGGGGTGAGCACGACTCGCCGGAACGGTGGTTGAAGCTGGGATGGGTCGAGGTCCCCGAGGATCAGAGGACTCTTACCTCTCCTGATCGCGAGGACCTCGACGATGAGCGAGCCTATGTCGTGTTGCCGTTCCGGCTGCTACTGCGAGCGTTGCGACCTTCTGGTCGGCCTGGGTGGCCTGCACGTGGTTGGCGTGGAACGCGACGAGGGTGGGGGCTTGGTCGTCACCGTGGAGTCGGCGCCCTCCCCGATGGGCTGCCGTGGTTGCGGGGTCGTTGCCCATGCCCACGGTCGGGTCGAGGTGGAGCTTGTCGATGCGCCGGCGATGGGTCGTTCGGTGCGGATCGTGTGGCGCAAGCGGCGCTGGGTGTGCCCCGAGCCGGCGTGCCCGGTCCGTTCGTTCATCGAGCAGAACGAGGACATAGCCGTCCCACGCGGGAAGCTGACGGTGCGGGCGTCCCGGTGGGCGATCGGCCAGCTTCGCTTCCACCATGCCTCAGTCAACGGGATCCGCCGTCAACTCGGCTGCGGGTGGCGAACGGTGTGGGACGCGATCCGGCCCCTGCTCGAAGCCGCGGATGCGGACCCGTCTCGGTTCAAGAACGTCACCATCCTCGGGGTCGATGAGCATGTATGGCATCACGTGTCCACCAAACCGATCGAGGACGGCGGGCGCGGCCCGAAGGAGCTGACCGGGATGGTCGACCTGTCCCGCGACAGCCGCGGACGAGTCCGCGCCAGGCTGTTGGACCTGGTCCCTGGGCGTTCCGGGGAGACCTACAAGACGTGGCTGGCCCAACGGGGAAAGGCGTTCCGTCAGGGAGTTGCGATCGCAACGCTGGACCCGTTCCACGGGTACAAGAACGCCATCGATGACCAACTCGAGGACGCCCGTTCGGTGCTGGACGCGTTCCATGTAGTGAAGTTGGCGACCGCGGTCGTCGACGACGTGCGCCGTCGGGTGCAGCAAGAGATCCATGGCCACCGCGGCCGCAAGAACGACCCCCTGTACCGGGTCCGGAACATCCTGCGCGCCGGTGAAGAACACCTCACCGAACGGCAACAGGCCCGGCTTGAGGCGGCGTTCGCCGCCGACGACCGTCACGTCGAGGTCGAACTCGCCTGGCGGTGCGCCCAACAAGTCCGCTCCGCCTACCACCAAGACACCCACGCCGCCGGTAAACAGATCGCCATCAAGGTCGTCGACACCTTCTCCACCTGTCCCGTCCCCGAGATCGCCCGACTCGGGAAGACCCTGACAACGTGGCGCGCGGAGTTCCTGGGCTACTTCGAGACTCACGGCGCCAGCAACGGCGGCACCGAAGCCATGAACGGGCTCATCGAACTCCACCGACGCATCGCCCGCGGCTTCCGCAACCGAGACAACTACCGCCTCCGGATGCTCCTCATCGGCGGCGGACTAC
>DAOLRO010000318.1:0-1523 GCA_035418665.1 Phycicoccus sp.
CGGCGTGACCGTCGGCGACGGCGTGGAGGTCACCGGGCCCGTCGGGTTTGCCGGCGACTTGAGCAGCAGGCGGATCATGACGGCCTCGATCGGCTTGGCCTGCCCGGTGGTGCCCGCGGTGGCGCCGTTGGTGACCCAAGGCTGCCAACCCACATTGCGCACGTGCGCACGATAGGAGACGTCGTACTTGGCGGCCAGGTCGCCGGTCAGGCGCAACTGGACGGCCTCGAGCGGCAGACCCCGGCCCGTGGTCCCGAACGTGGAGCTGTTCCAGCCCTGCCAGCCGATGCTGGCCACGTGACCGTTGGCCTGGATCCCGCCGGAGACACTCGCGCCGGACACCGTGAAGTTCACGGCCTCAAGCCACTTGGCCGCGTTGACCGTGCCGCCGATCTGGCCGTTGTTGACCTTCGGCAACCAGCCAAAGGACTGTGCGTGACCCTGGTAGCGCACGAGCGGCACGTCACCGTAGGCCTTCTTGAGGTGGTTGTAGCGCGCGGTGACCCAGTTGCTGAGGTAGGACACCTCGCCGTCATAGGTCGAGGAGTAGTTGCGTCCCTCGCCGGCCACCAGGTGGGTCGGGGTGCCCAGCACGCGCCACTTGTTGAAGTTGTTCGCGGCGGATGACGCGACAGTCGCCTTGTACTGCGCGATCTTGGCGGGCAGTTGGCTCGCAGCCGCACCGACGCCGCCGGTCTGCCACGCAGCGTTGGCCGCCGCGACGAACTCGGGGTGACGGAAGAGGTTGCGGTACCAGTTGTTGCCCCTCAACCGGAGTTGGTCGGCATTCTTGATGTACTCGGCGTTGGTGAAGGCACCGAGCGACTCCGTGTGGTCATAGGTGCCCAGCGAGCTGTCGAAGTCCCAGACCGGGCCAGCGAAGAGCTTGCTGCCCACGCCGTCCTTGTAGAAGAAGATGCTCGAGGCGACGATCTCGGGGTTCTCGGCCATCTCATAGACGAAGTAGTACTTCACGAAGGAGGGCACGTCGATGATGGAGCTGATCGTGGCCCAGTCCGGGTTCGATGCGTTGAGCAACTGGTCCAGTCGTTCGAGGGTCGCCCGCATGTCGTCCCACCCGACCTGCGTGTCGGCCGGGAGCGGGGTCACCGGCTTGGTCGCGTCCGGAATGTCGCCCTTGGCGTCCTTGAGGGTGAAGGTCGTCTGGGTCGTCGTGGTGATGAACTTGTAGGGCTCGGCGTAGCCGTAGTTGTTGTCGAGCTCGGCGAGCACGCCATTCGGGCTCTTGAGGTCGAGGCGGTTCTTCTTGACCTCGACCTTCTCGGAGACGAGGTAGTTCCCGCGGTATTCGCCATTGACCCTGAGGTCGACCCAGCGACTGTTCGGCGCTGCGTAGAGGCCAGCCGCCCCCGCGAAGTCGTACATGAGCTTGTTTCGCATGAGTGAACCGTCGGCGTCATTGGCCAGGAGGACCCACGCCTTGGCGGCCGGCAGGCCGAGGATCGAGGTCGACTTGTCGAACTTGATCTGGTACGGCCGCTTCGGCAGGCGCCACGTGTAGT
>DAOLRO010000319.1:0-1517 GCA_035418665.1 Phycicoccus sp.
TGCGCATCGAGGGCAAGGAATACGTGATGTCTGACGGCGACGTGGTCGAGTTCCGACACTCTGCAACAACTAAGTAGGGTGGCTCGCCGGACCTGCCGAAAGGTTCGGACATGAACACCAGCGTTGCCGAGACTCCCGCCCCCGGCTCACAGGAGGCGGCGCTGTCCGACCTCATGGCGTACATCTACGAGCACGCCGGCCGCTACCCCGAGGACACGATGGGTGAGCTTCGGTCGCCTGCCGACCAAGCGCGACTGTCCGGACTGGTGCAGCACGGACCATGCCATCCTGTTTGCCGAGGGCACGCCGCTGATCGCTGCGGCTGCCCACACGCGGTATGTCTACGAGTCGCAGATGTCGACGGTGCGGCACCCGGTGGACGGTCGGGTCGAGCGGGTCGGGGCCGGTGAGGTTCACGTGAACGTGCGGCAGGACCCACACCCGCACAAGGACGGCAGCAGCCGCAACGGGGCGCCGTTGGTCGAGTTACTGACCACGCCAGGCGGTGAGGGGTCGAGCATTCAGATGATGGCCCAACTCGATCTCACGGCAGGCGAGGCGCGGTCGCTGGCCGCTGCTCTCACCGTGGCCGCTGACCACGCGGACGGTCTGCGATGACCGCCGTGACCGAGATCGAGGCATTCGAGGCTGGACGCACTCATGAGGTCAGCCAGTTCGCCCGGCGGGTCGGCACGGGTGTGGAGTTCCCGGCGGTCCCCTGGGCGGAGTCGATGAACGTGGGGCCGTTGTGGCGGCGTTTGCAAGGGCTCGCGGCGTTCACGGCTGAGGACGTGGTGAGGATCGCTCGGGCGCTGGACGTCGAGGTCGGTGTGCTGCTCGGCTAGGTCTCTCGACGTCAAGACAACCGCCCCCCAAGGATGACTTGGGGGGCGGTCCTGTTTGTCGTCCGTGGGTTTCAAGGTCGCAGGGTGCCCACCATGGAGCTGTAGGTCGGGTGTCGCACCTCTACGGCTGTCGTGTCCAGTTCGTCGGACCCCAAGTAGACGACGGTCGCCCACAGCCAGTTCGCCTTTGCATGGGAGTCAACCCACTGAGCCAGAATCGTCCCGGTCTTGTTCCATATCGAGCCTGCGTATCCGTTCGGAAGGATGACAGCCACCGGGCGTCCGCCTTCCATGGGCGAGGGGTCGGGCCAGAGAATCCCGGGGAGAGGGGTGGCACGGTCCAATGGGTGCCGACCGGATACGCGGGCCAGAGGCGGGTAGGTCATGGCTGCCGAGATGCGCAGGGCGTTGTTGGGGTAGTTGGTCCCGAGGAGGCGCGACGTTCGTTGTGGCAGCCCGGTCAGGAGGGACTGCACTCGGCCGGAGTGTGTCCCCGTTGCCAAGGAAGCGGCCGCGTCTTCGAAGTCGCGCGACGTGATGCCGTCCGGAAGGGCGGGGAAGTCCCACGGTGGTCTAGCCGTCATGAGACGAGTCTGCCAGGCCCCAGCGGGATTGCCTGGCTGAGTCTGCTGGGCGGTGCGCTAGTTCCGTAGGTCTCTCGACGTCAAGACA
>DAOLRO010000320.1:0-1511 GCA_035418665.1 Phycicoccus sp.
GGCGTCGTCCAGGGCTCACTCACCGTGGTCGGCGTCCTCCTCGGCTCGATCATGCCCGAGGCCCACATCGCCGCGTTGACGGCCACGGGCGGCCTCTTGCTCGCCGGGATCGGCCTGCGCCTGCTGCGCATCAAGGATGTCCCGGTCGCCGACATGCTCCCCGCGCTGGTGATCGCCCCTCTCCTCACCCAGCTGGTGGTCGCCTTCCGCTGAGAAGGCGGCTCACGGCATACACAGCGGGTATGCCGGGTGCTCACCCAGGTGAGTGGCTACGCCTTCTCCATGCCGGCGACGACGGCTTCGGAGACCTCGCGCATGCCCATACGGCGGTCCATCGCGGTCTTCTGGATCCAGCGGAAGGCGTCGGCCTCGGTGATCTTCAGCTTGGCCATGAGGACGCCCTTGGCGCGGTCGACGGCCTTGCGGGTCTCGAGCCGCTCCCCCAAGTCGGCGACCTCGGCCTCGAGCTCCTTGAGCTCTGCCCAGCGGGACAGGGCGATCTCGATCGCTGGCTTGACGTCGGCTGCGGTGAACGGCTTGACGATGTAGGCCATGACGCCGGCGTCGCGAGCGCGCTCGACAAGCTCGGTCTGGCTGAAGGCGGTGAGCATGACGACCGGGCAGATCCGCTCGGCGCCGATCTGCTCGGCGGCGGACAGCCCGTCGAGGACGGGCATCTTGACGTCCATGATGACCAGGTCGGGCTTGTGCTCCTTGGCGAACTCGACGGCGAGCTCGCCGTTGCCGACCTGACCGACGACGTCGTAGCCGGCCTCGCCGAGCATCTCGGCGAGGTCGAGGCGAATGATGGCCTCATCCTCGGCGACGAGGATGCGCTTGCCGGTCATGGCCTTCTCCTGCCCTGCGATGCCAGCGTGATTGTCAACGTGCCGAAGGCGGGACTTGAACCCGCACGCCCTTTCGAGCAAAGCATTTTGAGTGCTCCGTGTCTGCCATTCCACCACTTCGGCGAGGTGCGGCCGTCAGTCTAACGCCCGGCGCGCGGCCCCTTCTCCGGCCCACCGAATGGTGGGCGAAGCAGGCGCGAATCCTTCAGTTGGCGTTGCCCAATTGCCGGTATGCCGGGGCGTTGCCCTCGATGGCGTCACCGATGCGGTGCACCCGGAGGGCGTTGGTCGATCCGGGGATGCCGGGCGGCGAGCCGGCGACGATGACCACGAGGTCACCTTCGACGACGCGACCGGCGTCGAGGAGGATCTGGTCGACGAGCACGGCGTATTCGTCGGTGTGGTGCACGTCGGGGGTCAGGAAGGTCTCCACGCCCCACGTGAGCGCCAACTGGGAACGGGTCCACTGCTTCGGCGTGAAGGCCAAGGTCTGGATCCGGGGCCGCACGCGTGCGAGGCGCCGGGAGGAGTCGCCACTGGAGGTGAAGGTCACGAGATATTTCGCGCCCACGAGGTCGGCGATCTCGGCCGCTGACGCGGTCACCGCTCCGCCCATCGAGTTGGGGCGGGTGTCGAGCGGACGGATGCGGTGCAGGCCGTGGG